>NYVR01000137.1 GCA_002684655.1 Planctomycetota bacterium | reverse complement strand
GGGCGGAGGCGGGGGCTGTAGCGGGAGCACCGAAAGCGGGGCGTAGCGAGCGCGAAGATCGAAGGCGCGCGCGCCCTGCAGCTCGCCGAGCGAGATCACGAGGCAGCTGCCGCCCGCCTCACGTCCCTCGACGCGGGGGTCGCCGCCGCTGCGGCGGCCGTTCAGACCGCCAAGCAGCGCCTTGCCGCCGCGGATCAAGACATCGCCGCGCGACGCAGCCAACGGACAGCCGCCGCAGCCGCCCGAGACCAAGCGAAGGCGACCTTGGACAAGACCGACGTGCGGGCGCCATTCGACGGCATCGTCGTGCTCAAGGACGCCGAAGTCGGCGAAGTCGTCTCACCCAACGCGCAGGGTGGCAGCAACGCGCGCGGCGCGGTCTGCACCATGGTCGACCGGGCCTCGCTCGAGGTGCAGGCCAACGTGCCAGAGAACACCTTGAAGTCGGTAGCCGTCGGCGCGCCCGCCGACGTCTTCCTCGACGCCTTCCCCGACGACCGCTACACCGGAACCGTCGACCGCATCTGGCCCACCGCGGACCGCCAGAAAGCCACCGTCGAAGTGCGCGTCAAGCTCGACCGCCTGGACGACCGGCTGCGACCTGAGATGGGAGTACGCGTTGTGTTTCGGTCTGCCGACGCCCCGCCGCCAACGACGACCGAGGCCGCAGCCTCGCCGCGCATCCTGGTGCCAAGCGAGGCGATCGTCGAGGTCGACGGCGTCTCAGGCGCCTTCGTCGTCGATAGAGACGTCGTCCGCTTTACGACCGTGCAGCTGGGCGAAACCAAGGGAGGACGCGTCTCGATCGAGGCGGGATTGAGAGCCACACAGCGCATCGTGCTAGCCCCGCCCACGTCCCTGAAGGACGGGGACCGCGTGCGCCTCGCGCAGCAGTGAACAGACCATAAGACCGCTGACCATGCCCGCCGCCATCCGCCTCCGCTCCGTAACCAAGTCTTACTCCAAAGGCGGGCAGACGCTCCGCGTGCTCGACGAGCTCGACCTCGACATGGACGCGGCAACCTTTTACGCCCTGATGGGCCCGTCAGGATCGGGCAAGACTACCCTGCTTAACCTCGTCGGCGGGCTCGACCAAGCGGACGAGGGCGTCGTGCAAGTCGGGGACGAAGACCTCGCCGCCATGCAGAGCAGCGAGCTCGCAGAGTGGCGATCTGAGCACGTCGGGTTCGTCTTCCAGGGCTTCAACTTGCTCCCCGTCCTGAGCGCGCGAGAAAACGTCGAGCTGCCGCTGCTGCTCGCGCCGCTCTCTCGCCGTCAGCGCCGCCAACAGGCCGAGCGCGCGCTTGAGTTGGTCGGCTTGGCGGATCGGATGAACCACAAACCGAGGGAACTCTCAGGCGGACAGGAGCAGCGCGTCGCGATCGCGCGCGCGATCGCGACCGATCCGCAGGTGATCCTCGCCGACGAACCTACCGGCGACCTCGACCGCGACACCGCCGACGCCGTGTTAGAGATGCTGCGGAGACTGAACCGCGAGCTGCACAAGACCATCTTGATGGTCACCCACGACCCGCAGGCCGCGACCTACGCCGACAAGACGATCCACCTGGACAAGGGCAAGCTCGGACGCATCGAGGAAAACGCCACCCCGACGGGAGGCAGCTAGCCGTGCCCTGGAGGCTGCTGCTACGCAACGTGATCGGCCACCCGCTGCGGTCCTCGCTGACTGTCGGCGCGGTGACCGTCGCAGTGTTCTTGATCTGCATCCTGCAGGCGGTGACAAGCGGGCTGTCACGCTCGCTCGACGCGACGGCCGCCAACCGCTTGTTGGTGCAGTCCGCGGTCAGCCTCTTCGTCAACCTCCCTCTGGGCTACCAGCAGAAACTCAGCGCCGTCGAAGGCGTCGACGAGATCTGCAAGTGGCAGTGGTTCGGCGGCCGCTATGAGCAGGACAAAGGCGGATTCTTTGCGCAGTTCGCCATCGACCCCGAGCCGTTCCTGCCGAGCTACCCCGAGATGCACGTCGTCGAGGGAAGCTACGACGAGTTCATCCGGACGCGCACCGGCTGCGTCATCGGCCGCCAGCTCGCCGACAAGTATGACTGGAAGGTCGGCGACCGGATCCCGATCCTCGGGACGATCTTCACCCGCACCGACGGCGCCCCCTGGGAGTTCATCGTCAACGCCATCTACGAGAGCTCGTCGCCGGCGTTCGAAGAGCTGCAGATGTTCTTCCACTTCGCCTATATCGACGAATCGCTCGAACAACGCGGCGCGACGGGCCCGCGTGGCTCCGGCATCTTCATGCTGAAGATCGCGGAGGGGGTCGACCCGGTCTCTGTTCAGAGCACCGTGGACGAGTTGTTCGAGAACGGGCCACAGCGCGTGCAAACCACCACCGAGGCCGAGTTCAACCGACAGTTCATCTCGATGCTGGGTGACGTCCCGCAGCTGCTGCGGCTCATAGGTGGCGCGGTGCTGTTCGCCATCTTCTTCGCCGTCCTCAACACCATGATGCTGACCGGGCGAGAGCGCACCCGCGACCTAGGCGTCATGAAAGCCATGGGGTTCGGCGACGGCGTCACGGCATGGCTGCTGATCGGAGAGTCGCTGCTGCTGTGCACGCTGGGCGCCGGGCTCGCCGTGCTCCTCGCTGTGTTGCTGGAAGAACCGCTGGCAGACGGCACCGCAGCGTTCATCCCAGGCTTCGCCATCGACCGACAGACGTTATCGCTCGGGGTGGGGATCGCGCTCTTCGTAGGCGTGGTCTCGGGGATCCTGCCGGGCGTCCGCGCCGCGCGCATGACCACGACCCGCGCGCTCCAGGAGGTCGTGTGATGGCGATCGTCCCGCTTCAATACAATGTCCGCAGCCTGTTCGTTCGGAGCTCATCCACGATCCTGACCGTGCTGGCCGTCGGAGCGACCATCGCCGTGCTCGCCGGCATGCTGTCCCTGCAACAGGGCTTCGCGGTGCTCTTCCAGGAACGCGGCCGCACCGACCTCGCGCTGTTCATGCGCCAGGGCGCGACCTCCGAAGGGGAGTCCGGCATCACCCTCGAGCAGTGCAACATCCTCAAGAAGGAGGTGCCTGAGGTGATCCGCGACGACGGCGGCCGACCGATGGCCAGCGCCGAGATGTTCCTCGCGGTCCGCCTGCGCAAGTTCGACGGCGGCGAGACGAACGTCGCCATCCGCGGCGTCGAGCCGATGACGTTCGCGATTCACGGCGACGACGTCGTGATCACCGAAGGCGAGAACTTCACCCCGGGCACCGACGAGTTGATCGTAGGCGTCGGCTTGCTGGAGCGGATCGCGAACTGCCGCGTCGGCGACAACCTGCAGATCAACACCAGCACGTTCCGCATCGTCGGGGCGTTCTCTGGCAAGGGCGGCTACCGCAGCGAGATCTGGGGCGACGTCGACCGACTCTCCGACGCGCTGGAGCGCCCGGTCCGCAGCCGGATCCTCGCGCGCGTCTCCCCGGACGCCGACCTCGACGCGATCGCCGCGCGCTATGACGACGACCTCCGGCTGCAGCCGAAGGTTATGAACGAGCGGGACTACCTCGCCAGCCAAACCAGCAGCCTGACGACCCGCTTCATGTTCGTCGGCGGCTTCCTCGCGTTGATCATGGGCATCGGCGCTGTCTTCACCGGGACCAACTCCATGCTGGCCGCGATCGGCGCGCGCACGCATGAGATCGGCATCCTCAAAGCCGTCGGCTACAAGCCATGGGCGATCTTCGTCGCGTTCCTCGGCGAGTCGCTGCTGCTCGGGTTGCTCGGCGGCGTCGTTGGCTGCCTGCTCGTGCTGCCGCTCCAAGGCGCCGAGACGGGCACCGTCAACTCCACCTTCTCAGAGGTCACGTTCGCCTTCCGAACGACCCCCGCCGCGATGCTGACGTCGATCCTGTTCGCCGCCGGGCTGGGGATCGTGGGCGGCGTAGTGCCCGCGTGGCGAGCGTCCAGGATGACGCCGACGCAAGCGCTCCGACGCGGCTGACGCCGCCGCCTCGATCAGCAGAGCGCGTCCAGCGCGACACGCGCCGCGCCCCCGCCGCGGAACCACGTCGCCTCGTCGTAGACGCGGAGATCATCGTGCTTGAGGTAGAACTGCAGCGTGACGACGCCGTCTCGTCGCGCCTCATGGTCCCAGAACCGATCGTTGGACAACACCAGCGCGTCGTGCTCACGGGCGTGCTCGAGCACGTAGGTGTCAGCGGACTCGCGGTGCGGCGTCACGACGTAGCGCGGACGACCGTCCGTCACATCTTGGCAGCGGGCCCGCAGCACTTGCTGCGCGTCGCGCGGGCACGCCATCGCGGTCGAATAGTCGACGAAGACCCAAACGGGCAGGTCGGCGCGCCAGCGTCGGCTCCACTCCTCTGCGAGCGCCAAGCGCTCCAGCGGCCGCCGACGGCTTGACGCGATCACGTTCGCGCCGTCGATCACCACGGCGCGGCGAGGCGGCGGGACCTCGGCAGCACCTGCGCGCGCGCGGCCGCCCACCTCAGCGCCTCCTCGACGCCTGGCGCCCGCGGCCTAGGCCGCGCTGGAGACACACCACCAGCGGGAACGACCGGATGCTCTCGGGGCCCGCTTCGCGCTGCATCTATCCAGGATGCCTAAAAGACGGCGACGTCGCCATCACGCCGTCTGCTCAGCCAGCTCCAGGTCATCTACTCGCAACCCCAACGCGCCGCCGACGCGCTCCTCCACGCGGCCCGCGAAAACGAACGGCCCCCGCCCTTGCAGCAAGCCGCCGACGCGCTGGTAGACCTTGGGGAAGAGGGTCGCTTCAACCAAGCCGGTGCCGTCCTCAACCGTGACGAAGCACATCCCGCCTGGCTTGCCGTCCGCGCGCCGGCTGTTCGCGGCCCCCCGACGGATAGCGTGGCCACGGAGGGCGACGGCGAATCCGCAGATCCGCACGGTGCGGCCGACGTGCCCGCCGACCTTCCCGCAAGGCACGCAGCTCGACCGGACGGGCAGCTCACCGCGGCGCCACAACACGTCGACCGGATGGCTGCCCAGCGTAAAGCCGAGCAGCTCGAGCTCGTGCTCAGAACGCTGCCCCTCGTCGTAGTCTGGGAGCGACGGATAACAGGCCTCCCGCGGCGCCACCGCCTCCGCGAACAAGACGCCGCGCTCATGCGAATCCGCGCGCGCCGCGGCGCGCTGCCCGCGGCTCGTCATCGCCACCTGCAGCCGCCAGAGGAGCTCGGGACGGCTCACCCCCAGCGCGTCGAGGGCGCCGACCTGGATCAAGTGCTCAGCCTCGCTGCGGCTCGGACGAACACGCCGCAAAAAGTCGACGAGGTCGCGGAACCGGCCGCCGGCCTGGCGCGCAGTGAGCACCCCAGCGACGGTGCGCGCGCTCAATCCAAACACCGCGCCGAGCCCGACCTGGATAACGTCCTCGCGCACCAACTCATGCTCGGCGGCGCCCGCTTGGACGCACGGCGGACGCAGCTCCGCGCCGAGGCGCTTGGCCTCTTCGGCGTAGACACCAGGAGCGAAATACCCCGCCTCGTTGCGCAGCATCGCGCACAGGAACGCGGCGGGCCAACGCGCCTTGAGGTACACGCATCGATACGCGAGGCGGCCGTAGGTCACCGAGTGCGCCTTGCAGAACGAGTAGCCCGCGAACCGGGCCATCTCTCCCCAGACCTCCTCGACCGCGCGCCGCGGCAACCCGCGCCGCAACCCCGCGACGACGAAGGCGTCTGCCTCGTCGCGCATCTCGTCACGGCGCCCTCGCTTCCCGAGCTCTCGACGGAGCACGTCGCCAGCGGTGGCGTCGACCCCGGCGACCGCCATCGCCGCGCGGATGACGTCCTCCTGGTAGAGCATGATCCCGAACGTGTCGGCGAACACCTGCAGCAGCAGCGGGTGCGCCGCCGTCGGCTCCTCGAGGCCGCGCGCGCGGCGGACGAACGACTCCTTCATGCCCGATGACGCGGGGCCGGGACGCACGAGCGCGACCGCCTGGATGACGCGATCCATCGTCGACGCGCCCAGCTGCTGCAGCAGGGTTCGCATCGCCGGGGACTCCACCTGAAAGCAGCCCAATGTACCGCCCGTCTGCAGCAGGCGCGCCGCGCGCTCGTCGTCCTCGGGGATCGCGTGCAGGTCCGGCACCCGCGCGCCGAGGCCCCGGAGCGACGTCACGCAATCATGCACGATGGAGAGCGCCCGGTTGCCGAGCAGGTCAATCTTGACCATGCCCAGCCCCTCGACGAAGTGCATGTCGTACTGCGTGACGACGACCCCCTTGGCCGCGCGCTCGAGCGGCGCGTGGGTAGCGATCGGTCGCGGCGTGATCACGACGCCGCCCGGATGCACGCCGAGGTGACGCGGCGCTGCGAGCAGCTGCTGCGCCAACCGGAGCAACAGCTGCTCGGCCGACGGCGGCAGCGCGCTGGCGTCACGCGCCGCGCAGCCACGGCTGCTGGCTGCAGCAGCGTGGCCCTGGCCGAAGAAGCCCGGGGTCGCCGCGACCGTCTGCGCGAGGTCCATGTCGCGGCCACCGTGCCAAGGGAGGCACTTGCTGCGGCGGGACGCCTCGCGCGGCGAAAGCCCCATCACCTTCGCGGCCTCTTGGTAGGCGGCGCGCGGACCGCAAGTGTTGTAGGTGGCGATCATCGCGACGTGGTCGCGGCCGAAGTGATCGTAGACCGCGTCGATCAACTCATCGCGACGCCGCCAGCAGAAGTCCAGGTCGATGTCCGGTAGGTCGCTGCGCTGCGGGTTGAGGAAGCGCTCGAACAGCAGGCCGTAGCGCAGCGGATCTGCATCCGTGAGTCCGAGGCAGTGCGCGACCAGGCTGTCCGCGGCCGAACCGCGCCCCACGAACGGGATGTCGCGCGCGCGCGCCAGGTCTACGATCTGGTGCACCGCGAGAAAGTATGGCGCGAACCCCATACCCTCGATCACTGCGAGCTCTCGCTCACATCGCGCCTGCGCTTCGTCGAAAGCGTCGCAGCCGCGGTAACGGCGACGCAGAAGGAGGAGTTCACGAGAGACTTCAACGACTTTGACAAGAATAAGGACAGCTTCGTGGATCCCCAAGAGGTTCGGCACGGCTTCGGCGGGAAGCTCAGCGAGGTGGAGCTCTTCGAGTTCTACCGCGACGCCGACGTCGACATGTCTGGCACGGTGGATCTGGACGAGTACGTGGTCTACGCGGCGACGATGGCATGATCGCCTCGGGGGGCGCCTTCGGCAGAGACTTCCGCCGCTTTTTCTGGCGCATCGCCGGCCGCCAGCTCGCCAGCTCGCCATGGTGTGTGGTGCAAAGACAAGATTCGGCGTGCGAAGGAGTACATTACGCCTTATAACGGACCTACGTAAAGACGGTTGTTTTCGCAACAGAAAGAAGCAAACATAGTTTAGCAGCTGGTCGCCTGGATAAAATCAGGTATTTATAACAGGGCACAGTGCGGG
>NYVR01000136.1 GCA_002684655.1 Planctomycetota bacterium | reverse complement strand
GCGGGCCGCGTCAGCGCCCAGGCGTCGAGTCAGGTCCTCTAGCGGCGCGCCGCTCTTGTGCAGCATGGCGCGCAGGGTCGTGCCCTGTACGAACTGCATGATCAGGCAGGGCGCGACGCCCTCTTGGTCGTCGTTGCCGTCGACCGCGTAAATCTGGGCGACGTTCGGGTGCTGGATGGACATTCCGAGCCGACCTTCGGTCGATAGGCGGCGTCGCGCGCCCGCGTCTGCGATCAGCTCGGGGCGCAGGAACTTCACGGCGACCACGTCTCCCAGCTCCAGCGGCGCGATGGGGCGGGTCAGGCGGGCCTCGTAGACGGTGCTGGACGAGCCGGAGCCGATCGCCCTGAGCAGCTCGAACGAGCCGTCGGGCGGCGCCGCGCTGGGCGCCTGGCCCGGAGGCGAGGCGGGCGACGCCCCGTCCTCGCGGCTGTCTCGTCGATTCGCCACGACATCCTTGTAGCGCCGTGGTTGCACCTGATCGAGGCCTCTGCGACTCTTCCAACCGCGCATGGTGATCCGTCTGCACAACTCACTCACGCGTCAGCTCGAAGAGCTGCGCCCGATCGTCGACGGCAAGGTCTCGATGTACCACTGCGGTCCGACGGTCTACAGCTCTCCGCATATCGGCAACTTCCGGAGCTTCCTGTTCGCGGACGTGCTGCGACGTTTTGTTGAGGACCAGGGCTACGAGGTGACGCAGGTGATGAACATCACCGACGTAGGACACCTGACCTTAGACGATGTTGAGGGCGGCGAGGACAAGATGGAGGCGGAGTCGCGACGTACGGGGCGCACCGCCTGGGAGATCGCGCAGCGTTATACGGAGGAGTTCGAGGAGTGTCAGCGGGCGCTGCGCGTGCGGATCCCGCATTACATGCCGCGCGCGACGGACTTTGTCCCGCAGATGGGGTCGATCATCGCAGACCTGCTAGAGAAGGGTGTCGCCTACGCGGTCAACGGCAACGTCTACTTTGAGGTCTCGAAGTTCCGCGAATACGGCAAGCTATCCGGCAAGAAAATCGACGAGCTTGAGTCGGGCGCGAGGGTCGCGGTCAACGCCGAAAAGAAAGACCCCAGGGACTTCGCGCTTTGGAAGGTCGACGACCAGCATCAGATGCAGTGGGACGGCCCGTTCCCCGGCGGGGCGCGCGGCTTCCCTGGCTGGCACATCGAGTGCTCGGCGATGTCGATGCACTATCTGGGTAAGCGCATCGATATCCATACGGGTGGCGAGGACAACATGTTCCCGCACCATGACTGTGAGATCGCGCAGAGCGAGGCGCACACCGGCGAGCGCTACGTCAGCATCTGGATGCACGCGCGCCACTTGCTCGTCGACAACACCAAGATGTCGAAGAGCCTCGGCAACTTCTACACGGTGCAGAGCATCCTGGACATGGGCTACAGCGGCCTGGAGCTGCGCTATGCGCTGACCCGGGTCCAATACAGACAGTCGCTGAGCTTTACGATCAAAGGTCTGGACGAGGCGCGCGCCGCGATCGCGCGCGTCAATGAGGCCCGCAAGAAGTTGGTGAGGGTGCGCGACGGCCTCGATCGACCGGGCGATGAAGAGCTGGACGGCGCCGTCGCAGCTGCCCACGACGCGTTCACCGCGGCCATGTCTGAAGACTTAAACGTGTCCGAGGCGTTGGCGGCGGTGTTCGAGTTCGTCGCGGCCGTCAACCGGGCGGCGCCCACCGTCGCCGCCGTCGGCCCAGCGCTCGCGGCGTTTGATCGCTTCGAGGACGTGCTCGGAGTGTTCGGAGATGAGCCGCAAGCCGACGCCTCGAGCGACGCGCCGGCCGAGCTGCTGGCGTTGCTTGAGCAGCGAGCGCAGGCTAAGGCCGACAAGGACTGGCAGACGGCTGACGGGCTGCGGGATCAGATCGCGGCCGCAGGTTGGAAGATCGTCGACACGCCGGCGGGGGCGAGGCTTGAGCCTCGCTGACGGCGCCGCGGGAAAAACGTCAGGTCGGCGCGCAGCGGCTGCCGTAGCATAGGCGGCCGCATCCCCCTTGATGTGCGCGGCGAACTTCTGGAGACACCATGCTCAAATCCACGCTTCCTTCGCTCCTCGGCGCGGCGCTGCTTTTCTCCTGCTGTGGGCCGGAGCCTTCGCCTGTTGCGGGCTCGCCTAATGCGGCCTCGTCGGCTCTCGGCTCGGCAGGGATCCAGGCGCACGCGCCGAATCAGGACGCCGCCGAGGTCGCTGGCGCGCGAGATGCGTCGCCGGAGAATGGGGCGCGACGTGCGACCGATGCGCCGCGTGAGCGAACGAACCAACCTGCTGTCGAACCTGTCATGGCCTACAACAAACTCAACGAGATGGAATCGTATGTCCTCCTGCAAAAGGGCACCGAGCGCGCCGGCACCGGTGAATACACGGACCTGAAGGACGAAGGCCTCTACATCTGCCGGCAGTGCAACGCGCCGCTTTATCGCTCGGCGGACAAGTTCCACTCAGGCTGCGGTTGGCCCAGCTTCGACGACGAGATCGACGGCGCGATCGAGCGCCACGAAGACCTCTCGTTCGGCAGGGTCCGTGTTGAGATCGTGTGCAAAAACTGCAAGGGGCACTTGGGACACGTGTTCACCGGCGAGCAGATGACGGACAAGAATACGCGTCACTGCGTCAATTCGGTATCGATGACCTTCGTCCCCGCAGGACAGCAGCCGCCCGCAATGATCGTGCTCGCGAAAGACGGCGGCGAACCCGAGAAGTAGGCGGACAGGACGCTGCGCGGCGGCCGGGGATTTCGATTCCGTCAGCGCAAGCTGCCTGCTTGTCTGTATGGATGTATGAGGTCGTGCTAAGCGACGCGGAGCAGGGCCAGCGGCTCGACCGCCACCTGCGCAAGCTGTTGCCGGAGGTGCCGCTCGGCGGGATCTTTAAGCTGCTGCGTCGTGGCACGATCCGGATCGACGGCAAGAAAGCGAAGCCTGATCTGCGGTTGGCTGCGGGGATGACGCTGACGCTGCCCGACAACCTCGGCGCCGCCGCGGGCGCCACGCCCCGGCCGTCGCCGCCAGCGCCGCCACCGCCACGGTCTTTGACGCCCGAGGTCGTGCATCGAGACGATCACCTGTTGATCGTCGACAAGCCCGCAGGTCTCCCCGTTCAGCCGGGCAGCGGTCATGATCACCACCTGCTGGCGTGGCTGGACGGCCAGCCGTTCGGTCTGCGCACCGCGACCTATCGCCCAGCGCCGGTCCACAGGCTAGATCGGGGGACCTCAGGGCTGCTGGTGGTCGGGTTGACTCCGCAAGCCTCGCGCGCGTTGAGTGATGCGTTCCGAGAAGACCGCGTCCAGAAGTCTTACTTGGCCGTGGTCGAGGGCCTCCCCGTCGCCTCCGCTGGCACGATCGACGCGCCGCTCTGGCTGCGGGAGACGGCGCGGGCGTCGCAGCCGAAGGTCCACGTCGACGAGCGGGGCAAGCGCGCCGTCACCGACTACGTCCAGGTCCAAGCCGGCCGGGGCCGAGCGCTGCTGCGGGTCTCATTGCGCACCGGCAGGACCCATCAGATCCGGGCTCACCTCGCTCACATCGGCCATCCCATCGTCGGTGATCAGCGCTACGGCGCGACATCGGACCTCGGCCGCGGCGCCTTCTTGCTGCACGCAGCGGAGCTGCGATTGGACCATCCGGTCTCTGGTGAGGCGCTGCAGTTCGTGTCCCCTGTCCCACGTCGACTCTCGCTGGCTATTGGCTAACGATGGTGGCGTCGAGTCGCCGAACAGATACACCCCTACGATGGACGATCTCCACTGCGCTGAACGTGACCGCCTCGCGAGCAACGCTCGCCGCGAGCTGCATTGGTTGCGGTGGGGGCCCTTCTTGGCTGAACGCCAGTGGGGCACGGTCCGTGAGGACTACTCGGAAGACGGCAGCTGCTGGGACTATTTTCCACATGATCACGCGCGGAGTCGCGCCTACCGATGGGGCGAGGACGGACTGCTCGGCGTCACCGATCGGCACGGCCGGCTGTGCTTTTCTTTTGCCTTGTGGAACGAACGCGACCCGTTCCTAAAGGAGCGTTTGTTTGGGCTGGCTGGTCCGGAGGGCAACCACGGCGAAGACGTCAAAGAGGAGTACTTCTACGTCGACGCGCTCCCCACCGCTGCGTTCCTGCGCGGTAACTACAAGTATCCGCGGCGCGCCTTCCCGTACGACGACCTCGTGGCGACTAACGCAGAGCGCGGCCGCGACGACCCGGAGTATGAGCTGCGGGACACCGATGCCTTCGACGACGGCTACTTCGACGTCACCGCGACCTACGCAAAAGACTCGCCGGACGACATCCTGGTGGAGCTGGAGGTCAAGAACCGCAGCGACGAAGAGGCCAAGGTGCACGTCTTGCCGCAGCTCTGGTGGCGGAACACCTGGTCGTGGGGATGTAAAGGCGAGGGCTACTGGCCGCGAGGCGTCGTGCGCCAAGACGGTGAGCGGCGCATGCTGGCCGACGGCGCAGATCTCCAACAGATGGAGCTCAAGATCGACGAGTTCCACTACGGTGACGGCCGCGAGCTGTGCGGGTCGCTGTTTACCGAGAACGAGACCAACGGCGCTCGGTTGTTCGGCTTCGACGACGACGGCGCAAAGGTCAAAGACGCCTTCCACCGGCGCGTGTGCGAGAGCAACGAGCAGGCGGTCTCCGATAAGGGTGCGGGCAGCAAGGCGGCGTTCTGGTGTGTCCTGACGATCCCCGCTGGCGAGGCGCGGACCCTTCGACTGCGGCTGCGGCGCGCGGACCTCGTCGGAGAAGCCTTCGGTGAAGCCTTCGACCAAACGCTCGCGACGCGCGAAGCTGAGGCTGACCGCTTCTATCACGACGTCTTGGGCGACGTTGACGAGGAGGCTGCGCGGATCCAGCGGCAGGCCTACGCGGGCCTGATCTGGTCGAAGCAGTTCTACTTTTACGACGTGCGTATGTGGCTAGCAGGTGACCCGTCGCAGCCGACGCCTCCGGAAGGTCGTCGGGCGGGACGTAACGCCGACTTCTCCCACATCTACAACCGCGATGTCGTGTCGATGCCCGACAAGTGGGAGTACCCGTGGTATGCGGCCTGGGACCTCGCGTTCCACATGATCCCGTTCGCGAAGATCGACCAGTCGTTCGCGAAGTCACAGCTGCTGCTGTTCCTGCGTGAGTGGTACATGGCTCCGAATGGCCAGCTGCCGGCCTACGAATTCGCGTTCCACGACGTCAACCCGCCGGTCCACGCGTGGGCGTGCTGGCGCGTCTATAAAATGACAGGTCCGCGGGGGCAGCGGGACATCAACTTCCTGGCGAGCGCTTTCCACAAGCTGTTGCTGAACTTCACGTGGTGGGTCAACCAGAAGGACGTCAACGGCAACCACGTCTTCGGCGGCGGGTTCCTTGGCCTCGACAACGTCGGCGTCTTCGACCGCAGCCAGCCGTTGCCGACGGGTGGTAACCTTGAGCAGGCGGATGGCACGGCGTGGATGGGGTTCTACTGCGCCACGATGCTGAGCATCGCGATTGAGCTAGCGCACCACGACAAGAGCTACTCGGACGTCGCCTCAAAGTTTTTCGAGCACTTCGTTCAGATCACCCACGCGATCAACACGCTCGGCGGCACCGGCTTATGGGATGAAGAGGACGGGTTCTACTACGACCAGATCCGTGGCGCCGAGGGCGAGGAAGAGACCGTGCGGCTGCGTATCCGGTCGCTGGTCGGTCTGCTGCCCATCTGCGCCGTCGAGGTTTTGCCGCTTTGGAAGCTCTCGCAGCTCCCAGGTTTCTATCGCCGGATGCAGTGGTTCCTTGAGCACGAGCAAGAGCTCGCCAGCCACATCTCGTTCCGTGGTGAAGGTGATCAGTGCAAGGTGCTGCTGGCGATCCCGAGCAAGCAGCGGCTCAAGCGCGTGCTGGCCTACCTGCTGGACGAAAACGAGTTCTTGTCGCCACACGGGGTCCGCTCGATGTCGCGGGTCCACGCTGACGAACCATTCATCCTCCGGCACGGAGACGACGAGTATCGCGTCGACTACACGCCGGGCGAAAGCACGACCGACATGTTCGGCGGCAATAGCAATTGGCGTGGGCCGATCTGGTTCCCGACCAACTTCCTGCTGATCGAAGCGCTGGAGCGCTATGGACGCTTCTACGGTGACGACTTCCAGGTGGAGTGTCCGACGGGGTCGGGCAACTTGATGACCTTGCAGGAGGTCGCCGACGAGCTGGCCCGCAGGCTTACCACCCTGTTCCGGGGTGGCGAGGCCGGCAAGCCGCCGTTCGCCGGCGACGACGCGCGCTTCGCGGACGACCCTGGCTATCGAGATCGGTGTTGGTTCTACGAGTTCTTCGACGGCGACACCGGGCGCGGGTGTGGCGCGTCGCACCAGACGGGATGGACGGCGCTGGTGACGCGCTGCTTCCGTTCAGGGAGCGGCGCTGTCTAGGGCAGCAGCACGCGTTCGGTGTGGGCGCCGCTAGGTAGCTGCAGCGCCTGCCGAACGGCGAGCTGGCCATCGACTGTGATCTCCAGCGTGTAGCTGCCGGGCGCAACGGGCGCAGCGACCCAGACGGGTGAGGGCCCTGGCATGCGGTCAACGTCGCTGGTTGTCCCGGCGGTTCCGGGCGCGGCGCTCGTCCATCTCCTGGAGACGCCGTGGTCGCTTGGTATTAGCAGGCGGATGCCAATGGCGCCGCGCTGCGCTGGGTCTACGGCGGCGCCGTTTATATCCCGGAGGTCAAGCCGCAGCGCGCACGCTGGCATCAGCACGACGTCCTCAACGAACCCGTTCGTGCCGGTTAGGTCGTATGTGCTGCGGAAGGCCGCGAGAGGCGCTGGCTTCCCCTGGCTGTCGACCGCGCGGACTTGCACGCCATAGCGCCCCGGCGCCAGCGGGGGCAGCGTGTAGCGCCCGTCCGCCGCTGTCGCTGCGCGTGACCACATGGGCGCCTCGAGATGCCATGCCTGCTGGGGGCTTTCGGTGTTCAGCGCGAACGCGTCGACGCGAACGTCCGCGACCGGCCGTCGGAGGGAGTCGTGCACGAGCAGCGTTACGCCTTCCCCGCGGCTCGTCGGGCGGAGGTAGACCTCGAGCCGCAGCGGCTGCGCGGGCCGCGCCGTCGCGGTCACTTCGGAGAGCCGCTCAGGTTGCATCCCGTCGGCTTCGACGAGCAGCTCGCCGGTGACGCCAGGCGGCAGGGGCAGGTCGGCGTCGCCGCCGTCGATGGCTCCCGAAAGTCTGCGTTCTCCCGCGACGAAGCTCCATCGGAACGATTTCAGGGCGAGGTTCGATGCAGCGCTACGCACCTCGATCGCCGTCGTCTGCTCTGCTGGTGGCGCTGGCGCCGCGGCGTCTGGCGTCTCCACCGCGTCAGACGCCGCTGCCGGTCGGGAGTTGGGGGGCAGGGGCGACGCGTCGTCGGCGCGCGCCTCGACGGGCGCAGCGACCCGCGCGGGGACGGCTTGATCTAGCGCGGGCGTGTCCGCGTCCTGATCGCCGTCGTGTGCTATGGCCGACGGCGGCGCGACAGGAGCGCTCGGTCTGCTCCATGACCACGCGAGAGCGCCCGCCGTGAAGAGCCCGACACAGACAGCGAGTGCACGCATCATGACATCTTGCGGGGCGCGTCGTCGGGGCGCGAGAGCGCAGGCGGCAGAAATGGTCGGCGCTCGTATGCGGCTACCAGCGGACGAATCAGCGACCGCTTAGGCTCGCTCGCGCGCGGTCGCTTTGACCAGAAATGTGACGCGCCCCTTGCCCGCGTCGCCGAGGAGCGGGGTCGTCGCGCGATGGGACGCGCCGCCTGGTCGCGTCGACAGGGTAACCCCCGCAGCGCTCGGTGCTAGCGCATGGTGTCATGCTTGATCATCCGGCCGCGACCTCTGGCGCAACCGCTCGTCCCGGCGCCGACGTCGCGTCGTTTTCACGTTCGTTTGCTACGTTGGCATGGGGAAGAGCGCCTCGCGCGGCGCCAGCGAGTGGCGCTGGTGTCTTCGGGCGCCCGCCGATGCCGCGTCGCGGACGGCGTGATCCGGTCGAATCGGACGAACCGCCGCGGGTGACTTTGGACGCGTCTCGCTCACGCCGTCAAGCTAGCGGCGTCGGGTCGCGAAGCTGTCCTTGGATCGCAACCGGCCTTGGCAGCGAGCGTTTGTGCGCGGAACCGTCGGGTTGGCTGACGGCGACAGCCGACCTCGCTGGTAGAAATGAGGCTGTCCCGTTGGAACACGGCCGTCTGGGTCAGGTTCGCGGGATGGAAGTTCCGATGATGACGATGTTCAACGAGGCGATCGGTTGTCCCGCCATCCTGGACATCTAGGATGCGGGCAGGCACCGCTTTGTGAGGCAAACCTGACGTGAACAACACACCGAGTCCATCTCCTGTGATCTCTTGCGGCGCGCTTGGCCGACTGGCGCTGCTGCTGTGCGGACTCCTCGCAAGCTGTGGGAGCTTCGAGGACAAGCGCATCCGCGAGCTGCTGACCGAGAAAGGCTTCGGCTCCCGCGCCGACGGTGAGGCCACGCGCGAGAATTATCTGGGCGGCAACGACCTAGTGCAGTTCATCGTGCCGCCGGAGGTCCTGATGCAACCGGGCGCCGAGCGTCTCTCCGTGCTCGAGACCGCCCAACCGGTCGCGATCGACGGAACGATCTTCGTCCCGCTGGTCGGGCCCGTCTACGCGCTCGGCAAGACCGAAACAGACCTTGCCGCTCTGGTGCGAACGCAGCTCCGCAGCGTGCTGAAGTTCGACGTCGACCTGCAGGCGCGAATTAGCGGGAACAAGTTCTTCTACGCGATCGGTGAGGTCGGGCGGAAGGGGCCCCTGCCGATCAACGCGAACATGACGCTGCTCGACGCGCTGTTTTCGGCGACGTGGACGCCGCTCGCGAACCTCGGCCGCGTCTACTTGATCAAGCCCGACGCGGAACACCCGCTGGTGATTGATGTCAACGTGAGGGAGATGCTCACTACGGGCTTCACCCGCGCGAACTTCCCGATCGAAGAGCATGACATCCTCTACGTGCAGCCGACCGTGCTCGGCATGCTCGCGCGCCTGCTCGAGCGGGTGCTGCAGC
This sequence comes from Planctomycetota bacterium, assembly GCA_002684655.1. Lineage (GTDB taxonomy): Bacteria > Planctomycetota > UBA1135 > UBA1135 > UBA2386. The sequence continues at coordinate 2,134 of NYVR01000136.1, read as the reverse complement.
CCGTAGCGTTGGCGATGCGGACCATGCTGGGCGCTGCTCAGGTGACGTTTGCATATGACGTTTTGACCGGTGACGCAGTCCCTGGGCGCGGGTTCTTCCGCTTCTGATCGAGCCGATCATGTTGACCTCGTTCGCCGACAAGATGGAGCACCCGCGATGACGCAGGTGGATCTGCCGCAGCTGTCGCTCCAGCGCTACGTCGACCTCGTGCGGCGTCGCCGCTGGCAGCTCGTGCCCGTTTCATTGTTCGGGCTGGTCATCGGCGGGTTGATCGCATTCTTTATCCCGCGCTACTTTGTCGCGAGGACGCTGCTTGAGCATCAGCAGCTGCCGTCCGGGCCGACCGACCGCGAGTATCCTTTCCGTGCGGTGGTCGACACCGCCAAGAGCACGATCCCGTTGATGGCGGGCGCGGCGATCGAGGAGCTCAAGTGGCCCGAAGCCGTCGCACTAGACGACTTCGCGCGCGGTCAGTTAGAGCGCGAGGTTGAGTCTCGGATCTCGGTGTCGGAGACCAACGGGGGCGACAAGACGCGCAGCTACGCCTTGATCAACGTCGAGTATCGCGATCAGGACGGCCCGCGTTCAGCCGAGTTCCTCAACAAGCTGGTGGAGGTGTGGGCGCGAGAGCGGATCGCAGACCTGCGGGCGCCTGCAGAGGAGCAGCAGGTTCGCGCTAGCACGACCCTCGACCGCGCGCGCGGGACGCTCGCGGACTACCTGCGAGAGAAGCAAGACCTTGAGCGGCAGTACGGCTTTGACCCTGAACTTGACGTCAGCGTGCAGCGGATGGAGTGGCCGAAGGAGGTCGAGGCGCGAGCGCGGCGTCTTGAGGCGCTCCAGGAGCAGCGCAGCGAAGTCGCCAAGATGAAGGCGGCGCTGGAGGTGGACCGAGAGGCGTTGGCAGAAACGCAGCCACGCGTCGCGCCTGACTCAAGCGATGTGCTCTCGCGAGCCCTAGCCAACCCTAAGGCTGCCGGCCTCGCGCAGCTCTGGATGCGGGCCAAGCAGGAGTATGAGCAGACCTATCAGCCGGGCACTGCGCAGTACTACAACTCAAAGAAGAAGGCCGAACTCATCCTGGAGCAGATCAAGGCGTTGGTGCCGCAGCCAAAAGTCGACGCCGACGGTCTGGTGCCGAATCCGGACTTCACCGAGCTGGTGCAGAAGATCGCCGCCGACAAGAAAAAGCTGAGTGGCCTGAGCGCGCAGATCGCGACGAAGGAGCGGCAGCTGGAAGCCGAGCAGCAGGCCTTCGTGGTCAAGGTTGAGGGGCACGGCCGCTACTCGCAAAAGTTGGAGCAGATCGTCGAAGCGCAAGCCGCCAAAGACGCCGCGCTCGCGGATTTGCATAGCGCCACGGACTTGCTGGCGAAGTTGCAGCGTGATCTTCCGGTTCGTACGAAGCGACCTGCGGTGGTGCCGCCGGCGCCGACCGAGCCAAATATCCTGCTGATCGCGTTGATCGGCTGCGTGCTCGGGCTTGGCGCCGCAATCGGTTTGATCTTGGCGTTCGACTTCCTGCAGGGGTCCTTCAAGACCGTCGAGGACGTCGAGCGCGCGCTGCCGGTGCCCGTGCTGGGCGGGGTCGCGTATTTAGAGACGGTCGCTGAGCGCGAGGACGCTGTGCGACGTCGCCGACGCGTAGCGTTCATCGCCGGGAGCGGCGTCATCCTGATGACGGTCGTAGTCTCGATCTTCTATTTCGACTCGACGATGCTCCCGCCGGTCGTTCGTGATCTCCTGGCGATGATCCTGGGGGCCTGACCCCGGTAGATCGATGCGGGACCTTGTCGTCTTCCTGTTCGTGATGGCGATGATGCCGACGGCGTTTCGACGTCCGTACATCGGTTTGCTGCTGTTCAGTTGGCTCGCCTACATGCGCCCCCAAGACCTGTGCTGGGGCTTCGCGCGGACGATGCGGCTTTCGTTCTTTGTGTCGTTGGCGATGTTGGGCGGCTGGTGGGCGAACGAGCAGGGTCGACGTCGCTTTACGCGTTGGGAGCCGAGGACGCGGCTGATGCTCTTGCTGATGGTGTTGATCGCGATCAGCTACGCCCAGGCCAAGGTGCACGACGAGTACACGAACCGTTACTTCTTCGAGTATTGCAAGATCATCGTCATCGCGCTGTTC
>NYVR01000135.1 GCA_002684655.1 Planctomycetota bacterium | reverse complement strand
TTCGACTATGGTATCATGAATGTATGCGTGTTTTTCATGATAGACTTGTTTCATCAGATGATCGAAAATGGTTTTTAAATATGATGACTATCAAGGTAAAAGAAAACTTCAATATGGACATAAAGAAAGTAGTCAAAAAACCATCTGAGCCTGTACTTTATGGTAATTTTATTGATCCTCGAAGTATAACGAAACCTTACGTTGAAATTGATGATATGAACAAACTTCATAAAGTGATGGATGATTACCTTGAAGACTTCAATGCAATGACTAACAAACCAATGTCACTTGTTTTATTTATGAATGCTATTGAACACATTGCTCGAATCTCCCGAATCATTTCTCAACCATACGGTAATGCTTTACTTGTAGGTGTAGGTGGATCAGGGAGAAAGTCATTGACTACATTGGCTGTATCTATTGCTGACTATAAACAGTTTTCTATTGAAATTTCGAAATCTTATGGCATGGTAGATTGGCGAGAAGATCTGAAAAAAGTATTTATTATGGCCGGGGCAGAAGATAAACAAACTGTTTTCTTATTTGATGACACTCAGATAGTAAACGAATCTTTCTTAGAAGATATTAACGGAATTTTGAATACTGGAGAAGTACCAAATTTATTCAATAACGAAGAATTCGGTGCGATTCAAGAGCAAATTAGCGCAGCAGCGGGTGAAGCTGGTGTCAACACAGGTTCAGGGCCAGAAATGTTCGCCTTCTTTATTTCCCGTTGCAGAACGAATTTACATGTTGTTCTATGCTTATCCCCTATTGGAGATGCATTTAGAACTAGATTGAGAATGTTTCCATCTCTTGTAAATTGTTGTACTATTGACTGGTTTACCGAATGGCCACAAGATGCTTTACAATCTGTGGCAGAGCATTTTCTCGAAAGTGTAGATGTAGAAGAGAATATCAAGAGTGGACTAGTAGATATTTGTGTTGCAATGCAAGAGGAAACTTCTAAGCTGTCCTCTAGATTTTTAACAGAAATGGGACGTCATTATTATGTTACTCCAACATCATATCTTGAACTTATCAATACTTTTAAATCTTTACTTCACCATCAAAGAACAGAAGTTTTGGAGCAGAAAGTCCGATATGAAAATGGACTGACCAAATTACTTGATACTGCTGCCCAAGTAAACACAATGCAGGAAGAATTGGAAGCTCTACAACCAGAACTAAAGAAAGCCACAATTGCAACTGATGAGCTCCTAAAAGTAATTGCAGAAGACACTATTGTCGCAAATGAGAAAAAAGCTATTGTTTCGAAAGAGGAAGCAGAATGTAATGCTCAAGCAGAAGAAGCAACTACCCTTAAAAACTCATGCGAAGCTGATCTAGCTGAGGCCATTCCAGTCCTTAATGCTGCTATTAAGGCTTTGAAAGACTTATCAAAAGCAGATATTGTCGAAGTAAAATCTATGAAAAAGCCAACAGATACTGTGAAAAAGGTTATGGAGTCTGTTTGCATTATGATGAAAGTTAAACCTGATAAAGTAAAGGATCCAAATGGAGGTACAAAAAAAGTGGATGATTACTGGGGACCTGCACAAAAGAATCTTTTAGGTGATGCACGATTTTTACAGCATTTAATGGATTATGATAAAGATAATATAGACCCACAAATAATTGAAGTGATTGGAAATTATACCTCCGATCCAGCTTTTGATCCAGATGTGGTGAAAAAGGCATCAGTTGCCGCAGCTGGTTTATGCAAATGGGTTCATGCTATGTACAAATATGACAAAGTTGCAAAGAATGTTGCCCCTAAAAGAGCAGCTTTGAAACAAGCTGAAGAGACCTTAGCAGTCGCAAAAGCCAATTTAAAAGTAAAACAAGATATGTTAGCTGAGGTACTTGGTAAATTACAGACCCTCCAGGACCAACTTGACGAAGCCAACGCTAAGAAAATCTCTTTACAAGAACAGGTGACTGACTGTTCTAATAAATTACGCAGGGCAAAGCAATTAATTAATGGTTTAGGGGGTGAAAAAACTCGTTGGACTGAGTTATCTCAAATTTTGAAAGTTAAATATGAAAATGTAACTGGAGATGTAGTTTTATCTTCTGGAGTAATTGCATATCTTGGTTGCTTTACGGCTCCTTATCGTGTTTCAGCTTTAAATGCTTGGTCTGCGTTGTTACGCGCGAAAGAAATCCCTTGTTCCGATGATTTTAGTCTCACTACTACACTTGGAGAACCTGTAGTAATACGAGATTGGGTCATCAATAAACTTCCTAATGATGGATTTTCCATTGATAATGCTATCATGTTATTTAAGTCGAATAGGTGGCCACTTATGATTGATCCACAAGGACAAGCAAATAAATGGATTAAAAAACTGGAAGCACCTCGCGACTTAAAGGTTGTAAAACAGAATCAATCTACATTTGTGCGTACTATTGAAAATTCTATTCAGTTTGGAAATCCTGTATTACTTGAGAATATTGGAGAATCAGTTGATCCCGTTTTAGAATCTGTTTTATTGAAGCAAATCGTTATGACGGGTGGCGTACCTATGATTAAGATAGGAGAAAATACAGTAGAATTTGACCCGGCCTTCAAATTTTATATGACCACAAAATTAACGAATCCACACTACCCCCCTGAACTGTGCGTAAAAGTGAACCTATTAAATTTTATGGCGACAGCAGAAGGCTTAGAGGATCAAATGCTTGGAATAGTTGTAGCAAAGGAAGAACCTGTGCTAGAGGCTCAGAGGGAAAAATTAGTTCTCGATGATGCAGAATACAAAAGACAATTGAAGGAGATTGAAGATCAAATTCTTTATCTCTTGAAAAACTCGAAAGGAAATATTTTAGACGATGAAGTTCTAATTAACACTTTAGCTCAGTCCAAAGTAACTTCGAACAATATTGAAATTAAAGTTAAAGAAGCTGCCAGAACTCAAGAAGTAATTGCACGGACAAGGCAAGGATATGTCCCGGTTGCTTTTCGTGTGTCTCAGTTATTCTTCTGTATTGCAGATTTAGGATTGATTGATCCAATGTATCAATATTCTCTAGAGTGGTATATTAATCTATTTATCTTGGCCATAACAAAGGCTGAAAAAGGAGAAAATATAGATCAACGTGTACAAAATCTCATTGACACATTCACGTTTATTTTATATCAAAATGTATGTCGATCTTTGTTTGAGAAGGATAAGTTGCTTTTCTCCTTTCTTTTATGTACAAAGGTCATGTTATCACAAAAAATACTCGATCCACGAGAACTGCGTTTCTTTTTACAAGGCTCAACTGCCATGGAATTAGAAAAGCCTAATCCTAATGCAAACACCACTTCTCAATGGTTGTCTGATAAAGCTTGGAGCGATATTCTTGCCTTATCAAAGTTCCCTGTATTTACAGGATTTGATGATCAATTTACTCGGGATATTGAACGGTGGTCGATGATATTTAATTCTTCAACTCCTGAGGATGACATTAGAGCCTGGAAAGGTGATTCAATAACTTCCTTTCAACTTCTTATGATCTTAAGATCTGTTCGACCAGATATGGTAATTCCAGGCGTTCAAACATTTGTTGGAGAGCAAATGGGAACAAAATTTATCGAGCCACCACCTTTTGATCTTAAAGCATGTTATGATGATTCCAATTGTACAACACCCTTAATTTTTGTATTAACTCCGGGGGCTGATCCGATGACAGAGCTCTTTCGACTTGCCGAGGAGCTTGGCTTCGGTGGGAAAAAATTAGTTTCAATATCTTTGGGTCAGGGTCAAGGACCACTAGCTACTAAAGCTATATCAGAAGCTTGTGATAAGGGCTCTTGGGTTTGCTTACAAAATTGTCATTTATGTGTATCATGGATGCCAACCTTAGAGAAAATTACAGAGGAATTGGCTCCTGATACTATTCATGCTAATTTCCGTTTATGGTTAACTTCCGAACCATCTGCAGCATTTCCTCAATTTGTTTTACAAAATGGAGTTAAGATGACGAATGAGCCACCCAAGGGAATGAGAGCAAACTTGTTGGGCTCTTATTATTCGATCGAGCCAGATTTCTTCGAAAGTTGTGCCAAGCCAAGAGAATTTAAGAAAATGCTTTTCGGTCTATGCTTCTTTCATGCTACAGTTCGAGAACGGAAGAAATTTGGACCACTTGGTTGGAATATCCAATATGTATTTTCTGGACCAGATTTACGAATTACAATGGATCAATTAAAGATCTTCTTAGATGATATGCAGCCGGGGGATCCAGTACCATATGCTGCTTTGGCTTACCTAGCTGGAGAATGTAACTATGGGGGTCGTGTCACCGATGACAAAGATCGAAGATGTTTGGTCAATATTTTGTCTGATTTCTACAACCCTCTTATTCAGGACGACACTTACAAATTCTCTCCATCAGGAATCTATTATGCTCCAGAATTTGGAGATTTAGAATCTTATCGAGATTATATTCGTACTCTACCACATTATAATGCTCCAGAGGTGTTTGGTTTACACGAAAATGCAAATATTTCATTCGCTATTGCCGAGACAAACTTGTTACTCAATACAGCACTATCTCTGCAACCTAAATCAACAGGTGGAGGAGAAAAATCTTGGGATGAAATTTTGTTAGAAACTTCTGCTGACATTCTAAGCAAAGTACCAGAACCTTTTGATATTGAGAAGGCTCTGCTTGATTTCCCTGTACGATACGATGAGTCTATGAATACCGTACTTACACAAGAATTAATTCGTTTTAATAGACTGATCATCACGGTTCTCACTTCTTTGAAAGATTTACAAAAGGCAATAAAAGGACTAGTTGTAATGTCCGGAGAATTAGAGGCAATGGGCAATTCTATGTCGATTGGAAAAGTACCTGATATGTGGGGGAGAGTATCGTATCCTTCTTTGAAACCATTAGGTGGTTGGGTAAATGATTTATTGGCACGATTAAAGTTTTTGCAAAGTTGGATAGATGAACTGGTTGCCCCTAATGTGTTCTGGATATCGGGTTTCTTTTTCACACAGGCTTTTATCACAGGAACATTACAAAATTTTGCTCGTAAAATGCAGATACCTATTGATCAAGCTGCATTTGATTTTAGAGTTTTAACAAAAAGTGAAGAGGCAGAAGCAGATACTAAGAAGGCAGAGGATGGTGCATTCATTAGCGGGTTTTTCTTGGAAGGATGCCGTTGGGATCGAGAAGAACATTCTATTTTAGAGTCCAAGCCCAGGGAGCTATACATCGCTATGCCGTATATGCACTTATGGGCACGTAAAAAGAAAGATATTGAGGATCCTGAAGGTTCTCCAGCACTATATACAGGTGAGAGGTGGTGAACAGCACATGTTTATCTTTGTCCTGTGTACAAAACCTCACTACGACAAGGAACACTCTCAACAACTGGTCATTCTACAAACTTTGTCATGTATGTAAGATTACCTATGGCCCCTGAACATGATCAAAAACATTGGATCAAGAGAGGAGTTGCAATGTTAACTCAATTAGATGATTAAAGCTTTCAAAAAGTAATTGCCTTAAATTCAATTTTGTGCAGAGGTAGAGGAACCAAATTTGTACTGTATCTTCCATAAAATTGACATCAAAGAGCGATCATTAGCAGAAAGGTCAAAAGAAAGAAAGTAAAAGACAAGATCATACATACCATCAAATTTAAATATAATTTATATCAATAATACCGACCATATCACCTATATGCCGATTTTTTCATATTCCTTTTCAAGTAGTAAATAGTTGTAATTCAAAACAAAAAAAGAAAAAAGATAAGAAATTATTTCTTATGAAAGATCTACGTATAAAGGATACTAGAAGATGTAGACTTAAAATAAGACAAAAATATTAAGCAAAACCGCAATAAACATACTAACCGAACATAACAAATCCAATTAGGATCAATTAAAAGATAAAACATTAAAATATTAAGCAAAACCGCAATAAAC
>NYVR01000134.1 GCA_002684655.1 Planctomycetota bacterium | reverse complement strand
GGGCGGCGAGCGCGTCCACGTCGGCGCCCTGCGCGTGGATGCAGCTGATAGTCGGCGAGCGGCGCTCGGCTTCGGCGACAAACGGCGTGAACCCGCGCTCGGTGGCCCACCCTAGCGATCGAGCCTGCATATTCTGGTGGCGTCGCCAGCGCTGAGGTAGCCCCTCTTCGTGGATGCGCTGGAGCTGTCGTTGGAGCGCGTAGACAAGCGGGACGCACGGGGTCGCGGTCGGCTTGCCCGAGACCGTGTCGGGGACGGCCTTCACGAGGTCGTAGAGGAAGCCGCGCTCTTCGACGGTCTCGGCGCGGGCCAGCGCTCGGTCGCTCACGGCATAGACGCCGAGGCCCGGCGGCAGGGCAAGGCACTTTTGGGTGCCCGCGAACGCGAAGTCGAGCCCCCAATCGTCAAAGCGCAGCTCAGCGCCGGCGAGGCTGGTCACGACGTCGACCATGATCATCGCATCGGGTGCGGTGCGGCGGACGGCGGCGGCGAGCTCGGCGAGCGGTTGGATCACCCCGGTCGAGGTCTCGTTGTGGGTGATGCATACGGCGTCCGTGTTTGGGTCGTCGCGCAGGTACGCCTCGACCTCGGCCGGCGTGTGGGCTTCGCCCATCGGTCGCTCAAGGGCGACGGCGTGTCGACCGCAGGCCTTGCTGATCTTGTGCCAGCGCTTGCCGAACGCGCCGCCGACGAGGTGCAGGGAGCGCCCGCCGCGCGGCACGAAGTTGCGCACGCTCGCCTCCATAACGGCCGTTCCCGGGCACGTCTCGAACGCGGCGTTCTGCGCGGTGAGAAACAGCCCGCGGAGCTGGTCGCAGACGTCTTTGACGGTCGCGACGAAGCGCGGGTCGCGGTGTCCGAGCAGCGGCATCGACATGATCTGCCTCAGCTCTGCGTCGACCTCTGTCGGCCCCGGGATGAACAGCATCGGGGATTCTCCCATGTCGTCAGCTTCAGCCTTCGGCCGCAGAAAGCAACGGTGCGAATGTAGGTTCGCCTCGCAGGCGGGCCAGCTCGTCCGCGGTCAAGACCAGCGGCAAGATCGCTGCCAGTGATGGTGAGTCTACGAAGTGCTCCGCGCCCTGACGGACCGCGGCCCGGGCGACCACGCCGCCGAAGCCGACGAACCGCTGGACGTGTGCGCGCGTCTCGAGGTCCGTAATCCCGTCGCCGACGAAGGCCATCGGGTGGTGGCTGGGCGGTGCCGCTCGCACGACGTGGACCTTGCCGCCGTTCCGCCAGAGCGGCGAGGTGCGGTCGAAGTCTAGGTAGGCGCCGTCGTCGTCGAAGAGCAAGGGGACGGCGTGCACGTGCTCGTCAGGAATGCCGAGGTGCCTCGCGAGGTGTCGCACTGGGATCATCAAGCCGCCGGACACGACGCCGCAGTGCTTGCCCAGGAACTGCAGCGCCCGGATCGTCGCCGCGCCGTCTTGGACGACGTTCGCGACGTAGTGGTCCGCGATCTCGTCGAGCTGGTCTCGGCGCGGGGCGAGCTTGCGAAAGCGGCCCTCGTAGACCTCGGCGAGCGGTCGCGTGCCATTCATCGCCTGCGTCGTCAGTTCGGCGATCTCGCGCCGCAGGTCAGCGTCGGCGAACTGCAGCAGCTCGTCGACGCCCTCGATGGAAGAGAGCGTCGAGTCGCAGTCGAAGTAGACGCTGGCGATGGGGGAGTCCATCATCAGCGCACCAGGCGCGCGTTCTCAACGGCCGCGATGGCTCGCACCGCGTCCAAGAGCGAGTCGTCGACCTCGCCGTCGAGGTTCAGGATGCCCAGCGCTGTAGCCGTATGTTTGTCCTGTCCGATCTGCATACGGGATATGTTGCAACCTGCGCTGCCGATGACGGTCCCGATCTGGCCGACGACGCCTGGCTCATCTCGGTGGAACGTGATGATCATTGGCCCTTCCGGGATGGCGTCGAGCACGTAGTCGTCGAGCTGAACCATTCGGCCGTGCTTGTGGCCGAGGACGGTGCCGGCGGCGCTGTGACGTTCGCCGTCGATGACGACTTCGACGCGCAGCAAACTCATGAAGTCGCGCTTCATCGTCGAGGCGTCACAGTGAGCCCGCACATCTCGCTCTTGCGCGATCCGCTCGGCGTTCACCGGCGTCACCGGCCCGGAGCTAGAGGGCTGCAGCGCTCCCGCTAAGGTCGCGACGGTCAGCGCGCGGTGCGCCGATGTAGGGATACCGCCTTGCACGGTCAGCCGCACCGACTGAACCGGTCCGTCGAAGGTCTGCGTCAGCACCGCCGCCAGGTTTCGGGCGAGGTCCATGTATGGGCCGACCTGGGCGGCGTCGGCCGGCGAGATCCGCGCGACGTTGACGCCGTTCAAAACGACGCCGCGCTTGACGACGAGGTCGATTTGCCGCGCCATATCGCGCGAGACGTTGCGCTTCGCCTCATCGGTGCTGGCGCCCAGGTGCGGGGTCAGCACGAGGTTTGGCGCTGTTCGGAGGGGGCTGTCTTCGCTCAGCGGCTCAGCCTCGAAGACGTCCAGCGCTGCGCCTGCGAGGTGGCCGGTCGTCAGCGCTTCTACCAGCCCGCGCTCACAGACGATGCCGCCGCGGGCAGCGTGCACGAGGCGCGCGCCTCGCTTCATGTTCAACAGGCGCTCGCGGTTCAGCAGGTGTCGGGTCTCGTCGAGCAGCGGGACGTGCACGGTCACGAAGTCGCTCGTCGCGAGCAGCTCGTCGAGGTCGAGCATTCGCACGCCGTCGGGGGCTTTGGCCTGAGTGACGAACGGGTCGTACGCTGCGACCGTCATGCCGAGGCCGCGACACTTCTCCGCGGCGATGCCGCCGATGCGGCCTAGCCCGACGACCCCCAGCTGTTTGTCCTGGAGCTCGGCGCCTGTGAACTTCGACTTGCTCCAGTGGCCTGCGCGGATCGAGGCGTCAGCGGCGGGGATGTTGCGCGCTAGGCTCATCAGCAGCGCGACCGCGTGCTCGGCGGTGGTCACGGCGTTCGCCTCTGGAGTGTTCATCACCGCGATGCCGCGGGCCGTGCACGCGTCGACGTCGATGTTGTCGACGCCGATCCCGGCGCGGCCGACGACGGCCAACGAGTCGGCGAGCTCCAGGCTGCGCGCAGTGACGGTGGTCGCCGAACGCACGACGAGCACTTCGTAGCCGGGCAGCTCTGCGCGGAGCGCGTCTTCCTTCATTCCGGTCTTCAGGGTGACGTCGCCGCTGTCGCGCAGCATCGCCATCCCCTCCTCACCTAGATCATCCGCAACCAGGATCTTCGTCATGTCGTAGCTGTTCGTGTCGGTCGCCCGGCACGGCAGCATGACGTGTCGACGTCATCGCGCGCCGCTGCCGCGCAAGATCACCGCGATCGTGCGGAGCATGATGTTCAGGTCAAACAGCAACCCCATGTTCTTGATGTAGTAGAGCTCGTAGCGGAGCTTCTCTTGCGCGTCCTCGATCGAGGCGCCGTATGGGTGGCTGACCTGTGCCCAGCCAGTCAGCCCGGGCTTCACGGTGTGACGGAGGGGGTAGAACGGGATCTGAGCCTCGAGCTGCTCGACGAAGTGCGGCCGCTCGGGGCGGGGGCCGACAAAGGACATTTTGCCTGCAAGGATGTTCAGGAACTGCGGGATCTCGTCGATGCGGGTCACCCGGAGGAACCGACCGATGGGGGTCACGCGGGCGTCGTTCTTCTGCGCCCACACCGGCCCGGAGTCCGCTTCGGCGTCCCGCTGCATAGTACGGAACTTGATCAGCTTGAACGGCTCGCCATCCTCGCCGACGCGCTCCTGGACGAAGAAGATCGGTCCGCGGCTAGTGAGCTTGATCAGCAGCGCGGTGACGACGCAGATCGGCAGCGACAGCGCCAGCCCGATCGAGGAGGCCAGGATGTCGAGCACGCGCTTGAGGGCCAAGGTCAGCGGATCCTTCGCGAAGCCGCGGCCGTAGATCAGGTAGCTGGGGCGCATCGACTCCACGGCGAGCTTCCCAGTGAGGCGTTCGTACATCGCCTCTCGCTCCTCGACGATCACGCCGTCCATCCTGCATCGCAGCAGCGCTTCGACCGGGAATTTGCCTCGTCGCTCCTTGAGCGAAACGATGACGCGGCTGATTCCCTCGTCGCGGCAAGTCTGGTGCAGACCCTCAAGGGTGCCCAACACGGGGGCGTCCTCCTCTTTGGTGGCCAGCGGTTGCTGGCCGAACTCCTCGACGATCCCGCAAACCTCGAAGCCCGCCATGGGGTTCTCTCGCAGCATCCGGGACAGCAGCAGCGACTCGGGTGACGAGCCGAGCACGATCACGCGCTCGCCGAAGCGCCACTTGTAGAAGAACCAGTGGAAGCCGTGGCGCAGCACGAAGACGAACGCGAAGCCGACGCCGACCAGCAAGATCAGCTTCCAGGTCTCGCCGTTGATGTCGTTGATGCCCGGCAGGTAGAAGAGCCCGCCGGCGACGGACGCCAAGATGCCGAGCATCACCAGGGAGTATCCGTAGCTGTGGACTAGGCGGTTGGCGAGATCCGCGCGGTTCTGCGCGACCTTCCAATCGTACAGGTCGTTGTAGCTGAGCGCCGCCTGGCAGAACACGGCGATCGCGACGCTGGTTGCGAAGCCTCGGAGCAGGTCGAGCGACGGCTCGAAGAGCAGGAAGCTGCGGCTGCTCAGCGGCGGCGCGCTGGTGCCGACCATGATCACCATGGCGAACAAGACGTTCTCACTGAGCAGCAAGAGCATCTTGCGCCGCGGGATGATTTGTTCGGCGAGGCTGACCATGGTTCGAGGGCGAACGAGAAGGCTATCTACGTAAGTCGACACGTGGCCAGGACGTTCTGGAGCACACCGGGAGAACCCTATGGCATCGGCTTTGGAGGCCAGGTGACGGACGGCGCGGAAGTGATCGATCCTCGCGCTTTCGGGAGGCGCGCCGATTGTATGACGCCACCGGACAGCCACGACGTCAACTCGCAGCTGAGAAGGACGCGGTCGGAGCGTCGGCGCTAGCGCACGAAGCGAGCGTTCGATGCGGTCTAGCTGTGCGCTCGCGACGCAGCGTTCGGGTGCGGGGTGGCTGCGTCGCGACTTGACCTCCACGGCGATCCAGCAGCGCCCCCTGCGGCAGAGCACGTCCAGCTCTCCAAACTTCGTGCGCACGTTCCGCGCGACCACGGTGAGGCCGGCCCGTCGCAGCGCGCGGCAGGCCAGCTCTTCTCCGTCGGACCCGCTCGGGCGAGGCCCGACGTGTCCGGTCTGGCTACGCCTTCTCGGCCTTGGGGTCGGTCCCGTCGGCTGCCGGCTCACGCTCGATCCGCCCGACGGCGCTGCGGTCGAAGGTCATGTGCACGGTGTCCACGCGCAGCGTCACGGTGTTGTCCGTCATCGAGCTGACCTCGCCGTGCATGCCGCTGATGGTGACGACGTTGTCGCCCTGCTTGATGGAGGCCAGCAGGTTCTGTTGCTCTTTCTTCCGCTTCTGCTCGGGGCGGATCATCAGGAAATACATCATCGCCAGGAACGCTGGCATCATCCAGAGCATCCCGTCGCCGCACGGCTGCGGTTGCGCCTCGCCCGTCGCGCCTTGTCCTGGGGCGGCTGCTTGGCTGGGGTTGGATCCACTCGGTGCGGGCGCTCCACTCGCTGGGGCATCCGAGCGGGTGCTTGGGTCCTGGAAGCGGGCGAAGGAGACGGGGAGGTAGTAAGTCGTGTGCGGCATGTCGGCGGCGGCGCTCCGCTCGTGGCGGTAGATGAAATCCTGGTTGACGTGTCGGCGCGGGGGCGCGCGACGGCCCGACCTGGAGTTTGGGCGGACAGTATAAGGATGCGGTCGCTTGCGTTGCAGCCAAAGATCTCCATCCTGAGGAACCGCCGCTCCGTTCCAGGGAGCGGCTGACCACCATGCGAGTTCTCACAGCCATGTCCGGCGGCGTCGACAGCAGCGTCGTCGCCCTGATGCTCCAGCAGCAGGGCCACGACGTCGTAGGGGTGTTCATGCGCAACGGCGTGGCCGGCAAGTCCGCGCAGGAGAAGTCGTGCTGCTCGGCCAGCGACGCGCGCGATGCGTCGGTGGTCGCGGATCGCCTCGGGATCCCGTTCTACGCGGTGGACTACGAAAAAGAGTTCGCGAAGCTCATGGACCACTTCGCCGCCGAGTACCGCGCCGGGCGGACGCCGAACCCCTGCGTGTTGTGCAACCAACACCTGAAGTTCGGGCACCTTTTCGAGATCGCTGACGACGTCGGCGCCGAGGCGGTGGCGACGGGCCACTACGCGCGGGTGGTCGACGGTGAGCTGCACACCGCCGCGGACGACAACAAAGACCAGACCTACTATCTCTTCGGCATCGACCGCGACGCGCTGCGCAAGACGCTGTTTCCTTTGGGCGATATGACCAAGGACGAGGTCCGGGCCGTCGCTGAAGAGAACGGCATCGTGACGGCGCAGAAGCCAGAGTCCATGGAGATCTGTTTCGTGACGAGCGGGGATTACCGCGACGTCGTGAGGGCGCGCGGCGGCGCCGGCCGGCCTGGTCGCTTCGTCGACGTCCACGGCGGCATGCTCGGCGTGCACGACGGCGTCGACGGCTTCACGATCGGTCAGCGCCGCGGGTTGCCCGCGCTGGGTGCCCCGCACTACGTCGCGGCGATCGACGCCGATGGCGGTGACGTCACGTTGGTTCCGCGCGACGGCTTGGAGCGGACGACGATGTTCGTCAGCGGCGTGCGTTGGCTCATCGACGCGCCTGCTGACGGCGAGCCGGTGCAGAGCGAGCTGAAAGTGCGCGCGCGGCACCGGCCGGTGTCGGGCAGCATCACCGCGACTGGCGCCACCGCGAAGGTGGTGTTCGACGAGCCGGTCAACGCCATCACCCCAGGTCAGGCTGCGGTCTTCTACCGCGGCAGCCAGGTGCTCGGCGGTGGATGGATCGACGGGTCAGCTTGACGCGGTTGGGGCGGGCCCGCGCGGCGGCGACGTAGGCGCATCGACGACGGCAGCGCGCGCGTGGTCCGCGGTCGAGGCCGGCGGCCGCTAGGAGGCGTCTTCGCGCGGCGGCGCGACGGCGCTGCGGAGGCCGCTCCCGACCCGGAAGCCGACCGTGCGGCTGGCCGGGATTTGCATCGGCTGCTTGGTCTGGGGGTTCAGTCCGGTGCGCGCCGCGCGATCCTTGACGTGAAACGTCCCGAAGCCGACGACCTGGACTTCGCCGTCTACCTGGAGGCCGCGCGTGACCGCGCTGAGCACGGCGTTGACGGCGCGTTCGGCGTGTGCTTTGGAGCACTCTATGCCGAGGTGTTTTTGGACTTCGGTGATCAGGTCGGCCTTATTCATGGTTTCAGCTGTGCCGCCGGCCTCGATGGCATCGGCGGGAGCGCACGACCAAAGCAGACAGGGCGCGCTGCCGCAAGCTCTGACAGGTCACGCGGCCTCCGTGGTGTGAAACAGGGGCAAGCCCTCAAGCTGCCGTTGGCAGCGGTCGATGAACGGAGTGGCCCCTGCAGACGCCACGGGCTAGGACTCCACCGACGAGGTTACCCATGAGGATCGCGGCTACTGCTGCCACCGTGCTGTTCGCCTTCGCTGCCTGCTCCACCACGGAGACGGTCAGCCCCTATCAGCAGCCCAACGCGCTGATGGGCAACGAGATCAACCAGCGGATCGCGCAGATCCCGTTCCAGCATCGCCAAGAGCTGCTGCAGAACCTGCTGTGGTTGGCTCAGACCGGTGAGCAGACGATCCCGGCGCTGCTCGACGGGCTGCAGGACGAGCACCCCAAGGTGCGCGCGTCGTGCTGTTGGGTGCTCGGCCGCATGCGCGACCGTCGCACCGTCCAAGACCTGGAGCCGTTGACGCGCGACCCGGAGACCAGCGTGCGAATGGAGGCCTCTCGGTCGCTGGTGTTGATGGGCGATATCGACCAGGCGCCGAACCTGATCCTCGGGCTCGACAGCGACCGTAAGGAGGTCCGCTTCATGTGCCACGAGGCGCTCAAGTCCGCGACGGGGCACGACTTTGGCTACGACCACCTCGGCGTGGACGTGCAGGAGCGCCAGCTGGCGATCTTGCGTTGGCGCGAGTGGTGGGGCTCCTACTCGGGAGACCTCGCGTTCGCGCAGGTCTATCAGCGCGAGCATGGCCTGACGAGCTACGCGGCCGCGCCAGCGGGCGAGACCTCGCCGACCGAGAAGGCCTCTGAGCCTGCGGCGACGAAGCGTGCGCCGACGGTCCCTTCGACGACGTCGTCGGGTCAACAAGGCGGCGGGAACTGAGCCGCGCCGCCGCGACCTGATTCGTCTGCGGCTGGTTCCAATATGCCTTCGCGACACTAGACTGCAGGGGTCCCTATCACCCCTCTTCTACGAGACCGCGAACATGCGCCGTAACCAGTCCGGCTTCACCCTGATCGAACTGCTCATCGTCATCAGCATCATCGGGGTGCTGGCTGCTGTGCTCCTCCCGCGCGTGCTGGAGTCGCAGGCGACCGCGAACGTGTTCGCGGACCAGCAGCAGATGAAGACGCACTTCACCTGGTTCACGTCGTACCAGCAAAAGCACAAGCGGGCGCTGCCCAGGAAGGGCGGCTACAAGTTCGTGCTCTCCACCTGGACGTCGAAGATCTTCGACCACACGGAGGAGAACCTCGACATGTATTTCACGCCCGGCTCCAGGGACAACGACCCGGACTACCGCGATGCACGCGAGATGATGGAGCGCGGCGAAGACCCGTGGCCGACGATCGACGACACGAGCTCGCTCGACACGCACTACGTCGGGCGCGCGCGCGCGGAGCTTCGGTCGGCGACGCAATCCGCTAACGACGCGTGGATGGCGACCGACAACGAGGGCATGTGGGTGTTCTCGGACGGGACCGTCAACGTGTTGTTCAACGGCGGCACCACGCGTAGCTACAGCTACCAGCAGCTGCAGAACATCTACGGTCTCGGTGACTTTGACCCCGATCAGCCGATCGAGACCTTCGGGCCGAACTCGCCGATCGAGCCCTGTCAGAAGCTCGACAACTAAGCTGATCCTGTAGGTCGGTGGTGGATGTCACCCGTGTCATCTGCTTCGCGCGGATCTAGGCCGCGAGGATTCTAGGCCGCGAGGATATGGGCGGCCCGGAGCGCGGCGTGCTCGTGCCGGCAACGCCCGCGGGCAGCGCCGCTCACGAGCCCCGACAGCGCGTGCGCGGGTGGCTCAAAAGAACGCCATGACCGGCACGGACGCGCTGACGGCGCCGGTGGCGGCCGCAACATCGACGCCGTTGGCGATCCTCATGCACGGCCTCGGCAGCGGCCCGAGCCGTGGCGTCACCAACGTGACCGCGTCGCTGAACGACATGGCGACGGAGGACAGCGCCACGGAGCCTGCCTGGCACCACAGGCGGAGGCCGGGAGGCAGCGAGGGCAGGGCCAGCGTGCCGTCGTACGCGCCCGACGCGGTCATCGATCCAGGCAGCGCGAACCAGACCTCGGCCGAGCTGTGAAACGGGCAATCTGTGCGCAGGGGCCATGCCCGCGTGCCGAGGTGGTTGCCGAGGATGAGGAAGCCACGCGCGGCGGTAGCGGCTGCGCTGCCGACGCCGTTGCGGATCGACACGTCGATCTCGGAGCGGCCGCTGGGCAGGCTCCAAAGGTCGACGTTCGCGTAGCACAGCGCGGCGCTGCCGGGTGCGGGGCAGCCCTGTCGCAGCCGGAAGCCGCGCTGCCGCGCGCGCCCGTCCGCGAACTGTTGGTGCGCGTCCAGGTAGATGCTCACGTTCTGGTCGGCGCCGGCGTTGGTTGTGTTGCCGAAGACCTCGACGTCGACGCAGAGCGTGCCGCCGCTCGGGGGGACCTGGTACGGCGTCATGTAGGGCACGACGACTTCAAAGATCGGCGCCGGATCGAGGCTGGGGCGCGCTGTTGCTGGGATGGAGATGACCTGCCGCGGTAGGACGACGACGGCGTGTGAGCCCCTGTTCGCAGCGAACAAAGGCGACGCGCTCGCGGCCGCGTGTGGCGCGATCGAGAGCGTCACCTGGAGCTCACAAGAGAGGCCGGCCACGTGGCCGCGTGTGCCTACGGCGTCCCGTCGGTAGGCGTGCGCGGCGATCCAAGCGCCGCCGGGGAGCCCGTCGTGCAGCGTCTGTACGCGGGCGCTTGCGCGTCCCAGCGGATAGTGCGTGTAGCTGCTGCCTTCGAGCGCGCGGCGCTCGCTCGGCGAGACGAACTGCTGCGCATGGGCGGCGTGCGCCGTCGCCAAGGTCAGCCAGAGGAAAGAGAGGGAGCGCGTCTGCATAGTTGTCCACAAGCGGGGCCGACAGGTCTTGCCTGCGCACCGCGTGTTGGGTGGGCGTCGATGCGTGAATGCGGGCGCAGAAAATGCCGCGCCAGCCCTTTGCTTTGCAGTCGGCGCGTCGCTAACTTGCTTGCCGCTCGTTGGCGCCGCAGTCGTGGCTTTGACGGGCGGCCGAAAGCGACGGATTTCTCATCGGGCGACTCGTTCGCCGTAGCCATGACGAGCAACCGAGAGAAGAAGTCGTCTCCGTCTGGGAGCAGACCGGCGTCCTCGGGCCAACGCGCGATGGGAGCTGGCCTCACCCTGGCGGTTTCGGTCGGTTTGTTCGCATACGGTGGCCTCTGGCTCGACCGGCAAATGGGGACCAGGCCTTGGTTCCTGCTGCTGTTCGCGCTGTTGGGCATCGTCGGCGGCATGCTGCATTTGATCCGCGAAGTCGCCCCTGAGCTGTGGCCCTTCGGACAGGCAGCGGACCGAAAGCAGACGTCACAGACCCATCCTCCTGCAGAAAATCCCGACCAGGACCTCGACGGTCCTACGCACCCCTAAATGGCATCTATCCCCACTTCCCAGCCGGAGCACGTCCTGCCTCAGCAGGGCGCGGCGACGCCTGCCGGGACGGTCGCGGTGGATCGCAGCCTGCTGATCCGCGCGGTGGTGTGGAACATGGGCATGCTGGCCGCCGTGGGGGTTGGGTTGGGGCTGCTGCTATTCCGCGACGGCCAGATGCTCGATTCGGCCGCTGCGCCCTACTACGTGGCGGGCTTTGGCTGCGCGGCAGCGGCGATGATCCTGACCATCTGGCTGCATGGCCGCTTCGCTGCGACCCACATGCCGGGCGCGACGAGCCACGCCGTGTCCGCGCGCTTGACCGGCCTGCTCGCAGCAGGCATGGGCGTGAAGATCGCGCTCTTGGTCATCGGCTTCTTCGCGCTGAAGCAATTTCCCTTGGGCGCAGAACCGGCGAAATTCTCCGACCTCTCGATCTTTGCCGTGACGTTCGCGGGTGCAGCGCTGCTGTGCCAGATGTGCACGGCGCTGAGACTCGCACGCTCGCTCGGTCGCCCCGCGACCAACTGACCCTCTCCAAGCTCATCCGACGAACATGCTCGCCAAGCAAATCCTGATCACGGTTTGGTTGTGCCTCGTTGCCGGCGTCGCGCTGCCCGGCCAAGAAGGGCAGCCCGCTGTCAGCGGACACGACCAGAAGGCGGAGAGCCAGGCCGCGGGCAACGCGGCAGAGGCCGCGGGCAACGTCGCGCAGGGCGAGCAAGGCCCCGCCGGCAGTCACAGCCACGGCGACGATCACAGCCACGGTGACGATCACGGTCACGGTGACGATCACGGTCACGGCGGTGATCACGGCCACAGCCACGGTCCGTCGCTGACGATGGAGATGTCCCCGCAAGACATCTTCAAGTGGCAGTTCGACCACAGCGTCACCTACCCGATCGCGCTGTTTGAGACCGATGAGCAGGGCAACAAACGCAAAGACGGCTGGCTGACCATATGGAACGTGCAGCCCTGGCAGTGGACGTGCCTCGGGCTGATGCTGCTGGTCTTCCTGCCGGTCGTCGGCAGCTTCCGCAAGGGGCAGGTCGGCTGGTTCACGCGCGTCATGCGAGGCTTCTGCCTCTGGGTGCGGGACGAGATGGTCTACTCGGTCATGGGCAAAGAGGAGGGGCGCCGCTTCGCCCCGTTCTTCATGTTCATGTTCTTCTTCATCGTGTTCATGAACGTGATCGGGCTGATCCCCTCGCTCCCGATCTTCGGCCACAGCTACCCGTTCATCATCTACACGGCGACGGGCACGCCCTACGTGACCGTCGCGCTCGCGGTGATCACGCTGGCGACGATGCTGTTCTTCGGCATCAAGAAGAACGGCGCCGTCGGCTTCTTCAAGGGCCTCGTGCCGCACGGCCTCCCGCTGCCGCTGGTCCCGATCATGTTCTTGATCGAGATCGTCTCGCTGCTGGTCAAGCCGTTCGCGCTGACGATTCGTCTGTTCGCCAACATGCTCGCAGGCCACCTCGTCATCGCGTCAGCGATCGGACTGATCTTCCTGTTCGCCCGCATGCAGGAGGGGGCCGCGACCAGCTACCTGACGGCGCTGCCGTGCTTCGGCATGGCCGTGTTCATCTACATCATCGAAGCGTTCATCACGCTGCTGCAGGCCTACATCTTCACCTACCTCAGCATCAACTTCATTCATCAGTCGATCCACCAGGACCACTGAGCCTGACTGGATCAACCCGCCCGCGCGTCGTGGGCTTGATTGCCTTTTCATCCATACCTTCCTGATTCGTTAACACGGAGAACCCCCAATGCTGCTCGATTTCATCCAAGATCCCGCCGAAGCCGAAAAGGCGCTCGCCATTGCCTCCAACATCGGTAAGGGCATCGGCGCCGGCCTCGCGGCCGGCCTCGCCGCTGTCGGCGCCGGCATGGGCATCGGCAAGATCGGTGGCTCGGCCGGTGAGGGCATCGCCCGCCAGCCTGAGGCTGCCGGCGACATCAAGGGCAACGCGATCATCCTCGCGGCGTTCGTCGAAGGTGTGGCGCTGTTCGCTGCGGTCATCGGCCTGCTCCTCGCTGGCTGATCGTCGCTGCGCGACCCAGGGCGCCTGTCGCTGGGTCGCGCGCCACCGCCCGCTGCGCGCCCGCGCGCAGCTCACCTCGTTCTGACCTGATTCCGCGCGCGGAGTTACCATGACTATCGCCTCGATGCTCAACCTCATCGCCGACGACGGCCCAAAGCCGCTCGGCTCCCTGCTGGATTTCGCGCCTGGCGCGACAATCTGGACGGTCGCCGCGTTCCTCGTCGGCCTCGTCTTCATGTGGAAGTTCGTCTACGGGCCGATCACCTCGGCTCTGGAGGAGCGCGACACCAAGGTCGAGGACGCCATCAAGGCTGCTGAGGTCGCCCGACAGGAGGCCGAGGCCCAGATGGCGAAGGCCAAGGCCGAGCTAGCAGAGGCGCAAGCCAACGCCAAGCGCATGGTCGAAGACGCGATGGGTCGCGCCGAGCGCCAGGCCGCCGAGGCGGTCCGCGAGGCCGACGAGCGCGCCAAAGCGGAGCTGCAAAAGGCCCGCGAGACGATCGAGGCGGAGAAGCGCCAAGCGGTGCAGGAGATCCGGTCCATCGCGGTGGACTTGACGATCTCGGCGGCGGGCAAGCTGCTCGGCCAAGAGGTCGACGCCGCCAAGAACAAGCCGCTGGTCGAGCAGTTCGTCAGCGGCGCGGAGCATTCCTGATGACCCTGCTCGCCAAACGATACGCCTCGGCGCTGTTCACGCTGGCCAAGGAGAAGGGCGCCGTCGACGCGGTCGCCTCGGATCTGGCCGCGCTGCACGCTGAGCTGCACGCGCCCGGCGCGTCGGCGCTGTTGACCAGTCCTGACGTGACGGCCGACGATCGTGGCAAGGTGCTCGCCAAGCTGTCCGGCGAACGACACGAACTGGTCGGGAACCTCGTCGGGGTCCTGCATCACCGCCGCAGGCTGGAGGTCCTGGTGGACCTGCCGACGGCGTTCCGCGAGCTGCTGATGCTCGATCGCGGCGAGGTCGAAGGGGTCGCCGAGTCGGCGCATCCGCTCGACGACGCTGACCTCAAAACTTTGACGGAGCTCGCGTCTCGCCTGAGCGGCAAGACGGTCGTGCTGACCGCCGCGCACAAGCCCGAGTTGATCGGCGGCGTGCGTTTGGTCGTCGGCAACGTGCTCTACGACGGCTCGCTGCGCGCCGCGCTGGACCAGCTCCAGAGCAAGCTGCAGCACTCTACTGTCTGACCTACGCGCGCGTCGGAGCGCCGGCGCCGCAACCTACTGACCGCACAACTCCACAGTTACTTCCGAAGTCATCATGGACCTCAAACCATCCGAAGTCGCCACCGTCCTCAAGGCTGAGATCGACGGGTTCCAAGGCAAGATGCAGAAGTCGAACGTCGGCACCGTCCTGATGGTCGGCGACGGCACGGCGCGCGTGCACGGCCTCGACGACTGCATGATGAACGAGATGCTCGACTTCGGGAACGGCATCTTCGGCGTCGCGCTCAACCTCGAAGAAGACAACGTCGGCGCTGTGTTGCTCGGCGCAGACAGCCAGGTCAAGGAAGGCGACACCGTGCGCACGACCGGCCGGATCATCTCCGTGCCGACCGGCCTGCAGATGTGCGGCCGCGTGGTCGACTCGCTCGGTCGCGCCGTCGACGGCAAGGGCGACATCAAGGTCGAGGACTCGGACTACCGCTCGATCGAGGGTGTGTCTCCGTCGGTCCCTGAGCGTCAGCCGGTCACCGAGCCGCTGCAGACGGGCATCAAGGCGATCGACGCGATGATCCCGATCGGCCGCGGCCAGCGGGAGCTGATCATCGGCGACCGTCAGACCGGCAAGACGGCGCTGATCCTGGACACCTTCATCAACCAAAAGCAGACCGGCGGCGGGGACCCGAACAACCCCGACCAGGTCATCTGCATCTACGTCGCGGTCGGGCAGAAGCAGTCGACGGTCAAGGGCGTCGTGCAGAAGCTCGAGGAGAATGGCGCGATGCCCTACACGATCGTCGTGTCGGCGCCAGCGTCCTCCGAGGCCTCGATGCAGTTCCTCAGCTGCTACGCAGGCGCCTCGATGGGTGAGCGCCTCCGCGACGAGGGCCGCCACGTCGTGATCGCCTACGACGACCTCTACAAGCAGGCGCTCGCCTACCGCCAGGTGATGCTGCTGCTGCGCCGTCCGCCGGGTCGTGAGGCCTTCCCGGGCGACGTCTTCAACCTGCACTCCCGCCTGTTGGAGCGCGCCGCCAAGCTCTCCGACGCCAAGGGCGGCGGCTCGATGACCGCGCTGCCGGTGGTCGAGACGCAGGAGGGCGACGTGTCTGCCTACATCCCGACCAACGTGATCTCGATCACCGACGGTCAGATCTTCGTCGAGTCGTCGCTGTTCAACGCGGGCCAGCGCCCGGCGGTGAACGCCGGCATCTCGGTCTCCCGCGTCGGCGGCGCCGCGCAGATCCCGGCGATGAAGAAGAACGCCGGCGGCCTCCGGATCCAGCTGGCGCAGTTCCGCGAGCTGGCGGCGTTCGCCCAGTTCGGCAGCGACCTCGACAAGGCCACGCAGGACGCCATCACCCGCGGCCAGCG
This sequence comes from Planctomycetota bacterium, assembly GCA_002684655.1. Lineage (GTDB taxonomy): Bacteria > Planctomycetota > UBA1135 > UBA1135 > UBA2386. The sequence goes on along the minus strand of NYVR01000134.1, from coordinate 5,303 downwards.
CATGACCGAGGTGCTGAAGCAAGCGGAGTATGAGCCGCTGCCCGTCGAGGAGCAGATCGTGATCATCTACGCGGGCACGTCGGGCGGCCTCGACGAGGTCCCCGTCGATCAGGTCGCGGACTTTGAGAAGAAGTACCTCGCCTTCTGTCGCGCGAACCACGCCGACGTGCTCAGCACCATCCGCGACAACAAGAAGTGGACGGATGAACTCAAGGCCAAGTGCGACGAGATGGTCACGACGTTCAAGGGCGAGTTCCTCGCCTAGTCCGGACCTCGCGCTCGCACCTAACTACGCATTCCCCAGCAACTGACCCATGGCGAACCTCAAGGAACTCCGCGGCCGCATCAAGTCGGTGGCCAGCATCGCGCAGATCACCGGCGCGATGGAGATGGTCGCGTCAATGAAGCTGCGCAAGGTCCAGACCAAGGCGCAGGCCTTCGCGCCCTACACGGCTGAGATCCGCGACATGATCTTCCGCATCGCCGCCAAGGTGGCCGGCGAGGAGGACGTGCCGCTGTTCCAGGTCCGGGACGTCAAGACCGTCGGCGTCTTCGTGATCAGCTCAGACCGCGGGCTGTGCGGCTCCTACAACAGCAACCTCCTCAGCGCCCTGCGCAAGAAGATTGACGCGCTCAAGGCCGAGGGCAAGCAGGTCAAGTTCTGGGTCTATGGCCGCAAGGGCTACGCCTGGCTGCAGCGGCGCGGCTTCGACGTCGAGCGCTTCTTCGTCGAGCCTGCGCTCGACAAGGCAGACTTCGCCTCGGCGAAGCTGGTAGCGCAGGAGCTGGTCGACGCGTTCACCTCTGGTCAGGTCGACGAGATGTGCATGTTCACCACGCGCTTCCAGTCGATGGTCAAGTTCGTCCCCACGGACGCGACCTTCCTGCCGATCAAGACCATCGCCGTCGGCGACGACGCCGAACAGCAGAAGATGGAGCTCGACTTCCTGATCGAGCCCGACGCGACGACGGTGTTCAACTCCTTGATGCCTCGCTACCTGGAGACGGTGGTCTTCGACGCGATGCTGCAAGCGCTGACCAGCGAGCACGCGTCGCGCCGCATGGCGATGAAGGGCGCGACGGACGCGGCCGGCCGCATGCAGAAGGACCTGAAGAAGATCTACAACCGCGCCCGTCAGGAGAGCATCACCAAGGAGCTGCTCGACATCGTCGGCGGGGCGAGCGCCGTCAGCTGAGGCTGACCCCGACAACCACACACAACCAACAAGCATTCCAAACTGAGGACGACTGAAGTGACTACCGCAACCCAAGTGCAAGGCCAGATCCTGCAGGTGTTCGGCCCCGTGGTGGACGTGCAGTTCCCCGAGGGCCACATGCCGAACCTCTACAACGCGATCTCGGTCGTGGATAAAGAGCGGGGCATCGACCTCGTGCTCGAGGTCGCGCAGCAGCTCGGCAACTCGACGGCGCGCTGCGTCGCCATGTCGTCGACCGACGGCATGAGCCGCGGCATGCCCGCGACCGACACCGGCGCGCCGATCTCGGTGCCCGTCGGCAACGTGACGACGGGGCGCCTGTTCGACACGCTCGGGCGCGCCCTCGAGGTCGGCGTCGCGCACCCTCGCACCGGCGAGCCGATGCCCGAGGTCGACTGCACCAACACGCTGCCGATCCACCGCCCTGCGCCGTCGTTTGACGAGCAAGAGGCGATCACGGAGGTCTTCGAGACCGGCATCAAGGTCGTCGACCTGCTGTGCCCGTTCGCTAAGGGCGGCAAGATCGGCCTGTTCGGCGGCGCCGGCGTCGGCAAGACGGTCTTGATCCAGGAGCTCATCCGTATCACGGCGGTCGAGAAGGGCGGCTTCTCGGTCTTCTGCGGCGTCGGCGAGCGGACCCGTGAGGGCAACGACCTCTGGCTGGAGATGGCCGAGGCGGAGTACACCGACGCCAACGGCAACAAGTCCTCGGTGCTCGACAACGCGGTGCTTGTGTTCGGCCAGATGAACGAACCGCCGGGCGCGCGCCTGCGCGTGGCCCTCACCGGCCTGACGATGGCGGAGTACTTCCGCGACCAGGAAGGCAAGGACGTGCTGTTGTTCGTCGACAACGTCTTCCGCTTCGTCCAGGCAGGCTCGGAGGTGTCCGCGCTGCTCGGCCGCCTGCCGTCCGCGGTGGGCTACCAGCCCACGATGGCGTCCGAGATGGGCGCGCTCCAAGAGCGCATCACCTCGACCAAGAAGGGCTCGGTGACGTCGATGCAGGCGGTTTACGTGCCCGCGGACGACATCACCGACCCGGCGCCGGTCGCGACCTTCGCGCACCTGGACTCGACGATCATCCTCGAGCGCCAGATCGCCGAGCTCGGCATCTACCCTGCTGTCGACCCGCTGAAGTCGACGTCGAAGATGCTCAGCCCGGCGATCGTCGGCGAAGAGCACTACAACACCGCGCGTGAGGTGCAGCGCACCCTGCAGCGCTACCAAGACTTGCGCGACATCATCGCCATCTTGGGCATCGAAGAGCTCAGCGAAGAGGACAAGCTGGTCGTCGCGCGCGCGCGCCGCATCCAGCGCTTCCTGTCTCAGCCGTTCTTCGTCGCTGAGGCGTTCACCGGCGCGCCTGGCAAGTTCGTCAAGCGCGAAGACACCGTGCGGTCCTTCAAGGAGATCCTTGAGGGCAAGCACGACGAGCTGCCGGAGTCGGCCTTCTACATGTGTGGCGGCATCGAAGAGGCCGTCGCCCGCGCCGAGAAGTAGCCTCGCTCCTGCCGCGTTCCTCGTCAGCACCCAGATAAACCTCCCGACCCGTCATGGCCGAAATCCACCTGCGCATCGTCACCCCCGACCGCACGATCGTCGACCGCAAGGTCGCGTCGGTTTCGTTCGTGGGCACGGACGGCGAATACGGCGTGCTGCCGCGGCACGCGCCGCTCATGACGGGGATCGCTCAGAGCGGCACGGCGACGATCGTCGAGACCGACGGGCAGTCGGAGGAGATGTTCATCAGCGACGGCTTCGCGCAGGTGCAGAACAACGTCCTGACCCTGGTCTGTGAAGCCGGCGAGCTCGCCGGTGAGATCGACCTTGACCGGGTCAAGCGGAAGGAGCAGGAGGCGCGCGAGAAGATGGCGGGGCTCAACAAGCTCAGCCAAGAGTTCTTGAAGGCCGAGGCGTCGCTGCGCAAGGCGCTGGCGCGTGAGCGTCTCGCGCGCAAGCGCGCCGGGTCCGGAACGCTCAGCTGAGCGGCCGCGTCGCAGCCCGATTTGTGGGCCTGAAGGGCCCGCCTGACCCGCTCGCTCGACGCACCTTCTGCAGCTGTTTTCGACGCGCTCGCCGGGGCGTCGCCCTGCCAACCCGTAGACGATCGGAGATCAGCGGGTAGATTGACGTCTCCCAACCCGGGGACCATCCACCATGAATCCGATCCGCACCGCTGCATGGGCCGTCACGGGCCTGCTCGCCTCGACTTGTCTCTTCGCCCAGGAAACCCCGCAAGGCGGCATCCCGACGTGCGAGAAGATGGAAACGACTTCAACGGGCTTGCAGTGGGGCGTGCTCAAGCAGGGCACCGATGAACCTGGACCGTCTGACGGCGACCAGGTCGAGGTCCACTACACGGGGTGGCTGACGGACGGCACCAAGTTCGACAGTTCTCGCGACCGCGGTCAGCCGACAAAGTTCGGCGTCAACCAAGTGATCGCTGGATGGACCGAAGGTCTGAAGCTGATGACGCCAGGGATGCGCTGCAAGTTCGTCATCCCGGGCGACATCGCCTACGGTCCACAGGGGCGTCCGCCGAAGATCCCCGCGAACGCGACCCTGGTCTTCGACGTCGAGCTGCTGTCGGTGTCCCGCATGCCGAAGATGCGGCCCGCTGTCCCCGAGAAGCAAAAGACCCTTGAGAACGGCTGCAAGCTCGAAGTGCTCAAGGCCGGTGAGGGCGCCGGGATCTCGGCTGGCGACGGCGTCTCTCTGCGCTACGCGTTTTGGAACGCGAGCGGCATGCTCCTTGACTGCACGGAGAAGAGCGGCCGGAAGCTCTCTGGTACGCTCGAGGCGCTGCCGCTGCCCTTCTTGGCTAGCATCGTCAAGGACATGAAGATCGGGGAGCTCGTCCGCGTGGAGGTCCCGCAGAAGCTCTTCGAGCGCGCCCGCGCGGACACGGTGTGGGAGCTGGAGCTGCTCGCGACGACCGCGCTGCCGAAGTTCCGGGACCTCGCCGCCGACAAGGTCGTCACGACGGACTCGGGCCTGCAGTATGAGGTGATCGAGCAAGGCGAAGGCGTCTCCCCAAAGGCCTCGCAGACCGTCGTCGCGCACTACAGCGGCTGGCTGACGGACGGCAAGTCATTCGACAGCTCGTATGCGAGGGGTGAGCCGTCTTCGTTCCCGCTGAATGGGGTGATCCGCGGCTGGACCGAGGGGCTGCAGCTGATGAAGCCGGGCGGAAAGTTCCTGTTCCGGATCCCTGGTGAGCTGGCCTACGGCGCGCGCGGTCGACCTGGCAGCATCCCTCCGAACGCGACGCTGATCTTCTTGGTCGAGCTCGTCGAGGTGAAGTAACCATCAAGCCTGCGCGGCCCCGAGCTGCCCGCAGCCGCCCATCACCGAGCGGCCCTTGGTGATCCTGCGCCGCACCGCGACCCCGCGCTCGCGGAGCCAGCCCGCGAAGGTCGCGACCTCGTCCTCGGACGGCGCGCGCGCGATCGGCGCGCTGCCGGGGTTGTAGGGGATTAAGTGCACGAAGGTGCGCCCGAGCGGCGCGACGAAGTCGGCCAACCTGCTGGCGTCCTCGCGCGCGTCGTTGATCCCTGGCAGCAGGCACCAGTGAACGCCTAGCGCGAGGTTCTTGCGGCGGCGGAAGCGGATCAGCGCCTGCTGGATCTCGGGCAGCGCGAATCGCCGCGATCTCGGCATGATCTGCGCGCGCGCGGCTTCGTCCGCGTGGTTCAGGCTCAGGGACAGATTGAGCCGCTTGAAGCCGAGCTCGCGCAGGGCGTCGATGCCCGGCACGTGGCCGACGGTGCAGACCGTCAGCCTGTCTTGCGCGTAGGCCAGCCCGCGCGCGTCGGTCAGCACGCGCAGCGCTGGCAGCAAGCCGCCGAGGTTGTCCAGCGGCTCGCCCATCCCTTGGAAGACGATCGTGTCCGGCGGCGACCCCGTTCGATTCGCCTCGACCACGACCTGTGCGACGATCTCGGCCGCGCTCAGGTTGCGCAGCAGCCCGATCCGTCCCGTCTCGCAGAACGTGCAGGCCCTCGCGCAGCCTACCTGCGTCGAGACGCACAGCGACCTGCGTCCGCGTCCCATCGGCAGCGAGACGCTCTCGACGACGCGCCCGTC
>NYVR01000133.1 GCA_002684655.1 Planctomycetota bacterium | reverse complement strand
GCTTGATGCACCAGAGCCAGCGCCGGTGCGAACGGGCCGCATACGCGCTGCAGCAAGCTGAGACGCGGCGGCGGCTGCTCGACCCGGCCCGCGTCGTACAGCGCGGCTTCTCGATCATTCGGGACCAGGACGGCAGGATCGCCCCTTCCGCCTCACGCCTAGTAAAGAATCAGGCGCTGCGGCTACAGTTCCGCGACGGCGCTGCCGACGTCACCGTCGACAGCGTCGAAACCGACCGAACATGAGCGCTAAGAAAAAGACCGAAGACCCCTCCTACGCTGAGCTAAGCGGCGAGCTAGAGACCATCCTCGACGAGATCGAGTCTGGCGAGATCGACCTGGACGCCCTCAGCGACAAGGTCGAGCGCGCAGCCACGCTGCTGGGGATGTGCCGCAAGAAGCTCGCAGCGACCGAGACCAAGGTGAAGAAGGTCACTGAGGAGCTCCAGGGCACCATCGCCGAAGAGAAATCCGACGAAGACTGATGGACTGGTCGAACGCGATCCAGCTCTACGTCGTCCTTCTCGTAAGCCTCACGCTGCACGAGGCGGCGCACGGCCTCGTCGCCAAGATCGGCGGGGACCGCACCGCGTGGGACCAGGGGCTCGTTACGGCCAACCCAGCGCCGCACATTCGGCGCTCACCGTTCGGAATGGTCGTTATCCCCGTGTTCATCTTGCTGATGTCCAACGGGCAGCTCTGCTTCGCGGGTGCAAGCGCGCCAATTAACCCAGACTGGGCGAGCCGCTTCCCGCGACGCGCCGCGCTGATGTCCCTGGCAGGGCCAGTCACCAACTTGCTGCTCGCAGCGATCGGCTTCGCAGCGCTCTACTTGATCGGTCGACCCGACCCGAGCAGCGCTTGGGAGCCGACCTTCCGCCAGACCATGCACATCATGTTCTGGCTGAACCTACTGCTCGCGATATTTAACCTGCTGCCGCTGCCGCCATTCGACGGCGCAGGCGTCGTGTGCGGAGTGTTCCTGCCGGCCCTACGTTTCTATGGCTACTACGTGAGCTTCCCGCTCTCGAGCGTGATCAGCATCGTGGTCGCGTGGAGGCTGCTGCCCTACATCTTCATCCCAGCTTACAGATGGGTCGGCGGCTTCCTGCCCTATCCGCCCCACTTCGGCTGACAGAGCGCCGCTGCGACGACGCGACTGCGGCGCGGCGTCCGCGAGTCACTCAGCCTCACCGACTCAGCTAACGCGTAGCAGCTGCAGCGACCGTTGCAGCGCATCGCGGGTCTCCTTGTCGGCTCGGCGCACAGACGCGTGCAGACACTCAAGATAAACGCCTAAGACCTCGCGGTCGTTGAGGTCGACGAGGTGCTCACTTGGTCGCTCGAAGCCGTTACGGCGCAGGTAGCGGACGCAGTCCGACTTCGTCACGACGCGACCGCCGTGGAACGGGTCGATAAGCAGCGACCGGGGACCATGGAGTCGAATCAAAAAGTGCCCTGGGAGCGCCACCCCGGACGCCGAGAGACCAGCCCAGCGCGCTACCAGCAAGTAGATCAAGCAGAGCGCGACGGGGGCTCCCTCTCGGCGCTCAAGCACCCGGTCGATCGACAGGTGATCGACGATCCCCCGATGCAAATCGTGCGCACCGAAGAGCTCTGCGACGAGTTGACCATGACCAACATCCAACAGCTCTGCGTCGCAACCGGTGAGGCCGAGCTTGATGTGCAGCCGCTCAACGAGCGCGCGTGCGCACGTCGACAAGCTGCGACCTGAGCACGCCCGCTTCAGCGACGCCGCCTCGCGGCGCAGCAGCGGCGCGAGAGCGCTCGCTGCAGGCACGAAGCCTCGCACGACACGCGTAGCCAACAGCGCGCCCTCAAGCAGCGGTGGCGCAGAAGAGACGCCGACGCCGTCCAAGCGGAGCGCCCCGAGGCGATCGACCGTCTCACTGATCTCGATGGAACGGAGTAACGAGCGGCACCGCGCGCGCGTCGGCATGTGGTCTGCTTCGGCCCCTTCTCGAAGCTGCTCAACAGCATGTCCTCCCCACATCAACAGCTGGTCGCGGGCAGACTTTTGTAACGGACCGCGGTCGTCACCCAGGACGCTGATCATGGCTGCGACCTGTTCGATGCTTGGATGGGACGGCTGTTCTGCGGAGTCTCTCATGGGGCGGCCGCGCGACTTTACACACGAGAATGACGCCTTCACACAGGCCGAAACCCGGGAATGCGCGGAACAGAGGAGCACAATCGCAAACGGCGAGGCAAGCTTGCGCACCTACGCACAGATGTGCTGCATGCGAACTGTCGATCCCACCGTGGGTCTCGACGACACGCTGATTGCGGCGCAGCCGAACCACTGCATGGACAACTCCGACCAAAAAAATTTGCTCTCGATGACCCCAGAAGAGTTCCGCAGGCTCGGGCACGCGGTGGTCGACTGGATCGCCGACTACAGGTCTAGCGCGGCAGAGCGACCCGTCAGCCAGGCGACCGACCCGGGAGGCCTGCTTGAGCGCCTGCCGATGTCGCCGCCCGCGCAGCCAGAGGGCTTCGAGGCGGTCCTTCGAGACCTGGATGAAATCGCGGAGCGCCACCTCGTTCATTGGCAACATCCCAACTTCTTCGCCTACTTCCCTTCGAACGGCGACCTCTCCGCAGTGCTCGGCGACATGCTCAGCGCCGGCCTCGGCGTGCTCGGATTGACGTGGGAGTCAGCGCCCGCGCTGACCGAGGTGGAAGACCGCGTCTGCGAATGGCTCCGGCAAATGAGCGGCCTCGCGCCCGAGTGGCAAGGTGTCATCCAAGACACGGCCTCGACCTGTTCAATGATCGCGCTGGTCGCCGCGCGCGAAGCGACCACGCGCTACGGCGCAGCTCGTGACGGCATGCAACACGGTGACGCGCCGCTCGTCGTCTACGCCAGCGAGGACGCCCACAGTTCGATTCAGAAAGCTGCGACGCTCGCCGGCTTCGGCGCCGACCAGATCCGCAGCGTCGAGGTCGACGACTGCCGCGCGATGGACGTAGGACACCTCGCCGCATGCGTTGAGGAGGACGCCCGACGTGGCCTGCGGCCGTGCGCGATCGTGGCTACGACTGGGACCACCACGACGACGGCGTTCGACCCCGTCGACGCGATCGCCGAAATCGCGGAACGCAACGGCGCGTGGCTGCACGTCGACGCGGCGATGGCTGGCAGCGCCATGATCCTGCCGGAGTGTCGCGACCTTTGGCGCGGCGTCAACCGCGCCGACTCGATCGTCGTCAATCCGCACAAATGGTTAGGCGTCTCGTTCGACTGCTCGGTCTTCTTCGTGCGCGACGACGAACACTTAGTCCGCGTCATGCGCACGGATCCGAGCTATCTGCGGACCGCCTTCGACCAACGCGTCAAGACGTATCGTGACTGGGGCGTCGCGCTTGGTCGGCGGTTCCGGGCGCTGAAGCTCTGGAGCCTGATCCGGACACACGGCACAGAACGTCTTCAGCAGCGTCTGCGACGCGACCTCGCCAACGCGCGCTGGTTCGCCGAGCAAGTCGAAGCGGCGCCGCAGTGGCGCGTGCTCGCGCCCGTGCAGCTTCAGACTGTCTGCATCCGTCACGAGCCCGAAGGGCTAGAAGGCGACGCGCTGGACCGACATACCAAGCGGTGGCTCGACGCGGTCCACGGCACAGGCCGCGCATGGATGACGCCGGCGAAGCTTGACGGGCGCTGGATGGTCAGGGTCTCGATCGGGGCGTTGGAGACCGAGAGGGCGCACGTCCAAGAGCTCTGGCGCCTGCTGCGAGAAGCCGTGGCTTGATCAGCCGCCGACCCCAGCGCGGCTACCCGCGGGCAGCCGCACCGTGAACTCGGCGCCGCCGCCGGCGCGATTGGCGGCCCGGATCGTGCCGCCGTGGGCGTCCACGACGGCCTTCGCCAATGTCAGGCCGAGACCCGTGCCCTGCGCCTTATCGACCAACTGATCTCGGTCCACCTGCGCGAAAGGATCAAAGACCGTCTCCAGATGATCCGGCCCGATACCGACGCCGCGGTCTGCGACCGTGACGACGACCTCATCGTCGCCGCGCTCGACGACGACGTCGATCGGCGCTCCGGCGTCGCTGAACTTGGCGGCGTTGTCGAAAAGGCGCCGCCACGTCGCGACGAGGCTGTCGTGATCTCCAGTCAGCGTCGGCACGTCTGCGGCGACGCAGCGGCGCACGCGGTCGACGACCTGCGCAGGCATACCCGAGACGGCCTCCTCGATCGTCGCGCCGAGGTCTACGCCGGCGTCGTCACAGCTCTTGGTCTCGCCGAGTTCAAGCACGTCATCGAGCAGTCGCGCGAGTCGCTTGGCCCCGTGCAAAGCGATCTCGCTGAATTCTTCGCGGACCTCGCCGCCGGCGTCGTCTTCGATCTGGGTCAGGATCTCGGTCGCGCCCAAGATTTCGGCCATCGGCGTCCGGAACTCATGGCTCACGTTGGTGACGAACTCTGCCTTCGCCTTGACCGCAGCCAGGGCAGCGTCGCGTGAGGCGACGAGCTCTTTCTCGGTCTGCTCGCGGTGCAAAATGTTGTGCTGGAGGCGCTCGGCCATGTCGTTGAACGCCATACCAAGCTCGCCAAACTCGTCGTTCGACTCGATGTCGACGCGGACCTCAAGCTCGCCCCGGCCGAGTCGCTTCGTCGCGTCACGGAGCGAGACGATCGGATCCAACGTCCGGCGCATCGTGATGAGGCCGGCAAGGATGACGCACAACAGCGTGCACGCCGCAGTCAACCAGAAGCCGCGCTCGAACGAACGACCGACCGCGAACGCCTCGGCCTGCGACCGTGACTGGACGACCCACAGGTCGACGCCGTATTGCGGGCGGAGAAACGCGTGCCAGTAGCGCCCCATAAAAGGCTCCCCGTCGATCTGCCATTCGAGCGAACCAGAAGAGTTCAGGCGCGTCACGCTCGCGGCCAAGAGCTCGTCCGCAGGCGGCTGACGGAAGGTGTGGTAGAGCACGCGACCGCTGGCGTCGCACGCCGCGAAGTGACAGTTGGCGCCGCGGAGCTCCTGAGGATCCCAGAACCACGACGGGTTGATCGCCGCGACCACTCTGGCGCGCCCTTCGTCCTCACGCGAGAACTCCAACAGCATCAGAATCGTCGGGTCGATCGCATCCATCTCGGAGTCTAACAGCACCAGCGGGAACCCCTTCGCGGCGTGCTCTTCCTGCGCGACGGACAGCGCGAACGGAGGCATCGACTCGCCCCCGATCAACGTCTCCACGCTGCCGTCCTCGACCAGCCACGCCGCAGCGCAGTGCTGCCTGATCTGCCCCTTGAGTTCCTCGCTGGCAGACCAGCCACCGTCGGCGCGACGGCTGATCAGGAGGTCCGCGGTCAACCGCAGGTCACCCGCGACTTGACCGAAGCGCGCCGCCAGCCCCATTCCAGAGGTCTTCGCTGCGTCGTGCAGCGTCGCGCGGAGATCCGCGCGCATCTGCTGCGTCACCGTCGTGACAGACAAGGTAGCGAAGACGATCAACGGCAACAGCGCTCCGACTGCGAACAACAGCATAAAGCGCCGCCCCAGACGGGACATAAGCGCGCCCGCCCAACCCGTACGGATGCTCCTGGTGACAGCTCCGTCAAGTTCCCCGGTCACTGACAAATCAGGCGCCTCCCGGTTGCCCGATCGGGGCAGACGCGTTCAACACTGCAGGCACCGCTTGGTCGTCGCGCGTGTCGACGTGCTCAAACGTCTGAGCAGCTCGCTCCAGCTCGGCGCAGGCGACCTGCAGCTGTTGCACCGCCGTCGAGCCTCTACCCGCGACAGCGGCGAGCGCGTCGGCCTTCCTGGCGACCTCGGCCTGCGCGCGACGGATGGCCGCGGCGCGGGCAGCGACCCCTGCGACGGCGCGGTTGAGGATCTCGACCTCAGCTTTGAGGAAGTCCGTGCGCCGCGTCTTCAGGGGTGGCGGTAACTTCCCGTCGGCGAGCAGCGAGAGGTTTCGCTTATAGCGAACCATCGGTCCGGCGACCCGGTGCGAGAATCGCACGGTCCCGATCACGACCACAATCAGCGACAGCAGCGCGATCAACCAAAAGCGCTCGTGCAGATAGATCATGACGATCGACTGCTCCTCAAACCCCGACTCGGCGACGGTGTCGGCGAGCCCCCAGAGCAACGGAGTAAAAATCCCAAAGCCGATCGCGGCCAGGACGCTCGCGCCGTAGACGACGCCGTGCGCCGTGAGGCTGCCCTGCAGCTTCCAGTCGACGACGTAACGAAGCCTGCGGAGTCTGGTGAATGTCTTCATCTCAATAGTCAGATGCGCGACCAAAGAAGCCGCCGTTGTTGGCGCGGATGACGTCGTCCATGCCTACGGACTCCCCCAGGGAGCACGCGGTGCTATGGTCCGGGCCCAGGCTGAAGAGGTCATAGTCCGTGTTGAGCGGAAACATGTAGCGGTCACGGCGACGCGTCATGTCCGCGGACACGCCGGTAAAGATCGAGAACGACCCAGACTGCTGCGCGGCGCCAGCCAAGGAGCCACGCTCATTCATGTTGAGGTTGCGGCCGATGCGTTCGCCGATCTCATCGAAGCGGATACGGATACGGACCGGTCGCTGTCCGATCGTCTGCCCGAACCCCTGCGGCGCCGCCAAGCCGTCCCACCCCGAGCCGCCGTCGCCGCCGCCGGCGCCGCCGGTGACGGGAGCAAAGGCAGAGGGGTCGACAAGCCCGGCCGCGATCGCCCAGTCCAGCCCGTCACCTGATCCGTCTGCGTAGTTCAGGTAGCAGTAAGGCATCCCCCAAGGGTCTCGCTTGCCGCCAAATCCCACTTGATACAGCGTCAGCGGCAACACGCCGTGATTGTTGGCCGTGAATGCGTCGACGGCGTTGGAGATGGTTCGAAGCTCGTGCTTTGCCTTGCCGACCCGCGCGGTCTGCAGCGCGGAGAGATACTGCGGCACGCCGATCGACGCCAAGGTGGCGAGGATGGCGACAACAATCATCACCTCCAGCAAGGTGAAGCCAGCCTGAGAGCGGCTGCGATCAAGACCGACGCACATGCCCTCAATATCGGAAGGTCGACGCCGCGCCCTGAGCGTAGGCAGCCGCCGAAAACGAAATCTGGCGCCGGTCGGGATGTATGCCCGAGACGCAGGTGTCGCGAAAAACGACACGGTCAACGGAACGCGTTATCGGGGCAGGTCTTCCGCTCTCGACGTAGAAGTCGAGGTCTCGCGGACGGAGCTTCACTTTCCGCGACTGCGGAAGAGAGAAGTGGTGCCCAGGAGAGGACTTGAACCTCCAATCCCCGTTAGGAGAACTAGCACCTCAAGCTAGCGCGTCTGCCAATTCCGCCACCTGGGCGTCCAGCGAGGGCCGCAGACCATAGCCGCTGAAGGTCGCAATGCAACCCTTCACCGGGTGCGCCAGCGCCCGGCCCCCGCGCGGGCGCCAAGTGCGGCTCAGAACTCGCGCATCAGTCGGAGCTGGTAGCGGATGTAGTTCTTCTCCAACTCCACCTGCAAGGCCGCGCCGCGGAACAGCTCGCTGATGCCGCGAAGCTGCTGCAGGCCTGCGCGGTCGTCGGCCGTGAAGTTGGTCCGGTCGCGCGTCCACTTCTCGCGCATTGCGGCGACCACCTTGCGATCGAACTCACCTCCCGGCGCGATCAGGCTCCGCGGCATGCTGGCCTTGCTCGGATACTGCGGATAGCTCCGTCGGCGCACGTCATCTTCGACCTTCGGCCTGGTAAGCATCATCCACTCGGGGTCCATCTGCGCGCTGCTGACGTCCGCGAACTCAAGGTAATCGTCCAGCACGGTCTGCAGCTGTTCACCGTCCACCCAGACGAGGCCGCTGAGTGAAGAAGAGAGCTCCTCTTCGCCCTCGTAGAACGCGTCTAGGTCACGGACCGAACGCGTGCCCGACTGCGAGCCGTAGTGCGTCCGCAGGATGTCACGGATCAACGGACCCGAGTTCGAGACGATGAAGAAGTCTCCAAAGGTGATCATCGCGATCTCGCCAGTCGCGGGGATCTGCGGGTTCGTGAACTCGCTGACCTTCTCCGGGAAGGTCCCGCCCGCGTAGGGCACGGACAGGTAAAAGACCTTTTGGAAGCCGAAGCTCGTGTAGTAGTCACGCAGCATCTTGGCGAGCGACTCGACGAGGTTTGCTCCACCCGGCCGCAGCCAGAACACCCACGCGACCTGCGGGACCGGCGACTTGGCAGCTACCGGCACCAACAGTTCGTTGGTCTCCTTATCTCGCGAGAGGTCCGGGACGTTGCGCCGGAACACGAAGCCGGTGCGCGGCTGGAAGGCGACACGCAGCCGACTGATCAGATCGACGGCGTCGTCCAGCTGCGCGCCGTTGAAGTTCGAGCGGCGCAGCGCGTCGTTGATCAAGCTCTTCTCGTCGTCCTCCAGCGCGTCGAACATCGCGTTGAGGAACTCGCCGGCCGGCATCCGCAGCGCAGCAGCGGCGCAGGCCGACTGCGGCACCATGTTCAAGAATGGGTCGAGCCACTGCTCCCGACGCTGCTGCTCGGTCGTATAGAAGTCGCTCTGAAACGGCGAGTGATCGCGGCTATTAAGCCCGATCTGCCCGGTCGCGCCGAGGTAGCCGTCCTCAAACATGAAGCCGCCGGTCACCTGCAGCCACCCCCTGAGGTTCAGGAAGCTAGCGAGCACCCGCTCGTTCATGCTGTCTCGCTTGTTCCGGTCCGGCCAGCCCGCAGCGAACCTGCGGAAGCCGTCGTAGGCGTTGGGCTCGACGAGGAACTCCACGACGTTGGGGTCATCGACGTCGTTGCGGATAGACCACTCCTCGATGCGCTCCAACGCGCCGACCGTGTAGGCGGGCTGCTGCCCGATCGGCTCGACGTCCTGGCTGCCGAAGATCAGCAGCTGAGACTGCTCCAGCATCTCGGTGTTGTTCGCCACCATCAGGGCGTCCAGGTGACGACGGATATAGATCGGGTTCTGGCCGCGGACCCGCAGGACCAACAGGTCATCCTCCGATGACAGCGCCATGCCCTGCTCGGCGACCTTGCTCTGCACAAAGCCGAATCCCGCCAAGCCGAGGAGCAGCTTGACCCGCCAGTTGATGCGCGCATACAGGCACCACTCGGGCACTGCCAGCGGCCGCGGCGGCGAGACCGAGTAGTCTTGGTTGTATCCCGCGACGACGACCTCCTCGCCGATCACGTCTCGCATGACGTCCAAGAAGCCGCCAGAGTCCCGAGCGACGGCCTCAAGTTGGGCGCGCGCTTCATCGAGCGCCCGATCGAGCCCCTCCCGCCGGAAGCGCTGCCCGAGCGCGCCGCTGTCGACGGCGTCAAATCCAGGCGCGTCGCTGAGCGCCGACCAGAACCGAGGCTCGGGGAACGGGTCGAAGTCCGCGGCTAGGTTCTGCTTCCTGACGAAGAAGTTCACGCCACGCGGGACAGCGTCTCGCAGGGACGGCAACGACCCCTCGAACGGGTTGTAGATGAACGCTGAGACGAACATCAACAGGAACACGAAGAGTCCGAGCGCGGACAACAGCAGCGTGCGCCAGATACGACGCTTCTGATTCTTGGGCTTCGACTTGGCCATTCGCGGAGCAGCGTAGCGAACGGACGCCTTCGGCTGCACGACCGTTCTGGACGTATAGATCCCTAACGGTTGGACGAAGAGGCCGGCCGGACCTTCCCCCGGGTTTGCCTTGTCCGGTCGCGCGGGTTCTACTCGACGCATGTCTGGCCTCGCTCCCAACGCCCGCTCCGACCTTATTCAGGAGTCGGCGACCTTGGCGATCTCCGCCGAGGCGAGTCGCCTCAAGGCCGCGGGTCACGACGTCGTCTCCCTCAGCGCAGGCGAACCCGATTTCCCGGTCCCCGCGCCCATCGCGCGCGCCGGCATCGAAGCGATCGAACAGCACGACTACCGCTACACCGCGACCTCCGGTGTCCCAGCGCTGCGCGAAGCAGGCGCCGCGTGGCTGCGCGAAGGCTTCGGCCTCGACTACCTGCCGTCGGAGGTCATGGTCACCGCAGGCGCCAAGGGCGGGCTCAACATGGCGCTGGCGACCGTCGTCGAGCCAGGAGACCGGGTGCTCGTGCTCGCGCCGTACTGGGTCAGCTACCCAGCGTTGGTGACCATGGCAGGCGGCGTGCCGGTAATCGTCGACGCCGTGCCTGAACGCGGCTTCGTCCACGACGCGGCGACGCTAGAGCAGCTAGCGACCGAGCACGGCGCGCGCGGCGTCATCTTCAACTCGCCGAACAACCCATCCGGCGCTGTCGCGACCAAGCCCGACGTCGAGGCACTCGTCGAGATGTGCGCGCGCCGCGACATGTGGATCATCTCGGACGAGATCTACGCGACGCTGCTCTACGACGGCGCGGCGCACACCTCGCCCGCGTCGCTGCCCGACGGACGCGAGCGCACCATCGTCGTCAACGGCTTCACCAAGAGCCACACGATGACGGGATGGCGGACCAGCTTCATGGCAGGCCCCGAAGCGATCGTAAAGGCCGCAGGACGGATCCAAAGTCAGCTGCTCGGCAACCCCTGCACAATCAGTCAGGCCGCTATGCTCAAGGCCTGCCTCCACCCGGTCCCCGAGGACCAGCAGTCGCGCATGGCGGCCTTCGCGGAACGACGCGCGTTCCTGCTCCAGAAGGTCAACGCCATCCCCGGCATGTCGCTGGCCCCGCCGATGGGCGCGTTCTACGCGATGATCGACGTCCGCCCTTACTGCGAGCGGCTGGGAGTCGATGACTTCACCGTCTGCAAACAGCTGCTCGAGGAGCAACGGCTGGCGCTCGTCCCCGGCAGCGCTTTCGCGGCGCCCGGCTTTGTCCGCGCCAGCTATGCGGCTTCGATGGACGTGTTGGAGAAGGCCGTCGCGCGGCTGCAAGCTTGGACAGCTGACGCATGAACCGCGACGAACAGCGACAGCAGATCGCGCTGGCGGGCAGCCTCGACCAGCTAGAGGTTGAGCGCGAGTATGACGCCTTCGCGCAGCTCCAAGCCGCTCAGGACAAGGAGACGAAGACCGGCAAACCCTACGTCATCGTGAAGCTCGCCGACCTGAACACGGCGATCGAAGGCAAGATCTGGTCCGAGGCAGAAGAGGCAATGGCGAACGCCAAGGCCGCAGGCCCGGGCGCCTTCGTCAAGGTCCGCGGCCGCACGCAGCTCTACCAAGGAAAGCTGCAGCTGATCATCACCCGGCTGCGCGAGGTGGACGTCGACGACGCCCCCGCCGGCTTCGACCCCGACCAGCTCGTCGACCCGGCGCTGGCGGCCGTCGAGGACCTCGTCTGCCGGACCCTCGTGTTCGACATCGAGACGGTGCCTGCGCTCGATCGCCGCGAGCTGCCAACGACGGTCGCAGAGGCGCTCTCCGACAGCGCGGCGAAGAAGGAGATGGATACGTCGGCGGTGATGGGGCTGTCACCGTTCTTCGGCAAGGTCGTGTCGATCGCGGTCGGCGACGGCGACGCGGAGCCCGACGGCGACGACGACGCGGTCACGGTGCTGGCGGTGCCGCCGGACGGCTTTGAGCCGCCTCCCGAGGGCGTCCCCGACCACATCCGGCTAATGAGCGAAGCCGACGTGCTCCGCTCATTCTGGGCGCTCGCCGCCAAGGCCGAGTGCGTCGTCTCCTATAACGGCCGCGGCTTTGACGTGCCGTTCGTCGTCACCCGCAGCCTGATCCATGGGATCCCCGCCCGCGTCGATCTCGTGAGCGGCAAGTGGTCGCTGCGCCCCCACCTCGACTTGTTCGAGCTGGTCTCCCAGCGCGGCCGCGGCCCGAGCAAGCTCGACGTCGTCTGTTGGTCGCTCGGCATCGAGAGCCCCAAAGAGGTCATGGACGGGTCCATGGTCGCCCCCGCTTACGCGCGCGGCGAGATCATCAAAATCGCAGATTACAACGCGCACGACGTGCGCGCGACCAGCGCCGTCTACCGGCGCTGTCGTGACCTAATCCTCCGGTTCCGCAGCGACTGGTAGTCGGTCCTGACTCCACCGTTTCTGTCTCCGCTAACCATCCTTTGCCATGAACAAGATCTCTCTCGCTCTCTCTCTCCTCCTCGCGGCCTGCGCAGGCGCGCCGAACAACGCCGACTGGTCCGGCGTCATCGACCAGCAAGACGCAAGAACCGCGAAGATCGTCGAGATGAGCCGCGCCTACTGCGAAAACGACAGCGAGACCTGGGTGAAGCACTTCGCCCCCGAAGCCCTTGTGAAGGTCAACGATAAGGACCTCAACGTAGAAGAGGTGACGGCCATCTACATGGCCGGGCACGGCGTGTTCAAGGACATCCACCACGAGAACATCACCTGCACCACGATGCGCTACAACAAC
Organism: Planctomycetota bacterium; assembly: GCA_002684655.1. Taxonomy (GTDB): domain Bacteria; phylum Planctomycetota; class UBA1135; order UBA1135; family UBA2386. The sequence continues at coordinate 1,297 of NYVR01000133.1, read as the reverse complement.
GGCACGGTCTGGACGAATTACTGGTACGACTGGCATGGCACTGTCCGCAGCACGGGCCAGAACCTGAAGGTTCGGGGTTACGCGTGCTTCCGCTGGCAGGACGGCAAAGTGGTTGAGAGCTACAACGCCTTCGACCCGACCCAGTACAACGCGCTCGCCGCTGGGACCAGCGCCGAGCTCAAGTGACCGCGCGTCGCGGTCCGAGCTACGTCAGAGGACGAGGGCGTTGCGGCACCCTGCAGGCAACGCCTCCAAGCACAGCTGCTGCAGCTTGCGGCGCTTCTGCTTGTCCTCGAGCGACGTGAACACGTAGAGCTTCCACATCCGAGGGTAGCTCTGGGCGAGGTCACGTAGGCGCGGGATGTCGTCCGCGAACGCGTCGAGCGGCAGGGTCCGGTCACCGCTGCCAGGGAAGCGCACCAAGGTGCGCGCCTCCTTCAACTGCATGCGCCGCTTGGGGCAATAGAGCAAGACGTCAACGTCCTCTCCGACCGCGGCTCGCGCGGCCTCCTCGACGCGCCGCTCCCAGGCGAACCGCTCTTGGTGACGGCCAGGCGCGAAGTAGCGCTCGACCAGCTCGTCCTGCACCTCGCGGTTTTGGTAGTAGGGCAGGGCAACCACGCGCTTAGGCAGCGCGCGGCGGCGGAACCTCGAGACGAAGCGGCGCAGCCGCTCGGTCTCTGACGAGTCGCCGAGGTCGAGGTCCCCGAGGCGCAGGACCAACGACTCGTCGGTCATCCCCTGCAGCTCGTCGGCGCCGAGCGCGCCGGCGCGCATGGCCAGCTCCACCATGCGCGACAGCAGCGCGCCCGCGGCGACCTTGGCGTGGTGGTAGTAGACGCGCTCGCTGAAGTGGTAACGACATTCGAGGACCCGGAGCAGCTCGCTCACGATGTCCTCACGGAGCATGCCGTTCTTCTCACAGTCGACGAACATCTGACCGCTCTGGCGATCGATGCGGAAGTAGTCGACGACGCGACGGTCGTAGCGGAGCTCCAGGCCGGTGTAGAGCGCGTCGCGCCGCAGGTAGTCCAAGAGGTCGGCGTCGATGGTGTCGCTGACGACCTGCCGCCAAAAGTGCGGCACCTTACGGCCGCGACCGGTCAGCACCGCCAGCACGTCCTCCCGCAGGCCTTGTCGGTCGAGCTCCTGACCGAGCTCGGTGTCCCCCAACACCAACTCGAAGCGCGCCGGGAGGTCGTGGCGGGGCAACAACCCGGTCTGATCTTCGATGTTGTGCCCGAACGGGATATGGGTGACGTCGTGCAGCAAGGCTGCGGCGCGCACGACGCGCCGC
>NYVR01000132.1 GCA_002684655.1 Planctomycetota bacterium | reverse complement strand
GCGGTCAGCGCAGCTCGCGCCCGTGTTCGCTCGCGAAGGCCTGCACCGCGTCGGCGGCCTTCGCCGCTGCGGCCGCCAACACCTCGTCGACGGCGCCGAGCAGCGCTTCGTCGCCGCTCGCGAGCAGCGGCGCGGCGAGCTTCTCGAAGCGTTCGAACACGTCTCCGTCTGCGGCACACGGCCTCTTTGCTGCTTGCACCGCGGCGAGCCTCAGCTGCGGGTGCTCGTGCGCAGCGAGCTGCTGCAGGTCCTTCCACAGCTTTTTGCTTTTGCTCACCAGCGTCCCCAGCACCTCGGTGGCCAGCCGCGCGCGGAACGAATCGTCATGCGCTTGCTCCAGCAGCGTCACGACGAACGGCGCGTCGGGCGCCTCCAACAGCTCTGCGCGCAGCACCAGCACGTGGGTGCCGACCGCGCGCAGGTCGTGGGTCTTGCTGCCCCAGAGCGTGCGCACGAACGCCGCCATCTGCGCGCGGCCCATTCCAGGGAACCGCTCGACGACGTCTGCAGCGGCCGCGCGGGCTTCGTCGTCGGACGCGCCGAGGCACTTGATCTCCGCGCCGAAGCGCGCCTGTTGCTCGGTGACGCGTTCAGGTGTCCCTTGCTCTGTGAGGCGCTGGCGCAGCAGCGCCTGCTCGCGACCGAAGTTCATGCTCATACGGACGGCTTCTTGGTCAAGTGGTCGATGAGGTCGAGCTTGGTGATGATGCCGAGCACGTTGCGGTCGTCGTCGACGACCAGCGCGACTTCTCCGCGTTCGAAGATATGTGGCAACTGGTCCGCCTCGGCGTGGGGGGAGACCGTCGACACCTTTCGCTCCATGATCTCTGCGATCGATGTGTCCGGTGAGGCGCCGTCGACGAGCACGCGCAGGGTGTCTGCCTCGGTGAGTATGCCGGCGAGTTTGCCGTCGTCCGTGACCGGGACTTGGGAGAAGCCGCGCTCGCGGAACATCGTGACGGCGTCTTTGAGCGTCCCGCCGACCTCAATCGTCACGACGTCACGCGAGGGCATGGATCGCAGCAACTCGGCGACGGTTCCGATAGCCCAGTCCTCTTGCAGGAAGCCGTTCTCTCTCATCCAGCGGTCATCAACGTATTTGGTCAGGTAGTTGCGGATGCTGTCCGAGAAGATGCAGCAGACCTTGGCGCCTGCCGGTAGGTCCTTCGCCACCTCCATGGCCGCCCACGCAGCGGCGCCGCAGGAACCGCCGACCAGCAGACCTTCTTGGCGGATCAGCTGGCGCGCGACGCGGAAGCTGTCGGCGTCGTTCGAGCGAATCCACTGATCGACCACGCCTCGGTCGAGCACGTCAGGGACGAAGTCGTAGCCGATGCCCTCGACCTTGTAGCTCTTGATCGGACCGGGCCCCGCGAGGATCGAGCCTTCGGGGTCAACGCCGACGATCTTGCAATTGGGCATGCGCTCTTTCACTACGCGCGCGACTCCCGTGAGCGTGCCGCCGGTGCCGGCGGTCATGACGATCGCGTCGAGGTCGTTGTCGAACGCGTCGCAGATCTCCACGCCGGTGCCTTCTTCGTGCGCGAGCGGGTTCGAAGGGTTGCCGTACTGGTCGAGTATGTGCGCGTTGGGGATCACTTCGCGCAAGCGGTTGGCCACTCCGATGTGGGACTCCGGCGCGTCCCACGCAGCCTCTGTGGGTGTTCGGATGATCTCGGCGCCGAGCGCCTCCAAGACCACTTGCTTCTCGCGCGACATCTTCTCAGGCATCGTGATGATGACCCGGTAGCCGCGGACGGCTGCAGCCAGGGCGAGGCCGATCCCGGTGTTGCCGGAGGTCGGCTCGATCAGCGTGTCGCCCGGTTTGATGCGCCCCTGTTTCTCCGCGTCGAGCAGCATGCGGACGCCGATGCGGTCCTTGACGGAGCCGCCGGGGTTAAAGAACTCGCATTTGCCGTAGAGCTCTTGCTCAAGGTGGCGACCGATGCGGGCCAGGCGGACGATCGGGGTGCCGCCGACCGTGGAGAGGATGGAATCGTGGATGCTCGCCATATCGAAGGGGATCTTCTCTCCTAGCTAAGCAGGCGCGGGCTAGGAAGGAAGAGGGGGGGGGGCGTGGTCGGCTGCAGAAGGCGTTTCTTTCGTCCAGCGTCTTGTCCGGCGACGCCGTTCTGCGCATCGTTTTCCGCCCCGTGACCGACTCCGAGCCGCAGAGCGTCCCGAACGCTGAGCCAACGCCGCCCGCCTCTGGCGAGCCTACCGCTCCCGATCTCCCGCAAGCCGAGGCCCCAAAGCCCGCCGCCGATGAGCGCGGCGGCGCATCGCCCGGCGCCGAGGCGCCTTCGCCGCAGGAACCTGCCGCCTCTGCGGCGGCAGCGGACGGGCCGGCTTCGCCTAGCGACGGCGCCGAGCCTGTCGCCGCGAGCGACGAGGGCGGTGACCTGAAGAAGCGTCGCAGGCGTCGTCGCCGGCGCAAGAAGACAGGCGAGGCCTCGGCGGACGCCGTCGGCGGCGCCGCTTCGCCGGCGACAGGCGACGCCGGGGCAGCGCGGTCGCCGCGCGCGGCGAGAGCGCGCAAGAAGTCCCCGCGTCAGCCGCAGGAGCGCAGGCGCCCAGCCAGGGACTCGCAACACACCGCGATGCAGGCGGTCCGCGCGTTGGCGGACATGGCCCAGTCGCTGTTGAAGATCGAAGGCGTCGACCCCCTGGCGATGCCGCGCTATCTCGATCTCAACCTGCGGGTGCCGCTGGACGGAGGCAACGACGTCCGACACGCAGCAGGCACCGCGGTAGAGCAGATCCTCCAGCGCGTTCGTGAGGTGCGCGAGCATGAGCAAGCGCTGCGTCCCGGGGCGGTCTACAGCTACTTCTCGGACAGCTCGCACGCCGAAGGCTGCCGCCCAACCGAGCCGAGGCACGTGTTCGACGGCTACTCTTCCACCGGCAAGCCCAACTTCACCGACTTCGTGACCATGGCGATCGAACGCAAGGCGCCCGAGGTGGAGCGGATGCTGGCGGGTGAAGAGATCGTGATCACGCACGTCACGATGGGGCGAGTCCTCCGCACCCAGCAGCTCGCGGAGTTCGGCGGTCAGTCACCGGTGTTCAAGATCCTCGGGCAGGTCAACGCGGGGCTCTTCCGGACGCTCAATGACGCGGGGCGCTGCGCGTTCAGCTTTCAGCTGCTTCGCGGCAAGACCTTGGAGGGGCGCGTGCGACTGCGCCTGCACTGTGTCGGCGCGATCGACCCCATGGACCTCGCCGACCCTGCGCTGATGCAGATCCTCAGCCGCTGTCAGCGCAAGCTGGACACCGAGGCGCTGCGCCTCGAAGGCAAGCTGAAGAACGGTGAGGTTGACGAAGAAGAGTTCGTCTTGCCGCTCCTGCAGGACCTCGCCAAACAGCTCCAGGGTCGCGCGCGCAGCGCCGGACGCCGAACTCAGCACGGACTAGAGCGCAGCGAGCAGGGGCAGCGCCCGACGTCGCGCGCCTACCCGGATGCCAGCGAGGCGAGCGATAACGCCATCATGTGGGACATCGACCAGAGTACGGTCGTCGTCGTTGGTCAAAAGGGCCGCGTCCACGTGTTCACGCCGGACGGGCGCCACGTCACCTCGGTGGTGATGCAGCGCGCGGCGATCGATCGCCGCCGGCAGCAGGGTCGCTGGCGACAGGCCGAGCCCGAGGAGCGCGGCGAGTTCCGCATCAACATCAAGAGGTTGGTCGCGGCTGGCGAAGACACCACCAGCGAAGACGATGGCCTGCCTGGGGCGGGCCTGTGAGCGTCGTCGACCAGCCGCATATCGGGGTCGTCACCGTCAGTGATCGCGCCAGCCAAGGCGTCTACGAGGATCGCTCGGGTCCGGCCATCGAGGCGGCGCTGCGCGACTACCTCGCGACCGACTGTGTCTACGAACGGCGCGTGATCGCCGATGAGCGCGAGCGAATCGGCGAGACCATCCGGGCGCTGGCCGACGCCGGCTGCTGCCTGATCTGCACAACGGGCGGCACCGGCCCTTCCCCGCGAGACGTGACCCCCGAGGCGATCCGCGACGTCTGTCACAAGGAGCTGCCGGGTTTTGGTGAGAAGATGCGCGCAGCGTCGCTTGAGGTGGGGGTGCCGACCGCGATCCTCTCACGTCAGACGGCCGCGATCCTTGGCCGCGCGCTGGTCGTGACGCTCCCTGGAAAGCCCGGCTCAATCCGGGTCTGCCTCGACGCAGTTTTCCCCGCTATCCCCTACTGCATCGATTTGATCGGTGGCCCGAGGCTGGAGGGCAACGCGGAGGTCGTCGACGTGTTCCGCCCAGCTGGCAAGTAGGCCCGCTGCGGACCTCGCGGTCGCGCTAGCACCCGCTTGACTAGTCGCGCGGGCCTTTGCTTGGCGCAATCTGCGGCACCACCGGTCGGCCGGACCTCACGCAATCGAGCGCGTTCTGGATGCGCGCCGCGACGACGTCCGTCGCGGCGGTTGGCAGCTTCGACTCCAGCCACGTGACGGCGTCTGGGCCCTCGATCGTGGCGATCGCGTCGATCACGTGTCCGAGGAACAGCGGGTTCTGCTGCGCGAGCGGGGGCGCGTCGTAGAGGTTCTTGATCAGCTTGACGGCGCGCTTGCTCTTGCGTCGCCCGAGCTCTTTAACGCACTCCTGGATCGTGATCTGGTCGTGCTCGACGCGCGGCAGCAGCTGCAGCAGCGTGTCTTCTGTTTTTGGATCGTCGGTTTGCAGGTAGCGCGTGACGAAGTTGTTGAAGCCGGTCACTGCGTATGCCGACTTATCGGGGATCGGCATGTTGTAGGTCGCGGCGCGGTCCGTGTTGATGCCCCGCGCCGACTCCGTTAGCAGGATTTGTCGCATCAGCTGCCTGGCCAACTGAATGTCCCGGTTGGCCATGACTCGGCAAGCGAACCAGCGCAACCTGGGGTTGGGGAGCCGCTGGCCCAGCATGACGTCTTTGACGATCTGTTTGCCCGCCGTCAGGTCGAGGCGCACCGCTACCTCAAGCAGCCACTTGATCTCGTCGAAGTCCTCTCGCGGGTCGGCGGTCTCCAGTCGCGCCACGACCGGGCGCCATCCTTCTTCTTTGCCGAGGGCTTCGAACGCGCGCAGGATCGCGAGGATCTCTTTCTTGGCGTTCTGGTAGTCAGGCTCTGTAGCGCGCGCGTCGGACATCAGCGGCGCGTAGGTCTGCAGCTTCTCGATGAGCGCCGGCGCACCCATCCCGTCGGCGCTCTGCTCGATCCGCAGCCGCGTCACCTCGCCCAACAGCTCCTCGATGATGGCTTCGGAGAGCGCTAGGCGGTCGTGCTGTGTCTGGAGCCGCTGTCCGTTGTCCCAGGACTGGTAGCCGGCGAAGCACGCGGCGCCAGCGCAAACGGTCAGGAGCAACGCGGAGACGGGCGAGAAGGAGCGCGGAGCGGCGGGAGGCATGTCGATGGGAGCCTAGCCGACGGGGGTCGGGCCGTAACCTTGTCCGCAGCGTCGAGCGAAGCAAGCCGCGGTTGCGATCTCGCCCTCGCGGTGTGCGATCGCGAACGCCTAGCGCGCGCCCCTCTCGGCCGGCGCTCATAAATCGTAAGCCTATTTTAATTGTCACCTTAGGCCCTGTTCGCGCAGGCCGCTGACCGATCTCTGGGCCTCGGCATGGAAATTGACGCGTGCGGATCTCTGCACCGTGTTCCGTTCTCCATCCTGTGGTCCACGCCGATCTTGCAGCGACTGCTGCAGTATGGTCTCCTTGCCTCGCACACGCCCTCGTCCGTCTGGCTCTGGCCGCCCCTCTCTCGGAAGCCGAATCGACCACGTGTGCGTATGGCTGCTAGGAGCAGGGCTCGTCGCAGGTGATGAGGCTTGGTCTGGTGGAACCCGATCCGATCCGTCCTGAAACAACGGAGTGCGTCTCTCGCGAGGCGGCGCTCACCCTGGAGCAAACATGACTGTTGGTGGTTCTCGTTACGCGCTAGTCGTTGCCCTGTTGGTGGTTGCACTGAGCAGTTGCAGTGGAGGCGGCAGCGGTGGCTTGAGCACGGGCTTCGACTGCAACAGCGGTGACGCGCGCGTGCTCTGCCTGCAGGAGTGCAGCCTGGGATGTTCGTCTACGGGGTGTTCGCTGACCAATATCGCGCAGAACCAGGTCATCGTGCTGCGGTTCAGTGAGGCCGTCGATCCCAACTCCGTCAACAGCTCGTCGATCCGCTTTCGGACGCCGACAGGGGACGAGCCAGTGGGTGAGTTCCTGGTCAACAACGAGATCATCGAGTTCGTGCCGACGCTCTCGATCTCCGGCGGTCAGACCTTCTTCGGCTTCACCTCGGGTGAGACCTACACGATGACGATCCTCGGCGGCGAAGGGCAGACCGAGGTCGTCCGAAGCACGTCGGGCAAACCGTTCCTTCAAACCCTTACCTGCACGCTGCAGTCGACCAACGGCATCATCGACATCAACGGCGTGCCGCCCAGCGCGAGCCTCCTCTCGCCGACCAACCTGCAGTCGGCGCCGTTGAACAGCCAGATCGTGCTCGAGTTCAACGAGCTGATCGACGCTACGCCGTTCCTCAGTGGGCTTTTGAGCCCGGTCGAGTTCACCGTGCGGCGCACGCGCCCCGACGGGAGCGGTGGCTTTGAGTGCGACCCGCAGTCCCAATCACAAACCCTGGCCGGCTCCCAGTCGCTCAGCTTCGACGCTGCGCGCGGCGTCTCAATCCTCTCCTTCACGCCGTCTCAAGCGCTGCCAGGCAACGTCTGCATTGAGGTCTCGGTGACCAACGGCGTCGCGGACCTCTCCGGGAAGACCGCCGCCCCGCAGGTCTTTCAGTTCCTGACAGAGGTTGTCCCGCTCAGCGACTTCCAAATCATCGAGGACTTTGACGACGAGGCGCTGTTGGACGTCGAGGCGTCTGCAGGGTCGTGGTCGGCTGGCTCGGCCGAGTTCGCCCAGATCGGCGGCGACGGCCGCCACGGCGAGTTCTCGCTCGACCTCGCCTTCGACACTGAGGTGATCGTCGACGGTCGGCGCGTGTTCGAGCTCGACACGACGAACACGTTGATCCCTGCAGAAAACGGGATCTCTGGCGCGCCGCAGGTGATCACGGACGGCAAGTTCTTCTTCTCAAGGATGGTCGTGCCCTCCGACGTCCGCCTCCGCTTCGTGGGCACGCTCCCGCCGGTCCTCACGGTCTCAGGGCGGCTCGAAGTCTTGGGCGACATCGAGGTCAACGGCGAGTCCGTGAACGCTTTGGTCCCTCAGACCCAGCTTTCGGGCCAGCTAGGCGCCGCTGGTGGCATCTTCGGCGGCGCTGGCGGCCAAGGCGGCGACAAGTGCTTGGGTGTCGGCCCTGGCGTCGGTCAGTTCAGCGGCCGTGACGGCGAGGACGTCAACGTCGCCGCAGCGCACGGCTACTTCGCGCAGCGCGCCGGGACCGGCGGCCGCGGCTCCTCGCTCTACCCGGCCTCGGGGCTCAGCGCGGACCAGCAGTTCCCGACCAACCCGCCCCAAGGGCTGCAATACAGCTTTGGCGCCGCCGCTGGCGGCGCGGGCGGCGGACTCTACACGCCCGGCCAGCCAGGCCGACCGCTCGACGTGCTCACTCGCCCCGGAATCGCGCAGCCGCCGGTTTCGCTGCCGAACGCGTCTTCCTTCTTCGCGCCGCCTTCGGTCCCGGGAGTTGCGTTCCCGCTGTTCCCGTTCCCGCCGGCGTCGGGCGCGCAGACCAGCATCGACCACTTCATGGTCGGCGGCGCCGGTGGCGGCGGTTCTGGCAGCAACACCTCGCTTTCTCTGAGCCTCGCGCGGACTTGGGCGCCGGGTTCGGGCGGCGGCGGCGGCGGCGGGGCGGTGGCTCTGCGCGCAGGCCGATTGCTGCGGCTCGGCCCCTCGGGTCGGCTGCTGGCCGTCGGAGGAAGCGCCTTTGACTACCAGGGCCAGTCTGCGGGCGCCCAGGTCGCGCCTGCCGGCGGCGGCTCGGGTGGCTCGATCGTGATCCAGGCAGCTGGCTCGACCGAGCTGGTCGGCTCGATCGACGTGCGCGGCGGAGACGGCGGGTTCTTTAGCAAGCAGGGCGGCACCGGCGTTGGGCCCAACTCCGGCATCGTCGAGATCGAAGGCGGAGACGGCGGCGCCGGCTTCGTCCGCTTCGAGAAGGAGACGACCCCTGACCTCAGCGAGCTCGCGAACATGCAGCCGGCCGCGAACGCAGACAACGTCGGCGCGTTGCAGGCCTCCGACGACCTCGTCAGCATGCGGTCGCTTTACTACTCGACCAACCTGATCTTCGGGCCCCAGTTCGCCCGATATGAACTCGAAGCGACGGTCGACGGCGTCCCGATGGTCTTCAGCGATGACCCGGCGGTGTCCCCGATGGTCGCGCTCGAGAACACCACGCCCGTCTTCGTCAAGTTTCAGGCCGCCAACCTCGACGTTGTCACTGGCGAGGTCCTCAACCCGCTGCCGCGCCCATGGCGCAACTTCGTCCGGAGCGTCGGGAATGAACCCGGCATCGCGTCCGACGGATTCAACGCTTACCGCTTCATGCTGTTCGTGGATCGCACGCTCGCGACGAACGTCACGGTCGAGAAGCTCACCGTGGTCTACCGCAACTGATCGCCACGCAACGACTGATGCCTTCACTCATCATGCGCAACGCCCTCCCTCTCCTGTTCTTCATCGCCGTGCTGGCGCTCTCCGGCTGCGGCGGCGGTGGCGACGCTTCTTCATCGCTGCGGATCCCTTGCCCTGGCGGGCAGGCTTTCTGCGTCAGCGAGTGTGACCTCGGTTGCACTGGGACCGGGTTCTCGATCACCGAGATCGCCGAGAACCAGCGGATCCGCTTCCGTTTCTCTGACGAGGTGGACCCGCAGACGGTCAACGGCTCGAGCATCTCGATCCGGACCGCCACCGGCGTCGCACCTGCTGGCGATTTCAGCGTCAGCGGCGCCGAGGTGGTGTTCATCCCGCGCGTGACAACGACCAACGGCGTTAGCTCGTTCGGCTTCCAGCGCAACGAGAGCTACATCATCACATTGGCTGGCGGCGGGGCGATCGCCCAGAGCGTCAAGAATCTCGCGGGTGATGGTCTCTCTCAGGAGATCTCTGGCCAAGTCGTCGCCTCTAGGGGCATCCTCGATGAGGACCAGCAGCCGCCTTCGGTGGAGCTGGTCGCGCCCACCAACCTCTTCAACGCGCCGGTCAACCCAACGATCGTGCTGCGTTTCTCGGAGCTGATTGACACGACGCCGCTCCAGGTGCCGCTTGGGCAGGCTTCGCCGATCCGCGTTGTTCTGCGCGGCCAGCTCCCGAGCGGCTTGTGTGACTCGGAGGCCGAAGGTACGGCCCTCTCCGGGCTGCCGCAGCTCTCGACCGAGCTCGTCGGTCAGCAAGAGGTCACGGTGGTCACGTTCACGCCCAGCGTCCAGTTGCCCGGCAAGTCGTGCCTAACGGTGCGCGTGACGGCGGATCTCCGCGACCTCTCTGGCCGCTCCGCTGTGCCCGCCAAGTTCGTCATCCTCACGCAGGAGGGTGCCTCGACGCCGATCGAGATCACCGAGAACTTCCAAGACGCCGCCCAGCAAGAGCCGCTAGTTTCTGGCGGCGTTTGGAGCAACGGTGCGCGGCCGGGCGTGATCGGCGGCGACGGCCGCCACGGCTCGTTTGACCCGCAGCTCGGCGTGCCAATTGGCGGCAACACGTTCGAGTGGAACACGGACCAGTTCGTGATTCCGCAGTCGTCGTCCTTGACCGGCCTGGAATACACCGTCACGGACGGCCAGTTCTTCTTCACGGACTTCGTCGTGCCTGAGGGCACGACGATCCGATTCACCGGGTCGATACCGCCTGTCATCCGCGTCCGCGGCGACGTGGACATTGCGGGCAACATCGACATCAACGGTGAAGACCTGCCGTTTGCGATCCAGACAGCGGGCCCTGCTACAGGACTTCGCGCTTCTTTATTCAATGCGCGCACCGCGACCTTGGTGACGCCTGCGATGCCTGGCACGGCGGGTGGCCCGGGCGGCGGTCGCGGCGGCGACGGCGGCCAAGAGGGAAACAACCTCGGCGCGCTCGCCGTTCACAACGGCCAGCCGGGCGGTGACGTCGGCGTTGGCGCAGGACACGCATATGCGGGTAACGTCGCAGGCACGGGAGGCCAGGGCGGCCTACAGACCCCTGCTACCGGCGTTTGGCCGCCTGGTCCGCCGACGGTAGGCCCGGGTAACGGCATCTACTGCGGCTACTTCTGCCCCGGCGGCGCGGGCGGAGGCTTCGGGCTTGCCGGCTCGCAAGCAGCCGCTCCGGACTATAGCAACCCGCTGCAGCCGCTCACGACAACCCCGATCGCCAGCGGCGGAGTCGCCTTTGGCCTGCTGCCTTTCCCGCCTGCGGGAGCGCCTGCGGGCTACACCTCGCTCGATCACTTCATCGTCGGTGGCTCCGGCGGCGGAGGCGGCGGTAGCCACGGCTACGGCCTGATTGTAGTCAACGGCGGCCCGATCCAGAACGAACGATGGATCGCGGGTCACGCTGGCTCGGGCGGCGGCGGCGCTGCTGCCATCCGCTGCGGCGGCGTTATGACCATCGCCGCGACGGCGACGTTGTCATCGCGGGGCGGTGAGGGTGTGGTCATCTCCGGAGACAATCCGCTCGCTGCGAGCACGACCTTCGACTACGGGGTTTCGTCGCCGGGCGGCGGTGGCTCCGGCGGCTCGTATCTCCTGCAGGCCGGTAAGAGCCTCTCGTTCGCTGGCACGATGGACACGTCGGGCGGCGAAGGCAGCACTGTCGGCTTCATCAACAACGCGATCCAGGCCGTCACTGGCAGCGGCGGTGATGGCTCTGACGGGTTCTTCCGCCTGGAGTCGGAGGGTGCCATCGCCTTTGGGGGCGTGTCTTCGCCGGCGTATGTGCCAGGCTCTAACAGCGGGGCGTTGACGGACCGCGACAGCTTGTCAGGGGACGCGTCGCTCTGGTATTCGACGGGCTTGGTCTTCCCGCCAACGTGGGAGCGTTACGAGCTCGACGTCGATACCGACGGCGACGGCGTCGTCGACGTGACCTACACCGACTCTGGCGAACCTGGCACGCAGAAGGCCTACGAGATCGGCGGCCCCGTGACGCTGCCGCTGATCATCGAGTTCCAAGGCGCCGAGCTCGATCAGTCCGGCACCACGCCGATCCCGGGCACCATCAAGCCTTGGCGCGAAGGTGTCGGCAGCAGCGCTGGGCCGGGCATCCAGCTCGATTCGATCACCGGATTCCGCTTCCGCGCTACCTACAATCGCGGCCTGTTCCCGAACATGGTCGTGAAGCAGCTGCGCGTCTACGCGCGGACCTGATGCCGGTCGCCGTCGGCTCGCCGCCGACGGCGCGATCACAGGGCATCAGGCGACGACACGTCCGGGGGGCGGCCCATGAGAGCCGGTCGGCCCCGGTCGAAGCGAGCGTTTCCAGGAACCCGCGGGCGGTCGGCCAGGATGCGTTGAGCCGCGGCAACGCGCTGCCTACAGTCGTTTCGACGTGAAGACGTTCTCCGGACTTCTGCGAGCAGGCTCCAGCTTTCTGCTGACCGGTCACGAGAACCCCGACGGAGACTGCGTGGGCGCGCAGGTCGCGCTGGCGCAGCTGCTCTGCGCGCTCGGCAAGACCGCGCACATCGTCAATCCCGACCCGCTGTCGCGGCGCTTCGAGTTCCTCGCCAAGCACACGGACTTCTCCAGCTACCGGGCCGGCGACGGGTTGCCGGAGTTCGACACGGTGATCTTGCTAGATTGCTCCCAGCTTTCGCGCGTCGGCGCGCTAGGCAAGCGGCTGGCGAACAGCGGCGCGCCGATCGGCGTCATCGACCACCACGTCGGCGGAGAGAGCGGTGACGGTTGCGTCTCCTACGTGGACGTGACGGCCGCGTCGACAGGGGCGCTCGTTCGCCGCTTGTTCCGGGAGCTGGAGCTTCCGCTGACGCGTGACGCTGCCGAAGGCATCTTCTTGTCGCTGGTCTCGGACACCGGTTGGTTCCGATACTCGAACGCAGATCGAGAGGTCTTCGCGATGGCTGGCGAGATGCTCACGTTCGGGGTGCAGCCTTCGGACATCTACGACGCTATCTACCGGCGCAATCACCCAGACTCACCGAGCGTGCTCTGTGATTCGCTCGCGCGCCATCGATTGTTGTGCGGAGGACAACTCGCGATGGTGTCGATGGATAAAGCCCTCATAGAGCGAGGCCTCAAGGCGGACTTCGACACAGATGAAGTGCTGGAGCCGCTGCGTTGCATCGAGGGCGTCGAGGTCGTTGCGCTGCTGAAGGAGCGCTTCGACGGCACGGTCAAGTGCTCGCTGCGGGCGCGCGGCGACGTCGACGTTCAGTCGATCGTCAGTCAGTTCGGCGGCGGCGGTCACAAGAAGGCCGCTGGCGCGACCATGCGCCTGGGCCTCGCAGAGGCCGAGCGCGCGCTGGAGCAAGCGATCGCCACCGCATTGGGCGCTCGGCCCGCCGCTTCTGAGGATCGACCAGGACCGTAGGGAACCAGCGGACCCGAGCTTTGGCCACTTTCGCGATCATCTCTGACCTGCACAGCAACCTTGAAGCTGCCGAGGCGGTGTTCGCACGCATCGACGAGCTTGGCGTACAGGAGGTGGTCTGCCTCGGCGACTTGGTCGGCTATGGGGCAGACCCACTGCCGGTGGCGGCGCTGGTGATGCAGCGCTGCAAGTGGGCGATCATGGGCAACCACGACTGGGGCCTCGTCAACAGCCTCGAAGAGTTCAATCCGCTCGCGCGGGACGCGCTCCTGTATTCACGGCGACAGATCAAGCCGTCGTGGCTGAGGCCAGGCCGCCGGCCCGTCTATAACTTCCTGAAGGAGCTGCCTGTGAAGCAGGCGGACCACGGGTTCAAGTTCTACCACGGCTCTCCGCGCGACCCGATCATGGAATACGTCATGAAAAGCGACGGCTTCTTGGAGCCGGAGAAGATGCAGCAGCTCTTCTCGTATGTCGATGAGCCCTGCTTCATCGGGCACACACACTGGCCCGGGGTGCATGGGCCTGACTTTCGCTTCATGCAGGCGACCGACGAGCAGCGCGAATTTGAGCTCGACGGCCCGTGCATCTTCAACGTCGGCAGCGTCGGTCAGCCGCGCGATGGAGATCCGAGGGCGTGCTTCGCGATCGTGGACGGTAATCGGGTCTGTGTCGAGCGCGTCGCCTACGACTTCCGCCGGACGCAGGCGAAGATCTTGTCGGCCGGTCTCCACCCGGCGCTAGCCGAGCGGCTGGCGCGAGGGAGGTGACCTTGGGGGCGTCGGACAGTGACTGTGCAGTGGTGCTCTGCACAGCGCCCCAGGACGCGGCAGCGTCGCTGGCTCGCGGGCTCGTCGAGGCGCGCCTGTGCGCTTGTGTCAACGTGCTCCCGGGCGTTCGCTCCTACTACCGTTGGGAAGGCGCTGTGGAAGAGGCTGACGAGGTGCTGCTCGTCATCAAGACCAAGATGTCTGCGCTCGCCGCTTTGGAGGACCGCCTCGTCGCTCTGCATCCTTACGACGTGCCAGAGTTCCTCGCGCTCGATGTTCAAGCCGGGTTGCCGGCGTATGTGAACTGGGTCATCGACTCGGTGGAGGAGCCTGGCGGCTCGTGACCAAACGTGAGGACCAAGGCGCCGCGGCCCCCGACCAAGTCCGCGGCTGGCGCATCCTGGCGGCGCTCGCGCTCGGCGGCCTCTGCTGGTGGTTGGGACAGTTCCTGCCGTTGCCGGAGAGCCCGATGTCGCCGAGCGCGGACGCCGTCGAAAACGGCCGCGCTGCTCGGCGGCTGCTGTTCGTCGTCGGGTTGACCACGTCGTCATGGTTGTTGGGCGCGATGCCGATCGCGGCCGCTTCCCTGTTGCCGCTCGCGCTGCTCCCGATGCTCGGGGTTCGATCGACCGCGGACCTGACCGCTGGTTACGGTCACCCGATCCTGTGGCTCTTCGGCGGTGGGTTCGTCTTGGCGCAGGCTGTCGAGCGGTGTGGACTCCACCGGCGCATGGCGCTCGGCATCGTCGGTCGGCTGGGCCCGTATCCGCGGCGATTGGTGCTGGGATTCGCGCTGTCGGCTACGTGCGCGTCGATGTGGATCAGCAACACCGCGGTGGCCTTGCTGCTGCTGCCGATCGGGACGGTGCTCGTCCGTCGTACGGCCTCTTTGGGTGAGCTTGAGCCGCGGGCGCAGGCGAACTTCGGCGCTGCCGTGATGTGCGCGATCGCCTTTGGCGCGACCATCGGGGGTATGGGGTCGCCGATCGGCACAGCCCCGAACGCGCTGTTCTTCACCAACTACGAGGAGCTTGTCGACCGCGGCGCGCGGCCGGTGTCCTTCCTGCTGTGGATCTTGGCCTTCGCGCCGTTCGCGCTGTTGCTGTCCTTTTGTGCGAGTCAGGTCATCGCGCGGTTCGCGCTGCCGATGCCCGGGCGACGTCTGGTGCGCGGCGACGAGCTGCTGCAGGAGGCGCGCGCGCTCCCTGCGTGGTGCTCGGGCGAGCGACGAACAGCGGCGCTGTTTGTTTGCGCTGTGATCCTCTGGATGACTCGCGGCGACCTCCCGATGGGCGACGGCGATGTCTTTCACGGTTGGGCGCACTACCTCGTCCCTGAAGGAGAGCGTGACAGGTTCCTCGCTGATGGCTCCGTCGCGGTGTTGATCGCGATCCTGGCCTTCCTGATCCCGTCCGGGGACGCACCCGGTCGACGCCTTTGCGACTGGGAGACAGCGCGCCAGATGCCGTTCGATTTGCTGCTGTTGCTCGGCGGGGGCATCGCGATGGCGCAGGCCTTCGGACCGACGGGGCTCTCTGCGGCGTTCGGCGAGCTGCTGCGGCCGCTGATTGGTTCGATGCATCCAGTGATGCTGATGCTCTGCTTGATCCTCGCGGTCTCTTTCTTGTCCGAGGTGGCCAGCAACACCGCGGTCGCGACGTTGTCGCTGCCGATCGTCCGGGAGGGCGCGATCGCCGCGGGGATAGAGCCGTTGGTGCTGATGTTGCCAGTTGTGATCGGCGCGTCCTGCAGCTTCATGTTGCCGATCTCTACGCCGCCGAACACGATCGTGTTCGCGTCGCGTCAGATAAGCTTCGGGCAAATGGCGCGCGCCGGAATCGGTCTGAACCTCTTGTCGGCGGCGGTGCTGCTGCCGGTGCTTTGGTTCTGGGCGTTGCCCCTGTGCGGCGTCGACACCAGCGCGTTGGTCCAAGGAGGTGCGAAGTGAGCGCGGGCGTCAAATACGGGCTGATGGCGTGGCTGGGGACGTTCTTCCTGTTCGTCTGCGTCGCACACGGCAACTTCGAGACCACGGACGCAGGCTTCACGATGCACGCTGCGCGCGCGCTGTGGCACCGCGGGGACAGCGCGCTGCTCACGCGGCAAGAATCGGAAGGGCAAGAAGGCGTCCTTATCGGGGAGCTCGAAGGCGCTGCCTTCATCAAACAGAGTGAACGGCTGCAAACCGAGGGCAAGGGGATGCGCTCCTGCGGGATGACGGGCGTCGATGGCCTCGTCTACGTCTGGTTCCCTATGGGGCACGTGTTCTTGTTGTCGCCGGTCGTGCCGCTTGGCGACGCGGTCGGTCGTTGGCTGCCTGACGCCGACGATCGCTTCCGACAGCGTGTCGCTCCTGTCTTCGCGCAGAGCTTCGTCGAGGGCTCGCCCGTCGCGACGCAGGCTGTCATGTCCTTGCTCGCGCCGACGATGTGCATCGCGACCTCCTTGTTGCTCCTCTATAGGATCGCTCGTGAGCTCGGCGCCGACGCTCGCGCCGCGGTCTTTACGGCGCTGTCGATCTGCGTCGCGACGCAGGTTTTCTCGTTGGGGCGCGAGCAGCTCTCCGACGGGCCAGGGCTGACGCTGCTGCTCGCCGCGATGCTTCCAGTGGTGAGGCTGCACTGCGGCCGCGGGACGGCCGCCACTGCGTTGTGGGCGGGTGCGATGTCAGGTTGCGCCGTCCTCGTGCGCTACCAGACCGCGTTGACGGTCGTTCTATTCGCGCTGATCGTTGCAGCAGCCGCTCGCCGGCGCTGCAGTTGGCGTCTCCTGGCCGCCTTCTTGCTCGGCGGCCTGCCTCTGCTGATGGTGTTCGTGGGCACCAACTACTTCCGCTACGGTGACCCGCTCGAGACGGGCTACCCGTCGATCGGCGACTGGTTCCGCGCGGACTTCTTCGTCGGATTTTCCAAGATGCTGTTCGCCGCTGGTCGCGGCGTGATGTGGTTCTCCCCGTTGCTGTGGTTGGCTCTGCCGGCGGCGACCAGTCAGCGCAGTCCGATGCGGCTACGGTGGCTCGCGTGGGCGCTCTTCCTGACGCCGCTCGCGCTCTTCTCGACCGCCCAGGGCTGGCAAGGCGGGCAGGCTTGGGCGATCCGCTACGTGACCCCAGGGGTTGTCGCGCTCTGTGCGCTGGTCTTGCCGCAGGCGAGGCCGTGGGATCATCGACCGCGCGCCTTCAAGGCGATGCTGGTTGTTGGTTGCTTTGTCAGCTTGACGAGCGTCGTCGCGCCCGTCCGCGGTCAGATTGAGTTGATGTCGCACGCGCTGCGGGCGCATGAGCAGCGCGCCGTCGCGGCAGGTACGCTTGAGGCGCATCAGCAGACCGTCGACACCGCCGACGTCGGCGGATGGCATCCGCGTTACTCGCCGCTTTATCGCAACTGGCTCTACGCTTGGCACTCACGCGTCGGCGGGTTTGAAGGCGCCGACGGCGCCCCGAGCGCCGCGAGCGATCAGACGGTGGGGGCCGTCTACGGCGTCGCAGCGCGCACGCCGGAGCAGGCGACGGCGCCGCTTCACTGGGCAGATCGTTGCGGTCGTCACCTCTGGTGGCGTTTTTGGGGAGACCTTTACGGGGTCTCCGGTCTCTTGTTGGTCGTGCCCTTCGCGGTGCTGGGTTCGCTCCTCGCATGGTTCGGCTGGCGGGGGCTGTCGAGGAAGCAGGCAGCCGGTTTGTATGGTGATGCCGGATCGACGGGGAGCGCTTCCTCGTCGGATTCTTCTGCGGGGTAAAGCCAATAGCACCGGACGTTCGATGGAGATAACGGAGAACGCCGTCTTCCATGAGTCTGTTGCTGTCCACGATCTTCGCCCTGTCGATTCAGGGCCCCGCTGCGCAAGCGCCGGCGCCGTCAGCCGAGTTGCAGCAGAACCTCGATGTGGTCCTGCTCAAAAACGGCGACGAGCTGGTCGGGCGCGTCACAGCGGAGCTAGATGCGTACGTCGAGATCCGCATTGAAGATGGCGCGACCATTGGGATCAGCCGCGCTCAGGTCAAGGCCGTACGTCGCGGCGCGAAGGCCGCGCCAGCTCGCCGCGCGATGGTCGGGCCCGAGGACGCTTGGTTTGTGTTGCACGACGCGGACGGCGCGTCTGTCGGGTGGCTGCATACGTCAGTCACCACCCGTCAGGACGGCTCGTTCGCGGTGAACGAGGAGTATGAGTTCGTCAATGGCGTTCGTCGCTATCAAGTCACCAACCGGTGTACGGCAGACACACAGGGCAGACCGGTGCGATGCTACTTCCGCGAGCGCGTCAGCAAGCCCAGGCAGCAGCGACAGCTGGGGGGCGTGGACCCGTTAGCCTCCGATGACAGGGTCGAAGATGAGCGCATCATCGAGGCGGTCGTCGACGGCGCGATCCTCGAAGTTTCCCGGCTCGACGGGCGTGGACGTCGGCTCCGTCAGCTCCCTTGGGGCTCTAATGCAACCTTCCCGTTGCTTGCACGCACACTGGCGCGGAGGTCTGCGACCTGCATCGGCCCGGCCGCGATGTATGACCCTCGTCATGATGAACTGCGACAGCGCAGCGCGGACGGTCGCGGAGCGCGGCAGATGATCATTGACGGCGTGCGTCAGCGCGTCGGCGAGGTGACGCTGCGCTCGGCGGACGGCGAGCAAGTCGACAGCCGCTCGTGGATCGGCTTCGATCGTCGCGTGCTGCGTCGGGAACTCGCAGGCCCGGCGCTGGTCGCCGTGCCGAGCAGCGCCGGCAGCGCCCGTGCTGCAGTTGGCGTGCAATCGATCGCTAGCGCGTTGGTTGCCGAGGCTCAGGGCCGCTTTGGATTCTGGGTGCCCAGCCCTGCATGGCGAACGGTAGATGACCTGCCGGCTGGTCACCTCGCGCTTGACTGCGAGGTCCACGGCGCCGCTGTGCAGCTCTCGTTGCTCGATCACCTAGAGCAGGGCACTGCGCTCGAAACCGCCGCAGACGCGGTCGGCAAGTGGTTTGCGTTGCTCTATCCAAACCTGGAGATGTCTGCCAGGTCCCTAGCGCAGGTCCGCGGCCGCGGCGTCATCCGGATGCGCGCTAGTGACGCGCGCAAAGCGCAGCAGGCCACGATCGACGTGATGCCGTTCGGTGACAAGTTCCTCGTCTTAGTCTGCCGGGCGCCGCGCTCGGCTTGGGATGAGCTCGCAACGGACTTCACGTTTGTTCGCAAGACGCTGGAGCTAGACGCCGCGGCGTTGACCCCTTCGCCTACGGGGCCGCTTCGTCGGCGGGGCGCAGGCGCGTCGAAGCCACCCGCAGGGCCACTGCCCGCGCCGAGGCCTGCGCAGCGTGTCGGCGGAGCATCGACGCCGGGCGGTGACCGCGGACCTCGCTGACTTGTCAGACTTCCGCCGCGGCGTCGCTCACGAAGCTAGCCCACGCGAAGCGCGCCTGCGCCAAGCACGTCGTGGTCTTCGATGTGCTCGCGGTCGTCAAGGTCTGCCAGCGTGCGGGCGACCCGCATAAGGCGTAGCCTGCCTCGGGGACTCTGGTGGTGGCGGTGCAGGAACTCGTCGAGCGCCGCCAACGCGGCGTCGGTGCAGCGCGCGACGCGGTGTAGAAGATCGCCCGCCAGCAGCCCGTTAGGGACGACGCGGCCGGCTCGATCACGGTTGCGCGCGAGCTGCCGTTCGTGAGCCAGGAGCACGCGCGCTCGCAGCGCGCAGGTGCTTCCGGTCGGTTCGACTTCACGCCGTAGCTCGGTCGCGCTGACAAAGGGGACCTCCACCTGCAAATCGATGCGGTCCAGCAGCGGTCCCGAGAGGCGGTTGCGGTATCTCGCGAGCGCGGCGGGCGTACATCTACAAGGCCGGTGGCGGTGTCCCAGGAATCCGCACGGACACGGGTTCCTCGCCGCAGTAAGAAGGAACTGCGCAGGCATGGTCACGGTGCGCTGGGAGCGGCCGATCGTAACGACGCCGTCTTCGAGGGGTTGACGCATCGCCTCAAGGACGTCGCGGCGGAACTCGGGCAACTCGTCTAAGAAGAGGACTCCGTGGTGCGCCAACGTGACTTCGCCTGGCCGCACCGCGGCGCCGCCTCCGAGGATGCTCTGCACCGAGCTCGTGTGGTGGGGCGCGCGAAGCGGTCTGCGCGCGTCGTCGGCGATGTCGAGGCCAGCAGCGGCGTGCACCTTTAGGACCGCGAGCCGCTGTTCCAGGGTGAGCGGCGGCAACAAACCGGGCAGGCGCTGGAGCATCGCGCTCTTCCCGGTGCCGGGCGGGCCCGAGAACAGCAGATTGTGTCGACCTGCGGCTGCGACTTGAAGCGCGAGCTTCGGCGTCTCATGGCCGCGGATCTCGCTGAGGTCGGGGGCGCTCGGCGCGCGCTCTGGTGGGACTTGGGCGGGCTTCGTCGTCGTCAGTTCGCGTTGGCCAGCGAGCCAGAGGATGGCGTCCGCGAGCGTCGCTGCGCCGTGCAGGGGCAGGCCTTCGATGAGCGCGCACGCCGACGCGTCGGCAGGGCTGCACAACATGGCGTAGGCGCTCTGCGCTCGCGCCGCGAGCGCGACGTTGATCGCGCCGCGGACGGGAAGGATCGCGCCGCGCAGGCTGACCTCGCCGAACGCATAGAGGCCGCGCGCGCGTTCGGGCGGGAACAGACCGGCGGTGCCAGCGAGCGCGAGCGCGAGCGGCAGGTCGAAGCCACTGCCCCGCTTGCGCAGTGCTGCTGGAGCGAAGTTCACCGTCGTCACGCCGCGCGGTGCGGGCAGCGCCAGCGCGGAGAAGGCCTGGATCACGCGGTGATAGGCCTCGCGTACGCAGGTGTCTACGAGCCCTAGCAACCGCGGGGTCCCGTCTCCGGAGTGCCTCGCGGTAGCTTCTACCTCGACGGGGACGGCGTCGACCCCTTCCACCATGCCGCAGCCGATCGTGATCGTCGCATCCTGCACGCCTTATAGGGGCGCGCCGCGGCCACTGGTGGCAGCGATTCTGCGGTCGCGGTCACCAGTCGGCTGCCGCGGACGTGGCCGCGCGACCCGCCAACTCCCGCTGCAGCGCGCGCGCGTCGCCGAGGGTCAGGTCCGGGATGCGGGTCGGGCTGCCTCCGGCGACGTAGACCGTCAAGTCGGCGAGCCCGAACAGTTGGCCGATGATGCTTTGGCGGGTCACGACGGCCTGGACTTTGGCTGTAGGAACGCACGCGAAGTTTTTGCCGATGACGCCGTGTTGCAGCGCGAAGAACGACTCGCCGCGGGCCCAGCCCAGGTTGCGCCACGTCAACACGCCCAGGATCGACCACAGCGGGACGATCAGCGCGGCCCAAAAGGCGTTCGGACCGAGCCGCCACCAAAACGCCGCGCCTACGACCAGCGCGAGCAAGGCTCCCTGGATCGTAGCGCGAGCGATCAACTTGCGGGACCCAGGCCGCCACGTAAACGTCTCATGCTCGATCCCTGGCAGCATGGCCGGCAGCATCGTTTGGGCCGTTGTGTATCGGGTCATCGGAACGATCACGTCCCAGCCGCCGGTCGTGTCCTGTCCGTCGCTGCGGCTGCCTCCGGCAGAGTCCGCCTTGACCACGGCGAACCCGAGGAGCCTGCGGAGCCAGTTTTGCTCCAGCGTCACCCGCTGGACCCGCGCGCGCGGGAGCGTCTTCTGTCTCGTCGTAAGCAGCCCGTAACGGCGTTGCAGCACGTCGCCTTGGAGTCGCAAGGTGAAGCCGTGGAACTGCACGATGTTGCCGAGCGTCGACGTGACCACGCCGAAGGCCATGACAAGGAAGAGCAGCCCGGCGAGGACCCCAAAGAGCAGCGCCGGCGGCAACGACTGCAGCCACTCCCGAAAGCCGCTCGCGATGCCCGCTAGTTGGGTCACGAACCCGAGCTGGTCGGCGAGCTCGAAGGCGGCGTAGCCGGTCACCGCGAACGCGCCGAGCCTGAGATCGGTAGCGCCGCGCACCAGCAACTCCATGGTGCTGCTGCGGTGCACCATCCACTCCACCTCAGGCGGGCGCGGCGCTGCGGCAGCAGGCGCCGTCATCACGTCACCCTGGGTCGGCTTCGCTGACGCGGGGCGCGCGGCGAGCAGCACCTCGCGAAGATGCTCGGCGTCGTTGCGCGAGAGCGCGTCCAGCCTCGCTTCGACGCCGCGGCCTGATGCGGTCTCGACCATCACGACGGCGAGGCCAAGCGCTCGCCTCAGCAGCGTGGATTCGAACCCGAGGTCCTGGATCCGGTCTAGCGGGATCCGGCGCTCCTGGCGGTGCAACAAACCCTCGCGGATGCATAGCTCCTCGTTCGTGAGCGTGTATTCGAGCGTTAGGTACCGCGCTACCGCATAGCCCAGCTGGACGACGAACAGCACCAGCGCTGCGACCAGGAACCACGTCTCGACCGCGATGCCCAGCAGCAGCGGGACCGCGTTCTGGCGCAGCGCGCCAAGCAAGCGCAGCAGCAGCACCGCCGGGTGCAGGTGGCCCTTGGCGAGCACGATCGTCTCGCGCTGGGTTGCTGCCGGCGCGGGGTCTAGAACCGGTGCCGTCTCAGGCATCTCGGGGGGCGGATCAGAGTCGTCCGTCACCGCGCATCTGCACGATGCGATCGCGCAGCTCTTGGGCCAAGTGAGTCGGGAGGCCCGGTACGCGGAACGCAGAGCCTTCGTTGCCGGCCGTGAAGACGACGAGGGTCGCCAGGCCGAACAAGCGCTCGATCGGGCCTCGCGAGAGATCCACGTGCTGCATGCGGCGGACGGGCACCGCGCGCTCTTCCACGAATAGGATGCCGTAGCGCATCAGCAGCAGGTCACCAACGAAGCCGTAGCGCCACCTCGCGTAGTTGATAGGCGGGATCAGGGCGGCCGCGGCCAAGACGATAACGCAGAGGCTCAGCAGCGCGTTCTCCCAAGCAGGAGACCAGCTGTCCCAGTGGTCTGCCAGCCACGGGCGACCGAGGAACCAAGCGAGCGCCGTCATGACGACCGAGGAGATGCTGTCCCCAATGATCCAGTAGGGGACGACCCGCGCTGCGAGCCGGTCCGGTGGGTGGAGGCGATCCGTTTCGGTCATGGTGCGAGCGTGCCCCTTAGGGCGTTCCGGCGCAATCGCCAGGGTGACACTCCCAGAAACCGGTCGCCTCGGCGGCGCCGCCGAGGCCGGGCGCGGCGAGTTGCTCCGAGGAAGCCGTGCGCCTCCTTGATCGCGGCGCTTATGGTGACGACGCCGCGAGATCTCGCTGGCGCGAAGCCCATGTACAGGACGCCCTGCAAGCTGTTCCCCCTCGCGCTCGTCCGCGTCTCCCCGCTGTCGTATGAGGCGGCCGGGATCGCTGGGTCTATGGCCGTGCAGCGGCGACGGGAGCCTGTTCGATGAAGCTCCGCCTCGACTCGGTGATGGGCAACTCCCAGCGCCTCGACGGGGGTTCGATGTTCGGCAACGCGCCGAAGGCGATGTGGCAGCAGTGGGCTCCGCCAGACGAGCACAACCGCATCGCGCTCGCGTGTCGGTCCCTGCTCGTTCGTGACGGTCAGCGCACGATCCTCTTCGAAGCAGGCATCGGCGCGTTTTTCTCACCAGAGATGAGGACGCGGTTTGGGGTGCAGGAGGGCGAGCACGTCTTGCTCCAGAATCTCGCGGCGCTGGGCGTCGCGCCATCAGACGTAGACGTGGTGGTGCTATCGCACCTCCACTTTGACCACGCCGGCGGGGTGCTTGAGACCTATCGCGAGGGCGTCGAGCCGGCGCTCGTCTTCGACCGAGCTCGCTACGTCGTGGGCGAGGACGCTTTGCAGCGCGCGCGCCGTCCGCACGCCCGCGACCGGGCGAGCTTCATCCCGGCGCTGCCGGATCTGCTCGCAGCAACCGGCCGGATGGAGTGTGTCCAGGGCGACCGCAGCGAGGTTTTGGGGGACGCCTATCGTTTTCACCGCAGCGACGGCCATACGCCGGGCATGTTGTTGGTCGAGTTTGCGACAGACGATGGTCCGTTGGTCTTCAGCGCGGACCTCGTTCCCGGCGTCGCGTGGGTTCGCCGGGCGATCACTATGGGTTATGACCGCTATCCCGAGCTGCTGATCGATGAGAAGGCAGCGCTGCTAGACGACCTGGAGCGACGGTCTGGCAGGCTCTTCTTCACGCACGATCCTTCGGTTGCGGCGTGCAGCCTGGACAGGAACGAGCGCGGTCACGTCGTTGCGCGGGACGCGACCCCGTCGCTGATCAGCTAGCCCTCAAGCGCTCGCAGCACCGCTGCGCCGCGCGGCGAGAGCTGGTAACCGATCGCGAGGCTCTCGGTGAGTCCCAACGCTTTCAGCTTGCGCACGCGCGACTTGAAGTCTTTGCGCTCCATGCCCGCGGCCGTCGCGAGGTCGCCTGCGCGCGTCGCCGGTCGCGTCGCGATCGCGCGCATGGCGTCGACTGCCCACGGGCCGCGCTTGCTGCGGCGGTCGAACGCCTCGACCTTGTCTTTGAGCGCATCAAGTTCGGCGCCCTCGGGGATCTGCGCGCGCAGCGCGGCGCGCGGATCATCGCCGATACGCCGCAGCTGCACCTTGTAGAGGTCTCCTTCGCGCGCCGCGAGCTCGCTGCGCAGCGCGTCGGCGTCAGCGTAGCCGGCGCTGCGAGCTTGTTCGTCGTCGATGGCGGCCTCCTCGACGGCTTCGACGGCCTCGATCGCCAGCTGTCCGATCTTGGTGAGCAAGGTGCCTGCGGCCTTCACGGTAGGGCGCTTCCACTTGCGGAACTGCAGGGTCACGTCTCCCGCGCGGATTTTCTCCAGGACGTCGTGACGAATCAGCATCGGACCTCGCGCATACCAGCAACGTAGCGCCAAGCGCATCTCGAAGGCGCCGCGGGCGCGCGAACCTCTGTAGCTTTCCTGGAATCAGCGCGGACGACGCTTCCAAGTCTTTCGAACATCGACACAATCAGCGCACCATGAAGCGTCTGAAATTGCTGGTCACCACCCTGGCTCTGATCATTATTTGTTCGTGCGGCTCCGAGGGTTCACAGAATCCGCTCGCGGGGAATTGGGTCGAAGTTCGCGCCGGTGACGCGCCGGCGATGACGCTGAGCTTCGACGCGGAGAGTGACAAAATGATGGTGCACGGTCGGCCGCAGGCGGACGGGACGCACTCGCACGCGAGCGGGAGCTATGTCCTCGATGCCAACACGGGGACGGTGACCGTGAAGGCCCGCATCCTCGATGGTCTGGATCAGGCGCTGTGGACGGGGACGCTCACCTCAGCAGTCCTCGAACTCGCTGCTGCCGACACAAAGCTGTCGTTCCGGAAGGGCGCGGACCCGCACGGCCACTAAGGTTCGCCTGCTTATTCTGCGTGATTTGTCTCTACTGCACCCCGGAATCGGCCAACAAGGGGGTCTCGCTTTTCTCGACGGCCCCTCTATTCTTCAGGACGGTAACGCCACTCGACCGACCATGAGCAGCCCGCACTCGGACACGACGACGCAAGGCATCCGCATCCACGCGGCGGCCGAATTCATGCCGCAGGAAATCCTCCCCCAAGAGTTTCGCGACCACGGCGAGGAGCCACAGCAGAGCTTTGTGTTCCGCTACAAGATCACGATGACCAACGTCGGCGCGGAGCAGGCTCGGCTGTTGTCGCGTCACTGGGTCATCGTCGACGCCGACGGCGGCCGAGAAGAGGTGCGCGGGCGCGGCGTCGTCGGTGAGTATCCAGACCTGAGCGCTGACGAGAGCTACAGCTACGTCAGCTACTGCCCGCTGAGGACCTCTTGGGGCACGATGGAGGGCTCCTACACGTTCGAGCGGGAAGACGGGTCTCGCTTCGATGTGGAGATCGGCCGCTTCTTCCTGGTGCCCTCGGCTCCGCCGCTGCAGCTCGAGCCTACGACGCTTTAGCGCGTCAAGGGGCAACGGCGTGCGCCTTCAGGCGCTCGCGAGAGGATCTGCTCTTGGCAGCGCGGGCCGCCAGTGAGAAGCTTCGGGCGTGGCAAGAATCCTGCTCGGTGAACCTGATCTCCCGCTCACGACGCTGGTCGAGCTGAGCCGGTCCAAGAATCGCGTCGCGCTCACGGAGCGCAGCAAGAAGGGTGTCGACCGGTGCCGCGCGATCGTCGACCGCGCGGTCCGCAGAGGCGAGACGATGTATGGCATCAACACGGGCTTCGGGAAGCTCGCTGGGGTGCGCATCGCCGACGAGCAGCTCGGTCAACTGCAGCAGAACTTGCTGCTCAGCCACGCGACCGGCGTGGGCGAGCCGTTGACGCTCGAGCAGAGTCGGTTGGCCTTCGCCTTGCGCATCCACAACCTCGCGTTGGGGAGCTCGGGCGTGCGTCGAGCGCTGATCGACCAAGCGCTCGCGCTCTGGAACGCGGACATGATCCCTGTCATCCCGTCGCAGGGCTCGGTGGGCGCAAGCGGGGACCTCGCGCCGCTCAGCCACATGGCGCTTCCGCTGATCGGGTTCGGCGAGGTCCACCACAGCGGCCGCGTGATCAGCGGCGCGGCGGCGCTGCGTAAACTCGGCCGCGCCCCGCTCGAGCTCGCCGAGAAGGAGGGCTTGGCCTTAATCAACGGCACGCAAATCATGACCGCGATCGGGTGCCTCGTGGTGGACGAGGCGATGCAGCTTTGCCGGGTCGCCGACATCGCCTGCGCCATGACCGTCGAGGCGCTGCGCGGCAGCCTCCGACCGTTCGATCCGCGTGTGCACGAGGCGCGCCCGCATGAAGGGCAGATGGCGACTGCTTCGAATATGCGGGCGCTGCTGGGTGACAGCGGTGTCGATGAGAGCCAGCGCGCCTGCGGCCGGGTGCAGGATGCCTATTCCTTGCGGTGTTCCCCGCAGGTGCACGGCGCCGCCAAGGACGGGGTGCGCTACGGCTTAGACGTCGTCGTCACGGAGGCCAACTCGGTCACGGATAACCCGCTGGTTTTCCGCGGCGACGTGATCTCTGCGGGCAACTTTCACGGGCAGCCTGTCAGCCAAGCGATGGACTTCGTGAAGATCGCAGTGAGCACGTTGGCGAACATCAGTGAGCGGCGAGTCGAGCAGCTCGTGAACCCCGACATCTCTGGGCTGCCACCGTTCCTCGCGAAGGACCCTGGGCTGGAGTCAGGCTTCATGATTCCGCAGGTTGTTGCGGCGTCTTTGGCGAGCGAGAACAAGACGCTCGCGCACCCGGCGAGCGTCGACACGGTGCCCACCAGCGCAAACCGGGAAGACCACGTCTCGATGGGGGTGACGGCTGCGCGGCACGCCGACCGCGTCGCCGCGAACACCGCCAAGGTCCTCGGCATCGAGCTCCTCTGCGGGGCGCAGGGCATCGACCTCGGGCCCAAGATCAAGCCGGGCGCTGGCGTCGCCGCGGCGTATCGGGCGCTGCGGCGCCGGGTGCCTACGCTCGACGGTGACCGCTTCCTGGCGCCTGACCTCGCCGCGGCTGAGCGCGCGGTCCGAGACGGTAAGCTGGTCGCGTCGGTCGAGAAAAAGGTCGGCCCGCTCGCGGTCTGAACGGTCCGGCAAGGTCGGTTGGGCGGGGATCTACTGCTTGCACCTGGAAGCGCCCGCCGCGCTGTCTTAAGCCTCCCCAGCGGCGCACCGTACGTGGTCCCAGCGATGTGCGCGCCCCTGCTTGCGCCGCTCCAAATCCGACGTCACGCTACAACCATGACCGAACACGACACGTCTACGCCGACGGCCTCAACCACCTGCCGCGCCCCGCGGGGCTCGCAGCTGACCTGCGCGAACTGGCAGATCGAAGCTGTCTACCGGATGGTGCAGAACAACCTCGACCCAGAGGTCGCGGAGGACCCCGAAAACCTGATCGTGTACGGCGGCCTCGGCAAGGCCGCTCGCAACCCCGAGGCGCTGCAGAAGATCCTCGCGACACTGCGGCGCCTACAACCTGACGAGACGATGTTGGTCCAGTCCGGTAAGTGTGTCGGTGTGTTCAAGTCGCACGCGGACGCGCCGCGCGTGTTGATCGCCAACAGCAACCTCGTCGGCGACTGGGCCAACTGGGACGAGTTCCGTCGCCTCGACAAGCTCGGGCTGATCATGTACGGCCAGATGACCGCCGGCAGCTGGATCTACATCGGCAGCCAGGGAATCGTGCAGGGGACCTATGAGACCTTCGTGGCGGCCGCAAAGAAGCACTACGGCTCGGACCTCAAGGGCCGACTCGTGGTCACGGCCGGGCTCGGCGGCATGGGGGGGGCGCAGCCGCTGGCGATCACGATGGCCGGCGGCGTCTGCCTCGCCGCCGACGTCGAGGGGTGGCGCATCGACAAGCGTCTTGAGACCAAATACCTCGACGAGCGCATCGACGATCCGAAGCGGGCGCTCGCAGCAGCGCAGGCCAAAGCGGCCGCTGGAGAGGCGTGGTCGATCGGCGTGTGTTGCAACGCGACAGAGCTGCTGGAGACGATCCGCGACGAGGGCGTCGTGCCCGACATGCTTACGGATCAAACCTCTGCGCACGACATGCTGGTCGGATACATCCCGGACGGGATGTCGGTCGAGCAAGCCAACGTGCTGCGCGACCAGGACCCGAAGCAGTATTTGGCGGAGTCTGGCCGCACCTGCGCGCGTCACGTCGCGTTGATGCTTGAGCTGCAGGAAAAGGGCGCGATCACCTTTGACTACGGCAACAACGTGCGCACGGAGGCGCGCGACCATGGCGTCGCCGAGGCCTTTCGGATCCCTGGATTCATTCCGGAATACATCCGCCCGCTGTTCTGTCACGGCCGCGGTCCGTTCCGCTGGGTCGCGCTCAGCGGCGATCCCAAGGACATCCAACGCACCGATGAGCTGGCGCTGGAGATGTTTAAGGACAACGAGCCGCTGTGCACCTGGATCAAGAAGGCGCAGGAGAAGATCGCTTGGCAGGGGCTGCCCGCCCGCATCCTCTGGCTCGGCTACGGGGAGCGCGCAAAGTTCGGCCTCGCGGTCAACGAGCTGATCAAAAATGGCGAGATCTCCGCGCCGATCGTGTTCGGTCGTGACCACCTCGACTGCGGCTCGGTCGCGTCGCCCTACCGGGAGACGGAGGCCATGAAGGACGGCTCCGACATGATCGCGGACTGGCCGTTGCTCAACGGGATGCTCGCGGTCGCATCGGGCGCGACGTGGGTCTCGCTGCACCACGGCGGCGGCGTGGGGATGGGCAAGTCGATCCACTCCGGCCAGGTCACGGTCGCCGACGGCACCGAGGAAGCTGCTGCGCGTATCCAGCGCGTCTTCACCTGCGACCCTGGCATGGGCATCGTTCGGCACGCCGACGCCGGCTACGAAGACGCGCAGCAGTTCGCCGTCGATAACGACGTCGACCTCGGCGGCTAACATGTCGCCCGCGGCAGGACGGGCCGCGTTGCAGGATCTCATTTGGGCGCTTGGACTTGCAGCGCGATTCTCGTAGGATTTCGTTCGCTGCAGGGCGGTCATCCCTGGAGCGCACACTGGTTCGAAGAGGCAAGAGGCAGAGGGTGTGGCCGCGGCTCGGTCAACTGCGAGAGGCTCTC
The DNA here is from genome assembly GCA_002684655.1 of Planctomycetota bacterium. GTDB lineage: Bacteria > Planctomycetota > UBA1135 > UBA1135 > UBA2386. Next base: position 3,689 of record NYVR01000132.1, on the reverse strand, counting down.
GCATAGTCGCGTTCACGTTCGACAGCCGAAGCCGGCTATGTCCGGCTGGAGGGAGCATGAAGCAGAACGAGCGTTTTTTGGTCTACGCGGTCAGCGGGTTTCTGGCGTTGATCCTTGTGATCGCCATCGTCTTCGGCGACACCCCAACGACCCCGGAGCAGTCGCGAGCGACGGGCGGCACGAGCCTGAACGACATCCTCAACGGCGCCAGCAAGACGCCTGAGGCCGAAGCTGGCGAAGCAGAGCAAGTCGTCTCGGTCACCGGCATCAGCGGCCCCGCGGCGACCAAGGTCGAGCAGCCCCTGCGAATCAAGGCGCCGTCTGCTGAGGCCCAGGTCATGCAAAAGATCGGGGCATACACGCTCGAACACGGCTTCCGCCGCGTCGAAGTGAAGCCCAATGACAGCTGGCACAAGATCGCGACGCGCTGGTGTCTCGACGTAGACTTCGTCGACGAGATCAAGTGCTGCAACGAGTCGACCACCGACCTTCGCGCGGGCCAAAAGCTGTTTGTGCCTATGGTCGCCTCCGATGAGCAACTGCTGGCGCGTCTCGAGGCAGAGGCGAAGCCAACGCTGCTGGTCGCAGGCCAGGGCGCCGCGACCGTCGCGGGGCAGCCAACCGGTCAGCCGTCCCCAGCCTCCGCCTCGCAGCCGAACTTTGCGACGCCGCGGATCGAGCGTGGCGCTCCGGACGCGGCTGTCGCCATCCCGGCGGCGCCGCTTGGCGACGTTGCCGTCGTCACGCCGGCCCAGGCCCGCTTCGAAATCTACACGGTGAAGCCCGGTGACATGCTGGAGCCGATCCTCAGGAAGCGGTTCGGGGATAAACATTTCCGCGCGCGCAAATCCGTCGAACAGCTCAACCCGGGCCTCAACGCCGACAGCCTGAAGATCGGACAGCAGATCAAGCTCCCCTTGAGCGCCGAGTAGGCCCCGGCAGCGGCGCTCATGTTTGGGCGCGATGAATGCGTCCGAGAGCGCCGCGGCCGCCAACGCGGTAGTGCTGGCCCGGCGCGCCTGACGAGCGCGCCCGACGAGCGTCCGTGCTGAGGACGCCCTAAGAAGACGCTCGCCGTAGCTACTTTAGATCGTAGCGGTCGAGCTTCTTGTAGAGGTTGCTGCGCTGGAGCTCGATGTTCTCGGCGGTCTTCTTGATGTTGCCGCCGAACTCCAACAGCTTGCGCCTCAAGAACTCCTTCTCGGTCGCCGCGCGGAAGTCCTCAAGTCGCGCATACGCGAACCAGTCGGGCTCGCCGTCGGCGGCTCTTCGCGTCGCCGCGGGCGTCGCCGCGCCTTCGAGGTCGGCGGCCCGCAGCTCGGGGCCGTCCGAGAGGACCGCGGCGCCCTCCAGCGCGTTCTTGAGCTGGCGCACGTTGCCCGGCCAGGGTTGTCGCCGCAGCCACTCGTAGGCGCTCGTGTGCAGCCGGCGTGAGCTGAGACCATTGCGCTTTGTGGCCGCCGCGAGGAAGTGGTCCGCCAGCGCGGCGACGTCGTCTGGCCGCTCCCTCAGCGGGGGGAGGTGGATCCGCACGACGTGCAGGCGGTAGTAGAGGTCTTCGCGGAAGGCCTTCTCGGAGACCATCGCTTCGAGGTCTTGGTTGGTCGCCGCGAGGATGCGCACGTCGACCTCGGTTGTCGCTTGGGCGCCGAGTCGCTGGACCACGCGCTCCTGGAGGGCCCGCAGCAGCTTGGCTTGCATCGGCAGCGGCATGTCCCCGACCTCGTCCAGGAACAGGGTGCCGCCGTCGGCGAGCTCGAACGCGCCGGCTCGGGCGTTGTCGGCGCCGGTGAACGCGCCTTTCTCATGTCCGAACAGCTCGCTCTCGGCGAGGTCTTCGGGGATCGCCGCGCAGTTGACCGCCAAAAACGGTCCCTCGCTCCGCTTACTTTGGAGGTGCAGTTGCCGAGCGACCAGTTCCTTGCCTGTGCCGTTGTCGCCAGTGATCAACACGGCCACCTCGGTCGGGGCGACTTTTTGGATGGTGGACCGCACGGCTTCGATGGTGTCGCTGGTCCCGAGCAGGTGGTGCTCGGATTGGATGACCTCTCGCAGCGCCTCGTTCTCGCTCTGCAGCCTGCAGGTGCGCAGGGCATTTTTGATCGAGAGCAGCACCCGGTCGGATTCGAACGGTTTCTGCAGGAAGTCGTACGCGCCGCGCCGGACCGCGAGCACCGCCGTGTCGAGGTCGCCGTGGCCTGAGATCATCACAACTGGCAGGTCGGGCCGCTGTTCTTTCAGCTTTTGCAGCACCTCGAGGCCGTCCATGCCAGGCAGCTTCACGTCTAAGAGCACGAGGTCTACGTCGGGCTCCTGGGCTCGTTCGAGACCGCCGGGGCCGTCCTCGGCTTCGACCGTGGTCCACCCGTCGAATTGCAGGGCGAAGGCGAGCTCCTCGCGCACCGCGCGGTGGTCGTCCACGATCAGCACAGTGGCTGCTTTCGTCATCGCCGTCCGTTGTAGCGGCCTGCGGTGATCGTGTCAGCGTCGTTCGTAGGTGGGTGGCAGGGAGAGCGGCGCCGCGGAGGCTTCGCCGGCGAAGGCGCGCTGGCCTTTGCAAAGCGGGTGAGGGCGGATCCCCGCGGCTCGGGCAACCGTATGCAGCGCGGGGTGTTCCATGCAGGGGTGGAAAAGCTCCCTAGAGATCGAGGACCTGCGGGTCCGTCTACTTGACGGCAAAGTGTCGGAACATAGCATTCGACAGTCCTTTCCGACCCACATGTGGCGGTCAGGGGGTTTCGGCGAGAACCGTCCCAACGCCCTGCGCGCCGCAACCGCTCGTCCGAGCCCTCACAAGACCCCTACCGCATCCGAATCTCCTAAGGAGTCCGCTCTCATGGTCCGTTCGTTCCGTCAGTCTCTCCTGGCTGCAGCCGTCGCCCTCGTCGTCGGCGGCACGGCCCTGGCTCAGAACGCGCTGCAGGAGGCCGTCACCCTGCTGCGCGTCAACAAGAAGGACGAGGCCCTGGCCATGATGCAGGAGATCTTGTCGGGCGACCCGTCCAATGAAGAGGCGCATGAGCTGTACGCGTCGGTCTCCCAAGACGAGTGGTACATGCTGATGACCCAGCCAGGCGAGGTTCAGAAGATCGCTCGCTCGATCCTGGACCGGGCCAAGACGATCGCCCGTGACCGCTCCCGCGACGCCGAGGCGATCCAAGGACTCGTGGACACGGCCACCGACGCGGACAACGCCTACGGCGTGCGCCGCGAGGCGATCAACAAGTTGATCTCCGATCACGGCGAGTTCGCGGTGCCAGCCCTGCTCACCAAGCTCGGAGACCCCGACGCGCCCGCCAGCCAGGTGCACGCCATCAGCGTATGCTCCATGCTCCACTCGGTCGCGGTTCTGCCGCTGATCGAGGCGCTGAAGAGCAGCAACGACCTGGCCGTCCAAAACGCAGCCGCGGCCCTCAACTTGATCGGCGACGCGCGCGCGCTGCCGATGATGAAGTATCTGGCGGACGACGCTCGCGCCAACATCGCCACGATCGCCAAGCGGTTCGTCGGGAGACTGGGCGCCGGCGGTGACGCGGTCACGATGATGCTGGCCCAGTCGCAAGGCTACCTGCAGGGCAACGTCCCTGCGGGCGGTTTCAGCGACGTCGTTTGGAGCCTCAAGGACGACGCGCTCGTCGCCACGGATGTTCCCGCAGTCCTCTACGCAGCGGAACTCGCCAAGAGCGTCG
>NYVR01000131.1 GCA_002684655.1 Planctomycetota bacterium | reverse complement strand
CGGCGGCTGAGCCAGAGCCCAACGGGTGGCCTGCGTGGGTGCGCCTGCGCGCCCGCAAGCCGTTGCCCTATGAGGTCAACGTAGGGCTCTTGATCGCCCAGCACGGGCGCGTCTGGTGGCGAAGCGCGCCGGAAGCGCCGTTCGTCCCATCGCTTTCATACGACGCATTCGCGAGCTTGCCCGTCGGCGGGGCGGCGGAGCTGCGGCGTAATGGATCGTTTGAGGTGTTGTTCCACCAGAGCACGCGGCTAGAGGCTAAGGGTATAACCTCGCTCCGCGTCCTAGGGCTCGACGAGCAGATGGTCTCGCTCGCGTTGGATAAGGTCTCCTTCTTGCGGCTGCGCGCGATGGGCCGGGCCCACACGCTCCAGCTGCCTGACGGCAGCAGCCTCGAAATGGCCCCATCGACGAGCCTCGGCGAAGGCGTATCGGCGCTCGCTGCGCTGTTTGGAGGCGCGGCTTTGCCGATCTCGACTCGCCCCGCTTTCGTAGAGATCCTGCGGGTCGACGAGCCCTCGTGCTACGGCGGGCGCGCGACCATCACGAACTATGGCGGTGCTGCTGTTACCTGGAAGCATGCACTCGGCACCAGCCAGATCGGCCCCGGCCAGCGCGTGACGATGTTCCTTACCGCGCCGGCCACGCCGACGGACGCTGGGCTCGTCAGCGGTGACGCGCGGGTGCAGCGTGACGGCCTGCAGGCGACGTGCCGCGCGTTCGCGGACACGGAGGTGCGGTGGTCGGGCGCGCGGATCCGCGTGCCGGCGGGCGCCTCCGTCCAGCTTCGCAGCTTCGCGCGGGAGATTCGGCTCGGCGGCGAAGATGGTTGAGTCGTGCGAGCCGGCCGAGCTGGCCGAGCGCGTCGCGGCTGCAGCGCGCCTGCTCGAGGGGCAGGTGGTGGAGACGCCGCTGGTGGCCTGTCCTTGGCTCTCGGACGAGCTTGGCGTCGAGGTCCGCTGGAAGCTGGAGAACATCCAAGACACGGGCTCCTTCAAGCTCCGCGGGGCGACGCACGCGCTGCTGCAGTTGGACGACGACGGCCGCGCCCGCGGCGTTGTGGCTGCGTCATCGGGGAACCATGGCTTAGGCGTGGCGGCTGCGGCGCAGAAGCTCGGGATCGCAGCGGAGGTTTATGTCCCGACCACGACTCCGATCAAGAAGCGCGAAGCGATCGAGCGCTACGGCGCCCGCGTCGAGGTGTTCGGTGACGACTGCGTGGTCACCGAGCGACGCGCTCGTGAGGTGGCAGATGCGACGGGACGCGCGTACGTATCCCCCTACAACGACGCGACGGTGGTCGCGGGCCAGGGTACCGTCATGCGCGAAATCGGCGCTGTCTGGCCAGAGGTGGGCACGGTCTACGTCGCTGTAGGCGGCGGAGGGTTGATCTCGGGCATGGCGGCCTACGGAAAGGCGCGTCACCCTGGCGCCGAGTTCGTTGGCTGCTCGCCGATCGCTTCGGCCGCGATGGCGGAGTGCGTTCGGCGCGGCGAGTTGTTCGAGGTCCCGTGTGGTCCGACGTGGTCGGATAGCACGGCGGGCGGCGTCGAAGAAGGCGCGGTTACGTTCTCGTGGTGCCGCGAGTTGGTGGACCGCTTCGTCGACGTCGGAGAAGACGCGATCGAGCAAGCGATGCGCGACGCGCTTGTGCATCAGCACATGTTGGTCGAAGGCGCGGTGGGTGTCGCGATCGCCGCGTGCCGCGCGGACGACGCGCGTCGCGACGGCGGGGTCGCCATCGTGGTCTGCGGCGGCAACCTCCCATACGACCTCGTTCAGCGCCTCGTTTGCAGCGGCTGAGTCCGGACGTGTCCTGCGGTTCGCGGTTACCCGCCCAGCTGTCCGCTCAGGGCAGCGCGCGGCGCAGCGGCACGGCGCACGCCGTCGCGCCCGCGACCGCGACGCAAGAGGCGGCGATGCACGCCGCGAGGCCGGTTTCTGGCAGCGCCGCAGCCGCGAAGAGCCAGCCAGAGCACGCGGTTCCAGCGAGCCGCCCGACCGCGTTGGCGGCGTAGTAGAAGCCGACCCGCTCGACGCTGCGCCCATCGTCGTGCATCCCGACCACCAGCCAGCTGTGCAGGCTGCTGGTGACGGCGAAGACAGCGCCGTACGCGCACAGCCCGCAGAGCAACAGCGGCACGGCTGCCTGCGTCCTGGGGAGCGCGATCGCTAGCGGGGCGAGCGGCAGCAGCAGGGCGCCGCTCCAGCGGATCACAGCGGCCGCGCCGGCCCTCGCGTTGGCCGGGCGCGTTACGTGAGGAGCGGCGGCCTGGATCAGCCCGTAGCCTGCGACCCACACGGCGAGGGCGGCCCCGACGCTCCACGGGGTCCATCCGCAGGAGACGAGGAACAGCGGCAGCGCGACCGTGAACCACGCGTCTCTGGAGCCGAACAGGAACACCCTCGCCGCGCTCAGCCACCACGTCGGGGCGTCCTGGCGCACGACCTCCGCCAGCGACGACGCAGCGGCGCCGGGCATCTTTGGCAGCGTCGTCGCCGCCACGACCGCGATGAACAGCAGCAGCAGCGCGAGGACGGCGTTCACTGCTTCGAAGCCACAGCTGGCTAACAGGGCGCCGCCGAGGAAGAACCCGACACCCTTCATCGTGTTCTTGCCGCCGGTCAACCAGGCGACCCAGCGATAGAGCGCCGTCGCCCCGCCACGCGGCTGCAGCACCTTGACGTAGCTCTTCGCGCTCGTCTTGGCGAAGTCCTTGGCGATCCCAGACAGCACCTGGGTCGCGGCGACGAACGTCAGGGTCAGGCCCGCAGCGTCTGCGGCGAGCATCCCGCAGGCCGCCGCCTGTAGGAGCAGGCCGAGCAGCAAGGTTCGCTTGAGGCCGTATCGGGCGCCGAGGAAGCCGCCGAGCAGGTTGGTGGCGATGCCGGCTGCTTCATAGGGGAGCAGGATCAAGGCGAGGCCCCACGCGGTCTCGCCCTGATCGTGCAGGTGCAGCAAGACGATCATGCGCAGCGCTCCATCGCTGAGCGTGAACACCCAGTAGCAGAGCGTTACCAGTAGGTATGCGCGCAGTTGACGCCGATCGCTCATCGATACGCGTCGGCGATGCACAAGGCGAGGTCCTTCATGCGGTTCACGTAACCCCACTCGTTGTCGTACCAAATCATCACCTTGACGATGCGGCCGTCGACGACGCGTGTGCAGCCTGCGTCGACGACGCCGCTGCGCGGGTCCCGGGCGAAGTCGGCGCTCACGAGCGGGCGGTCCTCGACTCCCAGCACGCCAGCGAGGGGGCCGTCAGCGGCGGCGCGGAGCGCGGTCAGGACCTCTTCCACTGTCGTGTCGCGCTGCATGTGGAAGGTGCAGTCCGTCAGCGACGCGTTGAGCACAGGAACGCGCACCGCGACGCTGTCGAGCTTGCCTGCCAATTCCGGGACGATCAGCGTCACAGCTGTCGCTGAGTTGGTCGACGTCGGGATGAGGTTGAGCAGAGCGGAGCGCGCGCGGCGCGGGTCGTCGTGTGGTCGGTCGACGACGACCTGCGTGTTCGTCGGGGCGTGCAGCGTCGTCACGGCGCCCCGCTCGATGCCGACCGCGTCGTGCAGCACGCGCACGACCGGTGCGAGGCAGTTGGTCGTGCACGAGGCCGCCGTCACCACGGGGTGGGCGCCGAAGTCGACCTTGGCATGGTTAACGCCGTAGACGACGTTCGGGACGCCGGCGACGGGGTTGCTCACCAACACCTTTTGCGCGCCCCGCTCCAGGTGCACCGACGCGCGCTCGAGCTGTTTGGCTTTGCCGCTGCAGTCGACGACCAGGTCGACGCCGTGCGCGGCCCAGTCTAGCTCCTCGAACCTCGGGATCTGCACGACGTCGATCCTGTGGTCGCCCACGGTGATCCCCCGATCGCAGCTGCGGACCGCGTGCGGGTAGCGACCCTGCACGGAGTCGAACTCTACGCCCAGCGCCAGCCCGTCGAGGTCGCCGTTGGGCTCGTTGAGGATGGTGACCTCGATGCCCGCAGGGAGCGCTGCGCGCAGGAACAGTCGACCAACGCGGCCTAAGCCGTTGATAGCTACTCTCATGGATGCGTGGATGATGGTCGGTGTGGCGGGCCTCGTTGTTCGCGCGTTCAGCGTGCTCGGCGGTCGACACGTCTGCTCGATCTGTCACAGTTGCGAGCGCTGCCAACAGCCAAGATACCTAAGCAAGGCATATCAAAATGTCGAGGCCTCGCGGGCTGCGTGTCTACCATCGTAGACATGATCACTCGTGCGCTGATCGCGGCGGTGCTCGTGGCCGCGCCGCTGTTCGCGCAAGCGCGGGGCCGCCCAGCCAACTTCTCCGGCGGCGTTCTGCGTGCAGACCAGGCTTGCTACGACGTCCGCCGTTACGAGCTGTCTGTTGACGTCGACCCCGCGGCCCAGGCGATCGTGGGATCCCTGATTATGCGCGCTGAGGCGCTCACCGAATGTCGCGCGCTCGCCATGGATCTGGACGACTGTTTCAAGGTCGACGCGGTCGAGCTCGACGGGCTCGGAGTCTCTTATGAATTCCGCGCCGGCAGGATCGTCATTCGGCCATCGTCCCCGCTCTCTGCTGGTGCCTTGTTTGATGTCCGCGTGCTCTACGCTGGCGCGCCGCTGGCCGCGAAGTCACCGACCGAGGATGGGATCACCTGGTCGAAGACCAAATCGGGGGAGCCGTGGATCTCGACGCGGTGTCGAGCGGTTGGCGCGGACTTGTGGTGGCCATGTAAGGATCATCCTTCCGACAAGCCCGACGGCTTTGACCTGCGCTGCACGGTGCCCGCGGGGCTGGTTTGCGCTTCCAACGGGTCCCTGCAGGGGCGGCCGATAACGACTGCAGGTCGGACCACGTTCCATTGGCGCACGACCTCGCCGATCGCGAACCACTGCGTCGCGCTGAACATCGCGCCTTACGTCCTGCTCAAGGACACGTTCACCTGCGTCGACGGCACTCAGATGCCGGTCGCGCTGTATGTCCTGCCCGGCAGCGAGCGGAAGGCGAAGCGATGCATGCGCACGTTCTTGGACCACGTCGCTGTCTTCGAGCGCGTCCTGGGGCCGTTTCCGTTTCGCGGCGAGAAATACGGGCTCGCAGAGACCCCGCACGTAGGAGGCCCGAACCAGACGATGCTCGGTTACGGCAACGGCTTCCGGGATGAGCAATACGACCAGCGCCACAACCACGAACTCGCCCACGAATGGTGGGGCAACTTGGTGACGTGTAGAGGGTGGCAGGACGCATGGCTGCATGAGGCCTTCGCGACCTATATGCAGCCGCTTTATCGAGAGATCCGGTTTGGGCGGCGGGCTTATGACGCTGAGCTGCACCGGCACCGCACCGTCAACAAGGCGCCGCTCGCGCCGCGCCGCGAACTCAGCACGAGCGAAGTCGACCTCGACGGCAACGACATCGCCTACAAGGGGAGCCTTGTCCTGCACACGCTGCGCTATGTGCTCGGCGACGAGGTGTTCTTCGAGGTCTTACGCCGCTTTGCCTACCCGACGCCGGCGGCCCGGCGCCAGACGGACGGCGGTCAGGTCCGCTTCGTGGACACCGAGGAGTTTGTGCGGCTGGTCCATGAGGTCGCCGGCGAGGACCTCGGATGGTTCTTCGAGGTCTACGTGCGACGGGCGGCATTGCCCCGCCTCGTCTACGCAGTGGTCGGCGGCAAGCTGGAGCTCGAGTGGCAGGTGCCCGACGGCCTGCCGTTTCCTCTGTCGGTCCCGGTCAGCGTTGGGGGCGTCGAGGTGCGCGCGCGTATGGACACGGGCAAGGGATCGATTGACGTCTCGACCGCCGATTTCGACATCGATCCGGGGCGGCGACTGCTGATGGCTCGGCCGCGGAAACGGCGCTGAGCAGATCGGGTATGATTTGAGTGCGTATGGATCTTCGTCTGCTGTGCACCTCGACTTTGCTCGCCTCGCTGCTGGCGGCGCAGCGCGTGAACGAGGCGCCGGAGCCCAACGCTTCGGCCGTGACCGCGACCGGCGTGGCCTGCGGCAACGAGGTCGTAGGAGCGCTGTCCACTACCAGCGACGAAGACTGGTTTCGCGTCGTGCTGTCGACCGTGTCCGACCTTGTGCTGGTGACCAGCCCCGGCAGCGGCGTCGGTTGCCGCGATACGGTGGTGACCTTGTTGGACGGATCCGGAGGCCCGCTGCGACAGAGCGACGCGGCCGTTCAGTCGGGTTGGTATTCGGAGCTCTCGGCGCGGGCGCTGCCGCCGGGTCTCTACTACGTGGCGGTCGCGGCGGGCGCCAACGCGGTCCCAGGGAGCTACCAGCTCGACATCAGCTGCCTGCCGCGCGCGGCTGGGTTGACCCCCGGCGCCGGCGCCGCCGAGGCGCCGGAGCCCAATGACCCGCGTGCGGGTGGTTCGCCGACCATCGTGTCGGCTCCCGTCCGTGGAGTCGGGAACCTCACGGCTGCGGGCGTGGACGGTGACTGGGATTTCTGGCGCGTGCTCGTGCCAAGCGAGAGCCTGTTGACGGTTGCGTTGTCGGCGACCGCGAACTTCGGCAGCAGCGCCGCGGATGACCCTGTCGTCTATCTCTTCGACGCTGCGACGCCGCCCAATGCTTTGGCCGGTCCATTTTACTGCACTGAGCCTGGCGTTTGGGACGTCACTGTCGACGCGCGTCTCGGCGCCGGCACGTATCAAGTCGCCGTCCGAGGTGCCAAAGGCAGCCAAGCGGGCGGCTACTTCTTGGACCTGAGGCTCGAGACCCTGGCCACGGGCAGCGTGTCACCTGGCGGTTGCGGCGGGCGGTCTCTCTCGCTCGCGACGACGCAGTTCGGTCCCGGCGCGCCGCTCGTGCGTGAACAGCCGCGTCTAGGGTCCAGCTACAGCGTGACGGGCAGCGGGCTCGGCAGCCTTGGTTATTGCTTTCACCTCATAGGGCTGCAGGGTCAGTATTTGGACCTGACGCCGCTGGGCGCGCCAGGGTGCGCGCTTGAGGTCGTGCCAGCCGACGTGCTCTTCCGGCTCGCGACCACCGTCGGTGAGGCCAGCTGGACGATCCACGTGCCCGGAAGGTCGTCGCTGCTCGGCACTCAGCTGTGGAGCCAAGTGGCGGTGCTCGACCTGTCAAATCCGCTCGGTTTAACCATGAGCAACCGCGTGCAAGGCGTCGTCGGATACTGACGGAGCGGCCGCGTCGCTCGATTTATTTTTGCTGATCGAGCCTGCGTATGCGGAGGTTGCGGAAGGCGACCTCGTCGCCGTGGTCTTGGAGCGCGAGGCGGCCAGCGGACGCGGCGCCGAACGGCCAGTTGCGAAACTTGCTGTTCGCGATCATCTGCTCCCACTCGGGACCTGAGCACGGGCAGTCGACGACCTTGTCGCCGTTGAGGTAGTGCTGCAGCCTGCCATCGCGCACGACGATACGTGCCTCGTTCCACCGCCCGGCGGCGCGCGCCCTCGCGCCTTTCGTCGGGACCAAATCATAGAGCGCCCCGACCGCGTGCTTGGCGCTCGGCTTGCGAGATGTGGCGTCGAGCAGCTGGAACTCGGGTCCGCTGTAATACGTCGCTCCCCCGGCGTCGGTGACGTGCCACATGACGCCGGAGTTGGCGTTGGCGGCGAGTCGGAACGAAAATCGGAAATCAAACGCGCCGTAGAGCTCGCGCGAGACGAGGTCGCCGCCGCCTCCCCGCGCCTCGTGCACGATGGCTGCGTCACGCACCACCCATCCTTGTTCGGGTAACGTGTCGGCCTTGAAGGCGGTCCAGTGTTCGATGGTGCGTCCGTCGAACAGCAGCGTAAACCCGTCCGCTTGCTCAGCAGCCGACAGCCGGTTCAGCGGCGTCGGGGAAAGCGTGACCGCGCCTGTCGCGGCCCACTCGCAGCCGCGCGCGACCAGCGATCGCAGCTGGGGGTCCTGCCAGGTCGCGTGCGAAGGTATGTTGTTGCGCCAAACGTGCCCAAGTGGTGTGTGGAAGACGCGCCCCTTGCCATAGGTGCTTACGGTCGCCATCGGCTCGTGCCGACCGGTGCCGCCTGTCTCGGGGGCGCTGTGCGCGCTCATTAGGACCCGGTATTCCGCGCCCTGCTTATGCACCAGTCGGTGGTAGAGCTCGTCGGGGTGTAGCCTCAGGTCGGCGACGCCGCGCGTGATCGGGTGGTTGTGGTCGACGACGTGGACGTCGAACGCGTGGTAGCGGCCGTGTCCGGTGCCGCGGCGCCACAGCAGCCCGACGAGGACCTCGTATTCGTCCCAGCCGTTGAACGCGTTGTTGGCGGCGTGGATCACGGTGACCCCGCATCCGGCGCGCACCGCCTTCAGAAAAGCAGCTTCGGCCGCGTCTCCCCAGCGGGGGCCGTTGTAGTCGAGGACGAGCAAGTCGAGCGCGCCCGCGGCGTGGCGTTCCGCGGCTGAGGGGAGGTCTCGCGCGGGGTCGTTGGTCACCTCGACGTGGAACCGGCCGGTCTCTTCCAGCGTGCGCTGGATCTCCGGCGTGGTCCACTTCCAGTCGTGGTTGTTGGCCCCGGAGACGATCCACGCTTTCACGGGTTGCGCGGGTGCTTGCGGCGACAGGAGGGCGAGCGCGAGGGTCGCAGATGTGAGAGCCGTCATGGATCAAAAGGTAGCGATACGCAGGCGCTCGTGGCGACGTCGCGCTGGCGATGCACGTCGCGTTGTTGTATCCCGGTGGCATGACTGCCTGCTGGTTCCGGGTGCTGGCGATAGCCGCGACCCTGACGGCGTCCGTCTGCGGCCAGCGCGACGCGCTCGTTCGCGCGGTCCAGGACGCTGAAGCGCGCAGCGTGAGGACCGGCGTCGCCGTTTGTGACAACGAGGCGAACATCCTCTACAGGCATCGCGCAGGCGAAGCCTTCGCGCCGGCCAGCAACATGAAGTTGCTCACCGCGGCGGTGGTGTTGAGCGGGCTCGGCGTGGACTACGACTTCGTCACGGACTTCCTCGTCGAGGACGGCGTGCTGGTCGTGAAAGCGAGCGCGGACCCGAACTGGATCGCCGGTGATCCCGATGACCCGGCGAAGGTGTTCGCGGCGCTCGCGGAGCGGCTGCGGCGTCGCGGCTTGGACTCGCTCCGAGGAGTTGCACTCGACGCCGGCACCTTCACAGGCCCCGCGCGTCCCGACACCTGGCCGCAGGATCAACTGTATGCATACTACTGCGCGCCGACGGGCCCCTTCGTGTTGCAGCAGGGCACCTTCGTCGTAGGGATCAAAGCGAGCGGCGGTAGCAACGCGCGAGTCTCACTCGTCGCGCCTGACGCGGGCTACGAAATCCGCGGCGCCGTCCGTGAGGTCGGGGTTCGAAAGGGAGCGACCTACGGCGCGATCGACGAGGGCGGCGCGATCCGGGTGCGCGGCAAGTTCTATCGGAAGTCGCCGCGCGTGACGATCAAGACGTCGATGAAGGACCCGTCACGCTGGTATCGCGACGTGCTGGTTCACCGCCTCGCGCAAGCAGGCGTGCGATTGGGCGCGAAGGGCAGCGCGTCGAATCTCGGCGTGGTGTTCAGGCACCGCTCCTCTTTGTTGCCGGCCGTGCGGCGCATGCTGGAGGACTCCTCGAACTTCGACGCCGAGCAGTGTCTTCGGGTTTTCGGCGCGGAGTCCCTGGGGTCGGGGAGCTTGGCCGGCGGTCGGCAGGCGCTCCGAAGCGGTATCGAAGCGCTCGTCGGTCGAGTGCCTGAGGGCGTCGTGATCGCAGACGGCTCCGGCCTCTCACGCGAGAACCGTGTCACACCAGGGTTGCTCGTGGTCGCGATGTACGAGCTGGAACAACGGGGCCTGGGCGCGGCGATGGTCGAGAGCCTGCCGATCGCAGGCAGGACGGGCACCTTGAGCAAGCGCTTCTTGGGCGGCGACTTGGTCGGGAAGGTCCGCGCTAAGACCGGCTGGATCCGCGGCGCGTCGTCTCTATCAGGCGTCGTGGAGTCCGCGGACGGTTCGCCGCGTTGGTTCTCGATCTTGATGAACTACGACCGCAGCGTGAGCGGGCTCAACAAGCACCTCAAGAAGATCCAAGAGCGGATCGTGGCAGCGATCGCCGGCATGAAGGGCGCGAGGTGAAGCTGCAACGCTGCTTGGACGAAGCCCTGCGGCTGGCGCACCTCGCTGGCGCGGAGCTGCTGCGCCGACGGGGCGCCGAGGTATCCTTCGAGTCCAAGGGTGTACGACGAGAGTTGGTCACGGCTGCCGACCGCGCCGCCGAGCGGATCGTCGTAGAGGGATTGCAGGCCGCGTTTCCTGACCACGCGATCCTCGCAGAGGAAGGCGTGTTGACGACCGTGGGCGAGCCGAGCAGCGGCTCGGAGTGGCTTTGGATCGTCGATCCCCTGGACGGCACCACCAACTTTGTGCACGGGTTGCCGTTCTACTGCTGCGCGATCGCCTTGGCGCACCGCGGCGTCCCGGTCGTCGGCGTCGTGCACGCGCCCGCGCTGGGTGAGACATACTCAGCGCTCTCAGGCGCAGGCGCTCGTATGTCTGGTCGGGGTAAGGGCGAGCGAGCACTCTCGGTGTCGTCGACCGCCGCGTTCGAGGACGCGCTGCTGGCCACCGGTTTCTCGTACAACCGCAACGAGCTTGGTCGTGACGACAACACGGCGAGCATCGGGCGCGTCCTGCCGCGATGCCGCGATCTGCGACGTCTTGGCAGCGCGGAGCTCGACCTGTGCCTCGTCGCGTCCGGGACCTACGACGGCTATTGGGAGCGCTACCTGCAGCCCTATGACGTCGCCGCAGGCGCGGTCATCGTGAGGGAGGCGGGCGGTCGCGTTTCAGACTATGCCGGCGGTGACGAGTGGCTCTTCGGCGACTCGATCGTCGCGACCAACGGCGCGCTCCACGCCGACCTCTGCGAGCTCCTTGGGCGGCCTGCGGGTTAGCGGATCACGGCTGCATCGGTTCGCGCTGCGGCTCGCCGTCCGCGCCTCGCACGAGCCGCGCGAGGTGCGCGGTGCGGCCGATCGCATCTCGTCGCAAGAGCGGCCGAAGTATGCCGACGAGCTGCTGCTGGTCGGGTCCACAGAAGAACAGGACATACTCTCCGCCGCCGAGCTCGTCGCCCTCGAAGTCGCCAGCCTCCGCTGCCGTGACGGCCGCCGCGAGCTCGTCGGCGAACCGCTGGATCCGCGCCTGCTCAGCGCGCGTGCCCATGTGGTGATCGCTGAGCGGGACAACCACCAGGATGTCGGGCTCTCCGGCCTCGTCGTCGTCGATGTCGGAGCTAGGTTCGGGGTCGGACGTCATCGCGCGCTACTTTACCCGCTCGGAGCGCGGATGGCGGCGCTCGGGTCCGCTCGGGCGGGCGGCGGCAACGGGGCACGGCCGGCGCGCCTAGCCGTTGATGGAGCGGGGGTCGCGGCGGCCGGGTGACGCATGTCCCGCCGGCCAAAGTGGTCACGGCGACGACCCAGCGAAGCCGCGGCTGCGGGCCGCTGTGGCGCTGGCCAACTCGCCACCTGTCGCTATGCTGCGGGGTTCGCAACTTGGCCAAAAACTCGAAAAAGCCGGCTCGGCGCCGCGCTCCCGCAGGAGAGGCGACGCAGCAAGTGCTCGTCCGCGGCGCGCGTGAGCACAACTTGAAGGGCGTCGACCTGGCGTTTCCCAGGGACACCCTGACCACGTTCACCGGGGTGTCGGGGTCCGGCAAGTCGAGCCTGGCTTACCACACCATCTACCAGGAGGGGCAGCGTCGCTTCCTCGAGAGCCTGAGCAGCTACGCGCGGCAGTTCCTCGGGAGGATGGAGAAGCCCAAGGTCGACCACGTCGAGGGGCTCTCGCCGACGGTCTCGATCGACCAGAAGTCGACCAGCCACTCGGCGCGCTCGACCGTGGGCACGCTCACCGAGGTGATGGACTTCCTGCGCCTCTGTTGGTCACGCCTCGGCGACCCGAGCTGCCCGGAGTGCGGCGCCGCGATCGAGTCGTGGTCGCCGGATCGCATCGTGGACGCGATCCTGGACGAGCACGAGGGCGAGGCGGCCATGCTGCTGGCTCCCGTCGTTCGCGAGCGCAAGGGCGAATACCGCAAGGAGCTCGCGGAGTGGGCCCAGAAGGGGTTCGTGCGCGCGCGGATCGACGGCGAGGTGCGTCGCCTTGATGAAGACATCAAGCTCGCCCGCTACGTCTACCACACGATCGAGTTGGTGGTGGACCGTCTCACCATCAAGCCGTCGGCGCGCTCACGTATCGCGGACGCGGTCGAGCAGGCCGTGCAGCTCGGCGATGGGCTGTGCGCGCTGGTGGACAGCGCGGGTCGCAAGGACCGGCTGTTCTCCACGCGGCGCGCGTGCCCCAACGGTCACGGCGCGCTCCCTGAGATGGAGCCGCGCCTGTTCTCCTTCAACAGCCCGCTGGGCGCGTGCTCCGAGTGCGACGGCATCGGCGAGACATTCGGCTTCGCGCCCGAGCTGCTGGTCCGTGACCCCGCCAAGTCGCTGCGAGATGGCGCGCTGCACGTCTTCAACGACGAGGGCCGGCTTGTCTACGGGAGGTTGACGCTCGATCACCTGCAGAGCGTCCTTGAGGCGTTCGGGGGCGACGTGGATCGGCCGTGGTGCAAGTTGCCCAAGCGTGCGCAGAAGGTCGTCCTCCACGGTTCGGGCAAGAAGAAATTCGACTTCAAGTGGCAGCGCAAGACCGCGACGTTCGCGACGTCGGGTCGGGAGAAGATCGCATTCCCTGGCGTGCTCGGGCACCTGGAGAAGGTCTACCGCCCCTCTCGGGCTCGTCACCTCGACCGCTTCCGCGCGTCGACTCCCTGCGCCGCGTGCGGCGGTTCCCGGATTTGCGCCCCGGCCCGGGCTGTGACCTTCACGGGGCGGTCGCTGCCTGAGGTTCTCGAGATGTCGGTGGATGACGCGCTCGCGTGGGTCCGCGACGTGAAGCTTGAGGGCAACGAGCTCCGCATTGGCAGAGACATCCTCAAGGAGATCGCCCGGCGGCTGACGTTCCTCGCTGACGTCGGCCTCGGATACCTGACCTTGGCGCGTCGTGCGGCGACGCTCTCGGGGGGTGAGTCCCAGAGGATCCGGCTCGCGGCGCAGGTCGGCGCGGGTCTGCGAGGCATCCTGTATGTCTTGGACGAGCCGAGCATCGGCTTGCACGCGCGCGATCAGCAGCGCCTGCTTAAGACCCTCGAGGCGCTCCGCGATCGCGGCAATACGGTCGTGGTCGTCGAGCACGACGAGGAGACGATGGAGCGCAGCGATTTCCTCGTTGACGTCGGCCCTGAGGCGGGCGTGCACGGCGGCAGGATCGTTGCGGCCGGGACGCCGGCAGAGGTCAAGGCCGATCCCGGCTCAATGACGGGACGCTACCTCAGCGGCGAGATGCAGGTCCCGATGCCGTCTGTGCGCCGCACCGACGACATGGGCGCCTTACGCGTCCGCGCGGCGCGTCACCACAACCTCGACGGCCTCGACGTCGACGTGCCGCTCGGCCGGTTTACGGCGGTCACCGGGGTCTCGGGCTCAGGCAAGAGCACGCTGGTTCACCACGTGCTCGTGCCGACGATCAAGGACCGTCTCGCGGGTCGCGGGCTCGCGCCTGCGCACTGTGACCGCGTCGAGGGCGTCGAGCAGATCGACAAGCTCGTCGAGATCAATCAGAAGCCGATCGGCCGAACGCCGCGGAGTAACCCCGCGACCTACACCGACATCTGGACGCATGTGCGCGATTTGTTCGCGATGCTGCCTGAGTCTCGCTTGCGGGAATACAAGAAAGGCCGCTTCTCGTTCAACGTTACCGGCGGGCGCTGTGAGGAGTGTCAGGGCGCCGGCGTGAAGACGCTCGAGATGAACTTCCTCGCGCCGGTTGAGGTCGTCTGTGAGGAGTGCGGCGGGTCGCGCTTTAACGCCGACACCCTAGCGATCCGGTTCAAGGACAAGAATGTCTACGACGTCCTAGACATGACGGTCGAGGACGCGGCGGCGTTCTTCTCAGACCTGCCCAAGATCGCGCGCGGACTCAACGCGCTGCTCGACGTCGGGCTCGGCTATCTCCGCCTCGGGCAGCCATCAACCACGCTGTCCGGCGGCGAGGCGCAGCGGGTCAAGCTCGCCACTGAGCTGCAGCGCCCGGCGACTGGCCGGACGCTCTACATCCTCGACGAGCCGACCACGGGGCTGCACTTCCAAGACGTGGCGCGCCTGTTAGAGGCGCTGCAGCGGCTCGTGGACGCGGGCAACACGGTGCTCGTGATTGAGCACAACCTCGACGTCGTGCGCGCGGCGGACCACCTGCTCGAGCTCGGCCCCGAGGGCGGCGTCGGCGGCGGCGAGCTGGTCGCCGTCGGGACTCCTGAAGAAGTCGCGGACGTTCGGGGGTCGCACACCGGGGCGGCGCTGAGGGCGCTGGGCCTCGGCAAGAAGAAGCGGCGCGGCGCCGGCAAACCTAAGGCAAAGACCAAGCAGGCGCCGCGCCGCGCGCCGCCGCCCACGGCCATCTCCGTGCGCGGCGCGCGCACCCACAACCTGAAGTCGGTCGACTGTGAGGTGCCGCTCGGCAAGTTCACTGTGGTCACCGGTCCGTCCGGCTCCGGTAAGTCAAGCCTCGCGTTCGACACGATCTTCCAGGAGGGCCAGCGGCGTTTCTTGGAGAGCATGTCGACCTACGCGCGCCGTTTCTTGGGTCGCATGGACCAAGCGCCCGTTGACAAGCTCGACGGGCTCGGCCCCGCGATCGCGATCGATCAGAAGCGCACCGGCCGCAGCCCGCGATCGACCGTCGCGACGACGACCGAGATCCACGACTACCTCCGCTTGCTGTTCGCCAGGATCGGGCGGCATCACTGCCCGACTCACGGCCAAGAGCTCGTCGCGTGGTCGCCGAGCAAGGCCGCGGCGGAGGTGCTTCGGTCTCATGCTGGCGCGCGCGCATACGTGTTGTCCCCGGTCACAGTCCCGTCGCTGAAGGGGAAGGCGGCGTCGCAGTGGCTCGCAGCGCTTCGTTCTGAGTGGCAGGCGAACGGGTTCGTGCGCGCGCTGGTAGACGGCGACGAGCGCCGCCTCGACGAGGACTGGGGCAAGAAGTTGCCGAAGAAGCTCGAGCTGGTCGTCGACCGGACGACGATTAAGGAGCGGGCGCGCCTGGCAGACGCCATTGACCAGGCGCACGCGTCTTCGCTGGAGCACGACGAACGAGCTGCTGCGGTGGTCCAGATCGTGACGCCGGGCGGCGACGGCGCGCGGCATTGGTTCTGCGCCGAGCCAGCGTGTGAGCGCTGTCGCTACCGCGCGCCTGAGGCGCCGCACCCGCGGTGGTTCTCGTTCAACCATCACAGCGGCGCGTGCACGTCTTGCCTAGGGCTGGGGCGCGTCGTGGTCTGCCCCGAAGACCTGCTCGTAAACCACCCGAGCAAGCCGACCTTTGGCGGCGCGATCGCGCACCGCGGCGGGCACTTCACCTTCCTGACCGGCACGGACGGCTACTACCACGAAGTCGCGCGCGTCGTCGCAGACCGGTACGGGTTTGACGTCGACCTGCCATGGGACGAGTTGCCGCGCGCGGCGCGGGAGCTGCTCTTGCGCGGCGCTGGCGACGAGCGCTTCGAAGTCGTCTTTCAAAAGCGGGAGCGCGGTCGCAGCCGCGAGTGGCGCATGTCCGTGGCGTGGAAGGGCCTCGCCCGACAGGTCGAGGACTGGTTCCATGGCCGCGAAGAGGCCAAGACGGACGCCGACGACCGCCTCGGTGCGGTGATGCGAAGTGAGCCCTGCGACGCCTGCCGCGGTGATCGTTTGCAGCCAGGTCCGCGCAGCGTGAGGGTCGGCGGTGTGCGCATGCCGGAGCTGTTGGCCCAGACGGTCGACGAGGCGGCGGGCACGGTGCAATCCCTTCGACTGGACCGCACCGAGAAGCGGATCGCCGCTGACGTCCTGCGTGAGGTGCGCCATCGACTGAGTTTCTTGCGAGAGACCGGTCTAGGCTACCTGTCTTTAGATCGGTCGGCCGCGACCTTGTCAGGCGGTGAGGCGCAGCGCATCCGGCTGGCGACGCAGCTCGGCAACAAGCTCGTCGGAGTTCTTTATGTGCTGGACGAGCCGACGGTCGGTCTGCACCCCAGGGACACCGAGCGCTTGCTGAAGACGCTCCTCGACCTGCGGGATCTCGGCAACACCGTGCTGGCTGTCGAGCACGACGAGGTCATGGTCCGCGCCGCCGATCACGTCCTCGACATCGGCCCTGGCGCGGGCGTCCGCGGCGGTACGGTCGTCGCCAGCGGCTCGCCCGACGACGTCGCTCGGAGCGAGACCCTGACGGGGAGATGGCTGCAGGGAGCTTTGGCTTGCGAGCCGATCGTTGACCCGCGTGAGCCGTCCGGATTCGTCGAGCTGCGAGACGTCTCGGTGCACAACCTGGCCTGTGTCGACGTGGACGTCCCACTCGGTGTGTTCACGGCTGTGACCGGGGTGTCGGGTTCGGGCAAGTCGTCGCTGGTCATGGACGCGCTCGTGCCAATGTTGAAGCAGCACACCTGTGGCGTCGAATGGTTGGACGGCGAGGATCGCCACCACCAGCTGGTCGTGGTAGATCAAAGCCCGATCGGGGCTTCTCCCTCTAGCAACCCGGCGACATACACCAAGGCCTTCGGTCCAATCCGCGACCTTTTCGCTGCGACGCCGCTCGCGCGTCAGAAGGGCTTCGGTCCAGGTCGCTTCTCATATCACGTCGCGACCGGGCGATGCGCCAACTGCGAGGGCAAGGGGCAGCTGCAGGTCGAGATGCACTTCCTCGCCGACGTCTGGGTCACCTGTGAGGTGTGCCGCGGCAAGCGCTACAACCAAGAGACCTTGTCAGTCGACTACCGCGGCAAGTCGATCGCCGATGTCCTGGCGATGGACGTGGATGAGGCGCTGGACTTCTTCGGTAATCACAAGAAGATCGTGCGGCCCTTGCAGTTGCTTCATGACGTCGGCCTCGGCTACCTGACGCTCGGCCAGCCCGCCAATACGTTCTCTGGAGGTGAGGCGCAGCGGATCAAGCTCTGCGCCGAGCTCCAGCGACGACCGAGCTCGCACACCATATATGTGCTGGACGAACCGACGACGGGCTTGCACGCCGACGACGTGCAGAAGCTGCTGCGGGTCTTAAGCCGGCTCATCGATCGAGGCGACTCAGTGGTCTGTATCGAGCATCACCTAGACGTGATCGCCGCGGCCGATCACGTGATCGAGATGGGGCCTGAGGCGGGCGGCGACGGCGGTCGCGTGGTCGCCACGGGCACGCCTGAGGCGTTGAGCCGCGTGCGGGCTAGTCACACCGGCAGGTTCTTAAAGCAGCACTTCGTCGCGGCTCAGAGGGGGCGAGCGGCCTCGCAGCCCAGTGGCAAGCAGGCGGGCGCCGCAGGCGCGCGGCGGCGCCGCAAGCTCAAGGCGGAGGGCGCATGACCGAGGCGCCGCTCATCGTGCAGGCGGACGGGGCCGTGTTGCTGGAGACGCAGCACTCCGAATACGAGGCGGCGCGGGAGCAGCTTTCGAAGTTCGCGGCGTTGGAGAAGTCGCCCGAATACGTGCACTTCTACCGAATCACGCCGATCAGTATCTGGAACGCAGCGGCGCTCGGCGAACGCGCCTCTGATGTCCTGGAATGGCTCGAAGAGAAAGCGCGATTCCCGATCGCCAAGCAGGTCACCGAACGGATCGGTGAATGGTTCCGCCGCTACGGGCTGTTGAGGCTGGAGCGGGTCGACGACGAGCGCCTGCGTTTGCGGTGCAGTGATCAAGAGTTGATGGCGGAGCTGGCAGAATCTCCGCGGCTGGAAGAGCTGCTTGAGTTCGGCGCGCACGGCGAGGTCTTCGTCGCAGCTGCGGATCGCGGGCAGGTCAAGCAAGCGTTGGTGCGCCTGGGCTACCCGGTCGACGACCGAGGTGGTTACTGCGAGGGCGCAGGCCTGCGGTTTGAGCTGTCGCGGGAGCGCGGCTTCGGCTTGCGCGACTACCAAGCGGCAGCAGCGGCGGCGTTCCATAGAGGCGGCTCGGTTGAGGGCGGCTGCGGCGTCGTCGTGCTGCCTTGTGGCGCGGGCAAGACGGTGGTCGGAATCGCGGCGATGCACCTCCTGCAGACCAACACGCTGATCCTCACAACCAACACGGTCGCCGTGAGGCAGTGGGTGCGCGAGCTCCTAGACAAGACCGACCTCTCTGACGGCGAGGTCGGGGAATACACCGGGGAGAACAAGCAGATCCGTCCGGTGACCGTCGCGACCTACCAGATCCTGACGCATCGTCGCGGGCGGCTAGACGGCTTCACGCACCTCGACTTGTTCGATCGAGGTGGCTTCGGTCTGATCGTCTACGACGAGGTTCATTTGTTGCCCGCACCTGTATTCCGGGCCACGGCGGGCATCCAAGCGCGTCGGCGCCTGGGTTTGACGGCTACTTTGGTTCGCGAGGACGGACGGCAGGACGAGGTGTTCTCGCTGATCGGGCCGAAGCGTTACGAGCTGCCTTGGAAACATCTCGAGCGGGCAGGCTTCCTCGCTGTCGCGCGTTGCTTTGAAGTGCGCGTCGCGCTGGGAGTGGAGCGGCGTCAGCGCTACGACCGGGCTACGGCGCGAAGCCAGATCCGCATCGCGTCGGACAATGAGCGCAAGAACGACGTCGTCGGTCGTCTGCTCAGGCAGCACGCGGGCGATCGAGTCCTGGTCATCGGGCAGTATCTCGAGCAGCTCCGCATCTTGTCTGGCCTCTTCGGCATTCCCTTGATCACGGGACAGACGAAGAACGACGAACGTGATCGGCTCTATGCCGACTTCCGCGCGGGAACCTTGCCACATCTTATCGTCAGCAAGGTGGGGAACTTTGCGGTGGACATCCCGGACGCGAACGTCGCGATTCAGGTGAGCGGCACCTTCGGGAGCCGTCAGGAGGAGGCGCAGCGGCTGGGGCGGGTCCTGCGGCCAAAGGCCGACGGCGGCGCGGCCAGCTTTTACACGGTCGTCAGCGAGGACACCCGGGAGCAGGACTTCGCCGCCAAGCGGCAGTTGTTCCTCACGGAGCAGGGTTACTCCTACGAGATCCGCGCCGAAGAGGCGGCCGGCGACGTCGAGGCACGGGAGGCTAGCAGGTGACGCGCCTCAGCCTCCGGGTGCTGCTGCGCGGCAGCGACGATGAAGCGCTGCTGGAGTGTCTGCGTCGTTGGTGCCCCAGCGTCGACGAGAAGCAGCTGCTCTCGCGCACTGGCAAGCCGTCGCTCGGCAAGGCGAGCGCGGCCATGGATGAAGAAGGTTACGTGTTGCAGCGAATCGCGACGCTGCCGCGGAAGCTGCAGGACTTGCTGGAGGTGTTCTTCCTTGAGCGGTCAGCGGTGTGCGCTGTGCATGAGCTGTTCGCAGAGCACGGCAAGAACTTCAAGAGTCGCTTCGACCTAGAGGCGTCTCTCGCGGCGCTGCATCGAGAAGCGTTCCTCTGGCCCGTCAAGGACAAGCGCTGGGCACACTTTGACAGCCCCGCGTGGGCGGCGCCCAGCGAGCTGGTCGAGTGTGTGCGCGCCTACCGGGAGCGGCGCCAGCGCCAGCTGCCCGATACGCTCACGCTGCAGGGTTTTCTCCAGGCGCGCTACTTCCAGAAGCACAAGCGCGACAAGGGGACTCAGGAAGAGAAAGAGCAGAAGGCCGCGGACCACGCGCGAAAGATCTACAAGCTCTACACGCTGGAGAGCGCCATGGAGCAGCGGCTTGGCAAGCTGCCCGCGCATATTCTCAAGTTGGTTGACTCTACGCTGATCACGCACGGCGGCATCGCTTGCTACCAGGG
>NYVR01000130.1 GCA_002684655.1 Planctomycetota bacterium | reverse complement strand
TCACCAAACAGCTCCTTGATCTTCGCGAAGACGTGGTCAACGTGTGCCTTTTCACCCGTGGCCTTAAGGTCGTCAACATGTTTGGACATCAGGGCAACCAGCTGTCGGTTGACGTGTTTGGCAACAAGTTCTCCATCTACCGATGTAGGTAATAATTGGCATTGAAGCTTGGTCACCTGTGACAACTTCATTGAGAAGCAACGCGGTGCGTCAATCAGCCCGGTGCCTGGTTTGTCGCAGTGTAACACCTCCAAGAATGGGTTGAAGTTCTCAAATCCCTCAACCTGTCGTAGAAATGGGATACTTGCTGCTGGAAGGTAGAAGTTCACTTCTCGAACTGGCTCACCCGTTTGTTTGGCGAGCTCTTCGTAGGTAACTCCTTGTAGGAATGCCTTCTCCACGTCTGCAGTACAGAGGTCCCAACCATGAACAACAGCTTCAGATACCACAATGCGTTGGCTGTAGCGTTGGGCCGTACCAGCGTAGGTTCCTAGTGTGCCTTTGTCGCGATCCTTGAAACCGCGTACGGTGAGTCGAGCACGAATGATTCTTCGCTTTTCTCCGCTAGGCAGTGCCTCATATTTCCATTTAAACACCCAGCGGGTATCAATGATATTTTGTGCATTGCAGCGTGCTTTCCTGGAGAAGCAGTTGTATTTCCTCCAAGTTTGTAACTCTTTCAGCACAGCAGCTGCAACCTCATCTTTGTGTTTAACTAATTCCTCAGGTGTGAGTACGTCGGTGTCCCGCTCAATAACAGCTTTCTTCTTTGCCTCCACCTGAGCGGTCCGGTAGACCTGCATGACAACAAGAGCCATGACAACACACCAGCCTTCCTCCACTGGGCCAGTGCCTGCCACAAAGTTGCGAGCTGGACCTGAGAATTCAACATACACACCATCATCTTCCGTGTAGTCCACATAGTAGTCCTCCTTCAAATTTGCCCGCTTGTTAGCCATGCGTACATGGTAATTTGCCGTAATCTCAATTGGTCTATCCTCAACCCTTTGTGGTGGTGGTGAGTTGGAGAGAAAACAGTCCCAAACATCCGAAGGTTCTGGTTCCTCAAGCCGGTGGCTTACGCAATCCTCCATGCAATAGTGATTGGCAATAGCACAGGCATACCTGAGATCCGGTTCATCATGTATAAAGTACTGTTCACCTTCATCACTTTCTTCCTCCGGAATAGGAGTCAGTGCTCCACCTATCTGTGGTAGTGGCGTAGGAACTGAGCTTGAACTGTCACTCTGTGAGTCATGTACTTCCATGTTATCCAAATCTGGTTTTGGCATATCAACAACATCTCGTGTTACCAGTAAGTACTGGACAAACAGTAGCTGTGGTGATCGCCGCTGTTCGTTGTTGACATTGACTACCCATGACAGATCAATAGAATGATGGCTAGTAGCCTCGAAGTGTTTAATGCCATGTGGATTGTCAGAAGTCCAGTAGATAACCAAGCTGTTGCTGTAACATTCAATTCCTGGTATCTTGTAGACTCCCTTACCCATTCGGACAGCCACACAGTTGGTAAGATGGTAGCTGTCACGTGCCATTTTCATTGCCGCATTGAACACCCGTAGGTACTGCCGTGTTTGCTTAGCCCATCGCCAGTTATCATGTAGTGAGTACTTTGTCCATCCAATGAGCAGCACCCTGCCTGCATTCATGTGGTTGACTGCTCCGACGACAACGTCTCTTGCTACTGAACATGCATGGGTTGCACCATATGATAGAAAGTGAATGAGGAATGCCATCCAACGCCGGATGTTGCCAGCGCGGACAGTCTTGTAATCCTGTAGGAAACGGATTCGAATGGAACCCCGGGTAGCGTGGGTCATGTCAATTATTGTTGCTGGCCCATGCCATCCAGAGGTGTGCTTGATTGTGGGTTGTTCAAAGAACTCAACCTGATCTCCAACTTGGAAATCGAAGTGCTGTATTGCAGGGCGTGTCTGAGTGTTGAGTGCCTCATCAACGCGTGCTGCAGCAGTTGCTTCCACAATTCGTTGCACAGCTATCTCACGTAGTCGATGCGAGTGTCTGATGAGTCCCGGTAGGATGTTCTCGCTGGATTCACCATCGACTGCATCGTACTGAACGCTGTTGGGTAGATTTGGCAGGATTCGTGGTACCCTACCGTAAACCGCATTGTAAGGCGTGGTGTCACCAGTGGTGATGAGTGCGTTCCCAGCGAAGACTGCATCTCTCAGTCGGTACTCCAAAGGGATTTCCCTGAGGATGCCTTCTTCCTGTAACTGCGTATCCATTCTGCCAAGTTGCAGTGCCAGGAGTCCGCCTCGTCGTTCAATATGCTGAGCATGTTGCTTCACAGCTTTCTGAACTGACGTGATACCGTGCTTGCGGAAATATTGTTGAGCATCATGTGATCGCATCAAGCCTTTCTCACCATCCATGATGTATTCTTTCATAGGACCATGAATGCCTACCCAACATGTGTCCAAGGCCTTGATCAGAGCTTCATCTTTTCTTTCAGGAACAATGATGGCTGCATGCCAGCGCGTGGCTCGATCAATGCAATGGAAGATTTTGGCTGATGCATAGAAGAAAATGTCTCCTTCAACCTGTTCGTTGAATTCCCCAGCCACATGAACACTTGCTGCGTTCTTTGGGTGTGGCCTGGACCATGCCCTACAGGATTTGCATGTATCAACGATCGGGTCGATCAGAAGCAGTATCTCTTTTCCACATCCTGCTTGCTCAAGCAGTCGCTTCATTGATTTCTTGCTTGCATGCCACCAACGTAGGTGAAGTTTCCGTAGTATACGGCGGCGTGCAGCATCTGTGCTAAGATTTAGTGCACGTAGCACTCCTCCGATATCGAAGTTGGTCCAATCTGTTGGATCGTCCCCGACCTTGGCGTCATCAAGGACTGGTCCTTCCTTCTTGTCAACTTCTTTTCTCGAAGCGGTTGAGCTGGAGGAACCACCTGCTGAAGTGGATTCATCTTCCCCCGGTTGCTCAGGTAGACATGTTGATTTGGGCAACTGTTTTGCTGCTTCTTCATCGTCCTTGCCAAGTTCTGCATTGCCGTCTTCTCCATGTCCATGCGCTGATGCACCAGCTGTTGGTTCAGCAGAAGCTGGTATACGTGGCTCGCGTGGATGCTTGCCTTTGCGAGATGTACCAACGATGGACCCCGTAGGTCGATCCCGTGGGATGAACGTTTCAGGTGCCCACCTGCATTCATTTGGTACATACGTGTGTCCGTCCTTTCCCCCAACATCCCTAGGCTTCCTAGGATCTTTGCATCCAGGACATTTGGGGTACCAAATATCAATCTCTTTGCCTATGTGCCTGCAATGAGGATTTCGCACACCTTTATTGTCCAAAGCATGATCACTATCATCAGCCCGTCGGCCTCGTACACAACCTTTGCACATTTTCCATTCTGGTTCTTCAGGTGCTTTCTTAGGTCGTCCCTTGGCCTTCGGTGCTGGTGGGTCGGAAGGACCACTGCCCACCGTTGGATAGTAGATGTTGTATGCTGCACAGTAGTGCTGGCGTTCTTGATACAGTTTCTTGACTGCAATGATGCCAGCGACCACTAACTGGGCTTCTTCCCATGTCCAAAGTTGGAGTGCCTGAGATCCATCGCCACACGCTTGTGCATGTTGCACCTTGCAGTTACATCTCATGTTCTTGAATGGTGCTACAATCTCAGGGCAGGACCCAAGCATAGCTGAGGTCTTCCGACACGGCTTATTATGAAAGACAAGACCGGTGCGGCATCTATCCCAGAGTTGCTTGGTCACGCCTGGATATGCGATGACGTCTGGCCATGGGAACTCCTTGTCCAAGTTGGTAGGATCTGGCTGTTCACGTATGAAGTGTAGTTTCTTGCGTAATTGGAGCAGCGCAATCTCCCCGCAGAAACGCCCGTGTGGGGCAGCCAGGTTGTAGGATCTAGTCCACCCAGTAGGGTATTTGTGTTCATTGAATTGACCCATTGGTCCAAAGGGTGCACACATAGGTGCCATAACGACCACTAGCACTGTGTTGTCAGTGAAGTATTGACGGACATTCCGTTGTTCAATAGGAACGTTGAGATCAGTGCCAGTGACGATGTCAAAGTTCTCGCCCGATTTGAGATTCATTCGTATGGATAAAACCGAAGTTCGGCCTTCGCCTCCGCACATTTCTGCGAGGTCATAATAGCTTGATTTTGTTTTGGCAACCAGCAGTAGCTGCCTGGTGTTTTGTGCATGAAACGCTCTAACTGAAATTGAAGGGTTGCACTGTACAAAGAAGAGCATCAACGTGTTGAGTGACTTGTCGTTGTAGTCCATGAAGAGATAGTCCTCAAATTCATCTGCGTCCGTTGAAGCGTCAGACCAATTATCCTCGTAGGAGCAGCGGTCATTCCACATTACTGCTGTTTCTTCGCTGAGACCGCCAATGGCGGAGAGATCTTCTCCACAATCATCGTGGTGGTCTTCAACATACTTTTGCTTCTTCTTCACCTCAATCTCAATGCCTGCTTCCTTCATTTTCCGTTTCTTTTCCTTCTCCCTTTCCTTCTGGTCAGTCAGGTAGTCACTGCGTAGTACTGGTGTTGAACCGAGCTCTATCTTTAGAGTCACAGTTCGTGAGTCTACTTCGTCTGCTACCACGCTGCATCGTGGACCTGAGGAGACCAAGTTGGTTGACTTGTCGAACGGTTGTTCTGAATCTTTTAAGGTTCCCTCTGAGTCTGGTTGGCGCGAGTCACCCTGAGTATCCATCTCACCAGACTGTTGTCTAGCAACTGCTGGCGCAGCACAGTCCTGTGTCTGTGTAACACCAGCAGCACTCGCACGTGAGAAAGATGGCTTGTCAGGAGTGGCTAAGTGGCTTTGCCGTTGCGACCGCCCAAACTCCAGTTGTCCGGGACCGCTGCCTTGTAGGCAGACAGGGGCCTCGGCCTTCGCGGGAGTCCCGTGTGCTCTATCAGTCGGCCCATCGGTACTCCTTATTGGCTCCGTCCCCATGCGGCGCTCAGCACTGCCCTCTTTCGAGTACTCACCTTGATCAGGGTTCTTACACCCATCACTCGGTTGGTTCTCCATAAACCTGAGGAGCGCGGCGTTCAGCCTACGGATACTGTAGCGGGTTTCGACATTTTCACCCTTCCTGCCATAGGAGGAGTGAAAGTCTTCCAACTTCTGTGGAATCTCCAGATCCGGTGATGATATACAGCGATACACCAGTGGTGTCCATTTGCGATTAGCCATTGCTGTAATCTTTGTGCTTTTACGATCCAATCTTGCTTCCACCTTATCCATGATAGATTTTCTCCATTCTAAATCTTGGTGGTGCTTGTGACTAACCGCCCCCACTAATGCAGTGATTATGTATGACACCTGTCGGTGAAGGATTGGGGCACAAATGTTCGTAACATAGCCTTCGTCAGTGAGGTCGTCGGTTTCAGACCTATCATCAAGCTTTATCCATACAAAGTCGTAAGTAATTGTGGCCAAGTTGAGCTTGTGCAATTGCTGATGTGTCACGTATTTGGCGCCATATGCTTGTAACACAGAC
>NYVR01000129.1 GCA_002684655.1 Planctomycetota bacterium | reverse complement strand
GCGCCCGTCGTAGGCCTCGGGAGGCCGCACGCCTGCGTAGGCGAGCAGCGTCGGCGCGAGATCGGTGTTTAGCGCCATCTGGTCGGCGGTCACGCCCCTGCGTTCGCCGCTGGCCCGCGGGTCGTAGACGATCAGGGGAACGCGCACCGACTCTTCGTAGATCAGCCACTTCCCGGCTAGCCCGCGCTCGCCGAGGAAGTAGCCGTTGTCGGAGGTGAACACGACGACGGTGTCGTCG
Organism: Planctomycetota bacterium; assembly: GCA_002684655.1. Classification (GTDB taxonomy): domain Bacteria; phylum Planctomycetota; class UBA1135; order UBA1135; family UBA2386. The sequence goes on along the minus strand of NYVR01000129.1, from coordinate 5,543 downwards.
GCGAGGCCCCGCTGATCGAGGGCTTCGAGGATGCGACCCAGCCCGCGGTCGACGCCGTCGATCATGCGCCAGTAGTCCTTGGTTCTTTGGATCTGCTTCGCGCGGGTGTCAAAGCGCCAGCGCCATCGCACGCGGCCGAGCGACTCTTTGAGGAACGCTGGCAACGCCGCGAAGCCGCTCTCCGAGAGCGGCGGGATCGCGACGTCGGCGTCTTCGTAGTGGTTCACGAAGGCTGCTGGCGGCAGGTACTGGTCCTCGTGGCCGTCTTGTGCGTGCGGCGCGTGGAACGACACCGACAGGCAGAACGGCTGCGTTGGATCCTGGCCTTCGAGGAACGTGACCGCTTGTTGCGTCACGATGTCTGTCAGGTGTCGGCCGTCCTGCTTGCGGTACGGATGCCCGGAGCCTTTGCGGTAGTCAAACGCGCCGTCGAGCGCGCCCGCGGCGAACTTGACGCCCCACTTGCCGACGAACCCGGTCCGGTAGCCCGCCTCGCGCAGCAGCTTGGGATAGGTGGTCGCGCCGAGCGTCGCGTCCATCGGCGGTTTGCCGAACGTGTAGTTGTGGTTGCCTTCGCGGCGGCCGGTCAGGATCGACGCGCGGGAAGCCGCGCAGATAGCGGTGGTCACGAAGGCGTTGGTGAAGCGGACGCCGTTCGCCGCCAGCCGGTCCATGACCGGCGTCTCTAGCGTCGGGTGGCCGGCGCAGCCCATCTGGTCGAAGCGCTGGTCGTCGGTCACGACGAGCAGCAGGTTCGGTCGCCGCGCCTGCGCGACGCTCACGGAGGAGGCGAGCAGGGCGAGCAAGCTCAGGGTGGTCGCGGCTCTCATTTCTGGGGTGCTCGTAGGGTCAGCGACGTCGGGGCGGTTGGCATTGAGGTGGAGGTGACGCGAGCGCTATCAGAACTCGATCTGCGCGTCGGTGACGCCGAGCGCTTGGCGCCGAGACAGCCGCAGGCGCCCGCGGTCGTCGGCGCCGATTACGGCGACGATCATCTCGTCGCCCTCTTTGGCGACGTCCGCAGCGCGCTGCACGCGGTCCTTGTCCAACTCTTCGATCGGAACGAGGCCCTCGTTGACGGCGTTGATGCGGACGAAGGCGCCGAAGTCCTTCACGCCGGTCACGGTGCCGCGATAGCACTTACCGACGTGCAGCACGCCTGCCGATCGCTGCACCATCTCCCTGGCACGCGTCGCGCTGGTCGCGTCGGTCGCGTAGATAAGGACGCCGCCCTCGTCGTTGACGCTGACCTTGGCGCCGGTGGCCTCGGTGATGCCTTTGATGTTCGCGCCGCGCGGTCCGATCAGCGCGCCGACCGCGTCTGGCATGATCGAGATGTGGAACGCCTGCGGGACGTGGCGTGACGGCTCGCCCGGGGCGGCGATCGTCTTGGCCATCTCAGCCAGGATGTGCAGGCGCCCGTCACGCGCCTGCTCCAGGGCCTTGGCCAGGACCTCGTCCGGCAAGCCGCCGAGCTTGTTGTCCAGCTGGATCGCGGTGATGCCGCGCTCGGTGCCGACCACCTTGAAGTCCATGTCGCCGAGGTGGTCTTCGTCGCCGATGATGTCGCTGAGCACGGCGTGTCGGGCGCCGTCCGAGATCAGCCCCATGGCGATCCCCGCGAGCGGTCGGTCGATCGGGACGCCGGCGTGCATCATCGCCATCGAGCCGCCGCACACGGTGGCCATCGACGAGCTGCCGTTCGACTCGGTGATCTCGGATTCGACGCGGACGGTGAATGGGAAGCGCGTCTGCGTCGGCATCAGGGGCTGCAGGCCGCGGCGCGCGAGCGAGCCGTGACCGATCTCGCGGCGACCCGGTCCACGCAGCGGTCGAGTCTCGCCGACGGAGTATGGGGGGAAATTGTAGTGCAGGAAGAACGACTTGCGGTCGGTCTCGTCGGCGAGGTTTCCTTGTCGCAGCGCGTCGTCCGGGCTCCCCAGCGTGCAGGTGACGATCGCTTGCGTCTCCCCGCGGGTGAACAGCGCCGAGCCGTGCGCGCGAGGCAGCAGCCCGACCTCGCTCCAGATCGGCCGGATGTCCGTCTCGCCGCGGCCGTCGAGGCGCGCGCCGGTCGCCAGCACGTTCTCACGCATTTGCTCCCAGACGGCGTCGCCGAACGCCTGCTTGGCGCAGGGGCGCGCTTCCTCGGCGAGCGTCTCCAGCCACGCGCTCTCCGCCGCGGAGATCGCCGCGCGGCGCTCGGGTTTGGACTGGATCTTGAGCGCCGCTTTGAGCGCCGCGTCCGCGTCTGCGGGGAGCTTGGGTAACTCTGGGGCGTCGGGCGCCGGCTGCTTGACGCGGCCGGTCTTGGCGGCGAGCTCGTCGAAGGCCTTGTGGCAGCGTTCGATCCATTCGGTCGCTTGGCGAATGGCGGCCACCGCGTCAGCTTCACTGGCTTCCTTGGCTTCGCCTTCGAGCATCACTAGGCCTTCGGGGCCGACGGCGACGGAGAACTCCAGGTCGGCGTCCTGGGCCTTGTCGCGGCCGACGAACGCCTGCCAGCTGTCCTCGACTCGCCACACGCGCAGGCCGGCGATCGGTCCGTTGCAGGGCACGGGGCTGATGTGTACCGCGCAGCAAGCCGCCAAGATGGCGAGGCTCTCGAGGTCGCTGGTCGGCTCGCAGCTGAGCACCTGGACCTGCAGCTGGACTTCGTTTTTGTAGTGTTTGGGGAACAGCGAGCGCACGCTGCGGTCGATCAGCCTGCAGACCAACACCTCGTGGTCGGTGATGCGGCCTTCGCGCTTGCCGAAGGCGCCCGGGATCCTGCCCGCGCCGGCGAACTTCTCGCGGTACTCCACGGTCAGCGGGAAGAAGTCTTGGCCCGGCTTCGGCGCCGCCGCCGCGGTGACCGTCGCGAGCACGACGTTGTCGCCGCAGCGCGCGAGGACCGCGCCGGTCGCTTGGCGCGCGATGCGCCCGGTCTCGAACGACACCTCAGTGCCGGCGATCTTGACGGTGGTGGTGTGGGCGGTCGGCTGCATGCACGGAGTGTCGCCGAGACCATGGCGCAGGCAATGACCGGGGTTGGCTTTGCGTCGGATTCGGCGCGCTGCCGGGCGCCTCGCCGGCGTGTCTGTGCTTCGCCTCGGGATGCTCGTCGGCTACAGTTACAGATGAGACGGGGTCTCAACAACCGTCACGCTTCATCATGCACATCAGCTTCGGTTCCCGCCGCGCGCTCGCGGCCCTCTCCATCCTGCTGGCTCTGTTCGCGGGGTGCCTCGCGGACAAGAAGAGCGGCGACTTCGCGGTCGTCGCGACGACAGGCCACATCAATGACGCGCTGCGGACGATCACCGACGGCACCCCGATCGAGCTGACGTCGCTCTGCGGTCCTGGCGTCGACCCTCACAGCTACAGCGCGAGCACCGCCGACGTTCAGGCGATGGAGGCGGCCAGCTTGATCGTCTACAACGGGTTTCACCTGGAGGCCCAGCTCGACACGCTGCTCAAGGGCAACTTCAAGGATCGCGCGTGGTCGATGGCCTCGGCCTTCCCGCAGCAAGACCGCATCGACTGGGTCGAGGACGGTGAGGTCGATCCGGCGGCGCCTTACGACCCGCACATCTGGAACAACCTGCTCGGCTGGGCCGCGTGCGTTGAGGGGCTGACGGAGCGGCTCTGCGAGGCTAACGCCGCGCACGCGGAGCGATATCGCGCGAACGGCGCGGCCTACGCCGCCAAGATCCGCGCCGCGCATGAAGACGCCAAGGCCAAGCTCGCCGAGATCCCCGAAGCGCGGCGATTCCTGGTTAGCGGTCACGACGCGTTCAACTACTTCGCGCGCGCCTACGGCCTGGACACGGTCGCTGTTTTGGGCGTTGGCAACGACCAAGAGGCAGATATCAAGGCGATCAGCGAGGTCGCGGAGACGATCGCGAGCCGCAAGGTGCCGGTCATCTTTATGGAGTCCCTCACCAACCCGAAGATCACGCAGGCGCTCAAGGAGGCGACCGCGGGGCGCGGCTGGAAGGTTGAGATCGCCAGCGAGCGACTCTACTCCGACGACCTCGGGGACGCAGCGCCGCAGGACACGTATCTGGGCGCGTTCCGCTCAAACGTCGAGGTCATCCTCGCCGCGTTGCGCTGAGGTCGGCGATCGCGCACGATCGCGTCATGACCACCGGCCCCGACCAAGCGCCCGCGCTGCGCCTCGACGGCCTGACCGTCGCATACGACGCCGCGCCGGTGGTCTGGGACATCCAGGTCGAGGTTCACGCCGGCCGCGTGACCGGCGTGGTCGGCCCCAACGGCGCCGGCAAGACAACGATCCTGCAGGCCGCCCTCGGCCTGCAGCCGGCGCTGGCAGGACGCGTCCAGTTCTTCGGTCGACCGATCTCGGAGGTCCGTGACCGGGTCGGCTTCGTGCCGCAGCGTCGCAGCGTCGACTGGGATTTTCCGACGACGGTCCTCGACGTGGTCATGATGGGCACCTACGGGCGGCTCGGGTGGTTTCGTCGGCCTGGGCCAAAGCAGCGCGCCGAGGCGATGGAGGCGCTCGACTTCGTCGAGATGGCGGACTTCGCCGGACGTCAGATCAGCGCCTTATCTGGCGGCCAGCAGCAGCGGGTGTTCCTAGCGCGCGCGTTCGTGCAGCGCTGCGACCTGCTGCTGATGGACGAGCCGTTCGCGGGGGTAGACGCGAAGACCGAGCGCACGATCGTCCGCTTGCTGCGTCAGTGGGCGTCGGAGGGCAAGGCCCTGCTCGTCGTGCATCACGACCTCGCCACCGTGCCCGAGTATTTCGACGACGTTTTGCTGCTCAATCGACGCCTGATCGCCGCAGGGTCGGTCACGTCGACGTTCACCGCGGAGAACCTCGAGCGCGCCTACGGCGGCGCTGTCCGCACCGGGGCGCCCCGTGGCTGACATCCTCAGCGATCCGACGTTCCAGAAGGTCTGCTTGGGGACCGCGCTGATCGGCGCGACCAGCGGCGCGCTGGGCAGCTTCTCGTATTTGCGTCGACAGGCCCTCATCGGCGACGTGATCTCGCACTCCGCGCTGCTCGGCGTGATGGGCGCGTTCTTGTTGAGCGCTGTGGCGACCGGCGTCGGCAGCAAGTCGTTCGCGGTGCTCTTGCCCGGCGCTTTGGTCGCGGGCGTCGCAGCGATGCTTTTGGCCCGCGTGATCACCGCCCATACGCGGCTCAAGGGTGACGCGGCGCTCGGCGTGCTGCTCGCGCTGTTCTTCGGCACAGGCCTGTTGCTGCTGCGGTATGCACAGAAGTCGCCCAACATCTCGGGGCACGCAGGGCTCGAGGACTACATCTTCGGCCTCGCCGCGGCGATGACCACGGACGACCTCGTGCTCATCAGCGCGCTCGCAGCGGTCGCGCTGGGAGCGACGAGCCTGCTGTGGCCCGCGCTCAAGCTGCACACGTTTGATCGCGCCTTCGCGCACAGCGTTGGCTTCCACGCCCGCCGTGTCGACGTCGTGCTGATCCTGCTGCAGGTCTTAGGCATCGTGATCGGAATCCACGCGGTCGGGGTCGTCCTGATGGTCTCCTTGATGGTCGCGCCTGCAGCTGCCGCGCGGC
>NYVR01000128.1 GCA_002684655.1 Planctomycetota bacterium | reverse complement strand
CAGCGGGAGTTCGACCACGGCAGCACCCGAGACCGCGGTATCAGGGCGACGACCGGCGACGTCGTGGTGCTGTTGGTGCAGGACGCGACGCTCGTTGGCGATGACTGGTTGGCCAAGATGTTGGCCGGATTCGACGCGCCCGATGTCGCCGGAGTCTGGTGCCGCCAGATCCCGCGCGGCAGGTGTCAGCCTGTGCTTGACCGGCGGATCCGCGGTTGGCCAGGCCGCGGCGATGGGCTCAGCAAGCGCCAGCTGGAGGCCGGGCAGGCGCTCGCTGACCTCGAGCCGTTTGATCGGCTCATGCACAGCGCGTTCGACAACGTCGCGTCCGCGGTCCGCAGGAGCGCGTGGGAGCGTTTCCCCCTGGGGCCGCGGCGATTCGGCGAAGACGTCTACTTCGGCAAGCGCTGCATCGAGGCGGGCCTCGCGATCGCGCACCAGGGCGCGGCCTGCGTCGTACACAGCCACGACCGCTCGGCGTGGAGCGAAGGCAAGCGAACGTTCTGCGACCACCGCAACCTTCGTCGACTGTTTGGTCTCGTCGGGATCCCCGACCGCGCGTCGCTCAAGGGCGCGCTGGAGAACTCGACCAAAGAGCACTGCGACTACGTGCGCGGGCTCGGTCTGCCGCCTGCAGAAGAGTCGCGCGCGCTCGAGTGGACCGTCGCCTACTGCAAGTGGCAGTGCTGGGGCCAGTATCTGGGCGCCAAGGCAGGCGCCGACCCCGGCGGGCTCAAGGGTTTGTTCTTCCGTTGGCTGGGCCGGCGACTCGAGCGCGGCGTCGGCTGAGCGTCGCGTCTTAGGACTGCAGCTTGCGGACTTCTTCGCGCGATTGGCCGAGCGCGTGGATCAGATGCTCTGCTTGCGCGACCAGGTCGGTGCGCGCCGTCTGGCTGGCCTCGAGCCGTTCGCGGAGATCGCGGTTCTCCTCTGCCAGGCGGCCGACCTGCGCGGCCAGCGTCTCGATGCTCTCACGCATTTGCTGCAGCGCTGCAGCGACTTCTTCTGGGCCCATGTCGGTCATCTTTGGATCCTATCCATAACGGTCCGCGTTAGCGTCGGCGCGCGTCGCCGTAGACCGCTTCGAACTCGTCGACCGCGGTCTGCAGTGTCTTCGGCGGCGCTACGGCGGCGCGGTAGCGCTTGAGCCGGTCCGGTTCATCGATGAGCCGCTGCAGGCGACGCGCGAGGTCTGCGCTGTCGCCCGCCTCAAAGAGCTCGCCGTCCACCTCGTCTCGGACGACTTCGCTCAGGCCGCCAAAGCGGCTGGCCAGCACCGGCAGGCCTGCCGCGCGCGCCTCCAGCACGACGAACGGCGCGTTCTCGTGCCACATGCTCGGCACGATCAACACGTCGATCTCCGCAAGAGCGCTGGCGAGCTCGTCGCGCGCGAACGGACCTTTCATGTCGATGCGTTTGTCGGCGTCGGCGCGCTTTTTCAGCGGCTCCGAAAAGTCAGGGAAGTCCTTCATACGCCCGCGCAGCACGACGCCGCAGTCGCCCTCGACCTGGGCCATCGCGTCGACCAAGACGTGCGGCCCTTTGTGCGGCGAGTAGGAGCCGAAGAAGCCGAACGTCAGCGGGCGGTCTGGGTCGCGTCGCGCCGCGACCTCTTTCGCCAAGTGGCCCGTGTCGACGCCGTAGCTCAGGTGGCGGATGCGTTCGGCGGGCGCGCCCTTGTCGGCGAAGACCGAGCCGAGAAAGCGCGTCGGGGCGACGATCGTGTCCGCCTTGCGCAGCCGCTGCATCAGGTAGTCGCTGCGCTCTAGCATGGTCGACACCTTGTTGCGGAGCGCCCAGGCGGGCTGCGATTCGCCGCGTGACGCGCGGTGCAGCGCTTCGATCTCTGCTGCGACCGGGCTGCTGCGCCACTCCTCGAGGATCTTCTGGTCTTGGCACGGCTCCCAGCTCTCGGGGCAGCCACACGGGGAGCCGCCGGGCTCCATCAGGATGAAGCGCGGGCACAGAAACCAGAAGTCCATCAGCGACACGACCAAGGGCCGCCGCTGCTCCTCGACGCGGTCGATGAGGTCGGCGCCGACGTATTTGAGGTGGAAGCTGTGCACCACGTCGCTGTCGCGCTCCGCGATGTGCTTAGCGAACACCTCCGCCATGTAGGGGTGGCGGTACTCCATCCGCTGCCAGTCTCGGCCGATGTTCCACCAGAAGTTGATGCGCCGGACGGGCAGCCCTTCGACCATCTCGCGGGATTCACGCCATGGGCCAGACGCCTCGTCGAACGCCGGCTCGAGCGTGAACACGTCGACGTCGTGGCCGCGGCGCTGCAGCTCCTTGCCGACGCCGAACGCATACTGCTCGGTGCCGGTGAAGTAGTTCGGCGGGAACTGGTGAACGACGAGGGTGATGCGCATGCGCCTACGTTGCGGTTTTATCGGCTGCCGGGGCCGTGCGGGCGTAGCCCTGCCGCAGCGGCGCTGCGTCTCGCTCTCCGACCTGCCAGCGGAGTCCGTTCGGGCCGGATTGGGCGGCGCGTCCACGGTGGCTCTGGGTAGGCGTCGGTTTGGTCCGAGGCGGCGTTGCCACCGAGGGGACGCCTCCCGGAAGCCAATCGGTCGTTCGCTGTGAGGGCAGGCCCGATCCGTCGGGTTGGTGTGCGGCCAGCATCCGCGCGCAGCCTAGCCGCTGTTGTCTAGGCCGACCAGCATGCACCACGCGAACAACCCGGAGCCGCGCTCGCCCGCCCTCCGAACGTGGCGGACATCTCGAAGTGGACGTCGACGTCTCTGGCGAGCCCAGGCAAGATCGGAGGATGACCGACGCGATGGTGGGTGATCTGGTCGCCGCGCTCGGCGAGCGCGGCGTCTTGTCCGAGGCGGGCGACCTCGCCCGCTACGAGCAGGGCTGGCGATATGGCCACGGGCGAGCGCGCTGCGTCGCGCGGCCGTCTACGACCGAGGGGGTCGCGGCGACGCTGAGGATCTGTAGCGACGCCGGTGTGCGCGTGGTCCCGCAAGGCGCCAACACCGGCTTGGTGGCGGCGTCGACGCCCGACCAGAGCGGCGCGATGGTCGTCTTGAGCCTGGAGCGCCTCAACCAGACGATCGACTTGGACGTCGAGGATCGCACGGTCGTGGTCGACGGGGGCGTGCTGCTCAGCACGCTCAATGAGGCGCTCGCCGAGCACGGCTACTGGTTCCCCGTCGACCTCGGCGCTGACCCGCAGATCGGCGGCATGGTCGCCACCAACACCGGCGGGACCCGCCTCCTGAAGTACGGCGACGTCCGGCACAATCTCCTCGGCGTTGAGGTGGTCCTCGCAGATGGTCGCGTCGTCTCGCAGCTCAACCGGCTGCGGAAAAACAACACCGGTCTCGACAGCAAGCAGCTGTTCGTCGGCACAGCCGGCGCGTTCGGCGTCGTGACCCGAGCCGCGCTTGCGGTGGCGCCCAAGCCCGCGCAGACTGCGACGGCGCTGATTGGGTGTCGCGACGGCGCGGCGGTGCTCGAGCTGCTCGGCGCGGTCGAGCAGGGGCTCGCGGACTTCCTGAGCGCCTTCGAGGTCATGGGCGCGGCCGCGATGGACGCTGTCTTTCGTCATCAGCAAGCCGTGCGCCGACCCTTCGACGAGGCGCCCGCCTACGGTGTGTTGGTCGAGCTGGCGACGACGTTGCCGGCGGGCGTCGTCGACCTCGACGAAATCCTCGTAGCCCGTTTGGGCGCGCACATGCGCGCCGCGAAAGCTGGTGTGTCCGACGTCCTGCTCGACGCCAGCGACGACTTCTGGCAGCTCCGGCATCATGTCAGCGAGAGCCTCCGCAGCGACGGCGAGATGGTCGCGTTCGACGTCAGCGTCGCGCGTTCGCGGCTGCCGGCGCTGACCGAGCGGGTGCGCGCCTACCTCTGTGAGCATCATCCCCGGGTTTGGCTGTGTGACTACGGGCACTGGGGTGACGGCGGCAGCCACCTCAACGTGCTTTGGAGTCGGGGGGATGTCGCCGACGTCGCGGGCCTCAAGGCGACGCTCCAAGAAGCGGTCTACACGATGGTGGTGCGCGAGTTCGACGGCAGCTTCTCGGCGGAGCACGGCGTGGGGCCCCATAACCAACGCTTTTACGACGCCTTCACCGACGACGCGGTCAAGCAGCTGTGCCGCTCGGTCGGCAGCGTCTGCGATCCGCGCGGTCTCCTCGGCAACGTGCAGCTAGGCTGAGCGCTCGCGGGGGCGCGTCAAACGCTGCGCCGTAATAGCCGAACCAATCGATTCGGTCGGGTGCTTTCAGGCATGCGGACAATCGGGCTATCCTTATGGATGCTCGCCGGAAGGACGTGATCGGACTGTGATCACAATCCCCGCGCACTTCTTCGTCCCGATCGTTTCAACAACCATGAACAAACTCATCCTCCCCGTCGCGCTGGCGCTGCTGGCACCCGCGGCCATCGCGCAATGTGGGCAACCTGGCCCTGGCGCCGTCTCGTACGGCGACGGCGACGACTTTATCGCCAACGCCGGCACCGGCATCGACATGGGCTTCGCGTTCCAGATGGGAGCCGCGTCCTACCAGTTCATCCACCCGTCCAGCAACGGCTTCTGCTACCTGTCGGACGGCACCCCGGTCTACACCGACTCGGACTACACGCCGGCGGAGGCCGACATGGCAGCAGGCGAGCCTCGGGTCGCGGTCCTGTGGGACGACCTCACCCTTCTCGCTGGCGTCGGCGAGCTCTGGGTGGACACCTCGGTCGGCGGCCAATGCACCGTCACGTGGGCCGACGTCGTGCTCTACGGAGAGACGACGACCTTCTGGATGCAGTGCACGCTCTTCTCCTCGGGTCAGGTGGACTTCTCCTTCAGCTCGGACGCCTACCAGACCACGGAATCGATCGTCGGGATCAGCCCCGGCAACGGGATCGTTCAGCCGCCGTCGTTCGACCTCTCCTCGCAGGCGCCTTCGGCTAGCGACATGACCCATGAGCTCTTCCCAGGGGGCTCTCTCGATCTAGTCGGTCAGCTGCTGACGCTGATCCCGACCTCGCCCGGTTACGTCCCGGTCTTGGGCAGCCCTGGCTGCGCGACGTCCGTTGCCTACGGCACTGGCTGCATCTCGGTCCCTGACGCTCGCTACGAGCTGTTCAGCGCGACGACCGGCGGCGCGACCGCTCCGGACATCATGGCCAGCGGCACGACCATCACGTTCCTGCGCACGGGCGCCGAGTACACCGTGCTCGACTCGATCCCAGGCACGTATCTCGCGCCCTCGGCGAACGCCGTGCTCGTGACCGCCACCGACGACGCCTTTGGCGTGGTCGCGCTCTCACAGCCCATGCCGGTCCCCGGCGGCGTCACCAACAACCTCCAGGTCTGTAGCAACGGCTACATCCACATGACCGACAACGCGCCTGGAACAGCGGACTACTCGCCGAGCGCGGCGGAGTTTGAGGCGTTCGTCGACCCGACCATCTGTGGTCCGTGGTACGACTGGAGCCCCAACCAAGCCGGCCAGATCGTCGCCGAGGAAGTCAACGGCGTCGTCTACGTCACCTGGGACGGCGTGCAGCCCTACAACGGCACCGGCACCGACACGTTCCAGTACCAGTTCGAGCTGGCCAGCGGCAACTGCACGATCGTGTTCGACAACATGTCGTTCAGCGGCAACTTCGCGTGGCACGAGGTGCTGTTCGGCTTGACGCCTGGCACCGCCGTCGCGGCCGAGTCGACCGACTGGAGCGCGGAGCTCCCGAACACGGTCCGGATTGGCGACGTGGGCTCTGATCCGCTCAAGCTTGAGTCGACGAGCGGTCCGACCATCGCCGGCACCTGGGACCTGACCACGACGAACATCGACCCGGTCTCCCCGGTCGCGATCACGTTCTTCGGCACCCCGGCACAGGCGCCGCTGCCGCTGTCGGTGATCGGCTTCAACGCGCCCGGCTGTGACCTGCTGTTGGGTTCGGTTTCGAGCGCGCTCCAGGCCTTGGCCTCTGGCGGATCGGCGACCCTGTCGCTCCAGATCCCGATCAACCCGAACCTCGCGGGCCAGTCGGTCGCCGCGCAGTCGCTCTGCCTCACGCTGCTCAACCCGGGCAACGTGTTGGTCTCGAACGGCGTCCTGGGCACGGTCGGCAACTAGCGCCGACCGCCGGGCCGGTCCGCGGTGGTCGCAGCGGGCGCTCCCTCGGGAGCCCCGCGCGTCGCCTGGCCGGTCCGGTTCCGCTTCACGCGGGCGACGAGCCGAGGCGCTTTGGATGTCGAGCTCGTCTCGCCCCGCGACCGCGCAGCTGCGCGCGTAGGCGGTCGATCTCTACAGCGCTATGCGCGCTTCGACTTGAAGAAGCCGTGGCGCGCTGCGGTGACGGGCGTCGCCTCGGAAGCCCTTCGCACAGGCGGGTTGGTCGGCGCGGCTTTGCGGCGTCACGAGGGTGTGCCCTCGAGCGGGTTGATTGGGTAACATCCCTGCTCGGCGACGCCGGTCCTCGGCGCGCACCCAGCAGACGCGATGTTTACCCTGCAGATTTTGGCGGCCGGACGCACGTCCGTCTACTCGCTCGAAGCGCCCTCTACGACGTTCGGTTCTAGCGAAGAAGCGGACGTTCAGCTGCGCGGCGACGCTGTCCTCGGGATCCACGCGCGCTTGTCGATGCGCGACGACAGCCTCTCGCTCACCGCCGAAGCGGACGTCGTCGTCAACGGGGTGAACGTCCGCGAGGCATCGCTCGGGCCAGGAGATCGCCTCGAGATCGGAGCAGCGGTGATGATCGTAGGGCGCACGGCGGCGCAGCCCGCCGCGTCATCGCCGCCGACAAGGCAGCGAGCGCCGTCCCGCGTCGCCGCGCAGGCTTCTCGCCGCGCGCCGCGCCCGCGGTCCTCAGCGCCTAAGGTCGCCGCGGCCTTCGTTGTGCTGCTCGCGCTCGGCGCCGCCGTCGCGGTCGCCGCGCTCGGCGACGACCGCGGCGAGGCGCGAAGCCTCGTCGCGATGGTCGACGACCTCCGCAGCCGCGGCAAGCTCGAAGACGCTCGCGCGGAGGCCGCGCGCCTGCGCGCGCTCTGGGCCGAGTCGCAAGACGGCCGGCTCGTAGACTTGGCTGCAGCGGAGGCCCAGCTAGCGGCGGTCGATGCGGCCCGAGAGGCGCTGGAGGCGCAGATCCTCGACCCCGCCGGGGGGCTAACCTACGCGAAGTGGCTGCGAGAGCTGCGAGAGATGGAGTCTCGCGGGAGCGTCAACCAGCGCGTCGCGGCGCGCAAGGTTCGAGGCACGCTGCGTGAGCTCGTCGACCGACGCGACGAGCTGGCAGAGGTGCGGCGGGCTTCCGCGCCCGTGGCGATCGGCAAAGCGCCTGCGTCGGCCAGCGATGTCGTGACGCTCGCGACGGGTGCCGCCGCCGCCGCGACCGATCTGTCGCGGCGTGAGCAGGAGCAGGAGCAAGAGCGGGGCGCGGCGTCGCCGGCGAAGGCGCCCGAGGTGGACATCGCTGACGTAGAGGTGTTCTGCGAGCAGGGCGAGTTCACCCGCGCGCTCGCGCTGATCCAGGCAGGCTTCGAGACCGTGGCGACCTCGGACCAGGTCGCGGCGCTCCAACAAGCGAAGGCGCGGGTGCGTGACCGCGCGGTGAACGCGATGACCGCGCTGCTGACAGAGTCCAAGCAGGCTGAGGAGCGGGGATACGTGGAGCAAGCGGCCAAGATCCTGCAGCGCGCCCGGAGTCGTTTCCCGGCCGGCGTGACCTTCCAACCGCTCGGGCGCGAGCTCGCCCGGCTCGATGCGCTCGCGGTCGAGAAGCAGCGGGCGGCGGCGCAGGCGGCCGCGGTCGCCGTCGGCCCAAAGAAGGTCGATGAAGCCACCAGGCTACAGACCCTCGCGAGCCTCCGCAGCCACATGGACAAGATCCGGGGCGCGGAGGACGGCGGCGACTACGCGGCCGCTGCCACGTTGCTGCGCGAAGCCGCGGCGGCCGTGCGCGCCCGCGACGGAGAGTTCGCCGACAGGTTGCTGACGCGTGCGGCTGAGTCAGACCTGCTCGCTGGGTGGAACGCTGCCGTTGTCACGGCGATCGAGGCCGGCAAGGAGCTGACGACGACGGACATGTCGGGCCGCGAGGTGGAGCTGCTGCGCGTGGAAGGTGGCCGCATCATCGCCCGCTCCGCGGACGGCGAAGCGCCGCTGGAGTGGTTCGAGGTGGACGCTGCAGGCATGCAAAAGCTGGCGGGCGCCATCCGCGCGAAGGATGAGACAGCGCTCGGGTTGGCGGCGCTGCTCTACAAGAACGGCGAGTCGGTTGCTGCGGAGCGAGTGCTCGCGGACTTGCTCCGGTCGGACACCAAGAAGTGGAAGGCGCCGGTCAACGACGTCTTGGCCCGCGGCCGAGGCGAGGCGCTCGGCGGCGCTGGCTATGAGCTCCGCAAGGGAGAGTTCATCTCGCTGCGTGACGTAGAGCTCGCAAAGCTGGGGAAGAATATGATGGCCAAGCTGCAGACGTCGATGCGGTCACGCGATCGAAGCGATCGTGACGCGTTCGTCGCGGCGACGGTCGCCGAGGGCGAGCTGCAGCGCGAGGCGCTCGGCGTCGCCGTGCGCGAGCTGCTCCTGAAGAGCCTTGGGAGCGTGCAGAGCAGCTCGCTGAAGAAGCAGGTGGACAGCCTCACCCGCGAGCGGGACGAGCTCGACGCGGCGCGCAGCCACGCGAAGGCGTTGATCTTCGACGAGGTAAAATACTTCTACCCCTACAAGCCGCCGGCGGTCTCGGGCGAGAAGCACTCCGAATACAACCGCGTCCAGCAAGAGGTCGACGAGCGGATCGCGGCGCTGCGCAAGATCTGGCAGGGCTCCAAGACCAGCCTGCGCGTTTCGAAGAAGTTCGGCGACGACCTCGCGCGCGTCGACTGGTTAGCCGAACAAATGACTCGGCTCGGATCGCTGCCGAAGGGTGAGTCCGTCGCGACGATGCTGCAGCCGATCGCCTGGGCGCGCGCGTTGGAGCCCGGCGAGGCCGTCACGCTGCAGACGTTCAGCTTGACGCCGGCGGAGCGCGCACAGCGGGTCTACTGGCGACAGATCCGGGAGTACAACGAGGCGGCGAAGGACGACTGGTCGGTCGCCGTCACGACCTTGCTCAGGATCACCAACGACTACCGCGAGATGTTCGGCCACCGCCCGCTCGCCGCCGTCAAGAGCGCGTGTGAGGCCTCTCAGGGCCACGCTGACGAGATGTCGAAGCTGGGCTACTTCGCGCACATGTCTCCGACGCCTGGGCGCAAGACGCCCACGGACCGGATGCGCCTCGCGGGTTACACGTCAGGGGTCAGCGAGAACATCGCGATGACAGGAGGCGCGCTCTCCTCGCACGTCGCGTGGTGCCACTCGTCAGGGCACCACCGAAATCTGTTGTCACCTGGCCACCGTGAGATCGGTATCGGCGCGAACGGCCGTTACTGGGTCCAGAACTTCGGCTCGGGGGACGTGCACAAGTCCCATCCGCTGTGGCCGAGCATCGACTCGAAGTGACCACGGCGACTTGAGCGGCTCGCTGGAGATTCTGGATGAACGCGGAGAACGCACGCGTATCCGCGTCACGGGTGAGCCGCTGATCGTCTGCGGTGGCACGCTCTGCGTGACCGCGTGCGTCGGTGGTGTCCTGGTCCAACCCGCTGCCGAGGGCGAGGCGCTGCGAGTTCAGGGGCGCACGTGCCGCTCCGCCCAGCTCGCGCACGGGGACGCTGCCGACGTCGGTCGGGTCCGGCTCACGTGGTTCGACGACGAGGCTGATCCGACAGCGCGCGAACGAGGTCGCGCGGCGACTCGAGCGCGTCAGCGGCCTGTAGGCCGGGTTTGGCCCGCGGTCGGGATCACTTTCGGCGTGGTCGTCGTGATGTTCTTCGTGCTCAGAGCTGTCGACGACTCCACGCTGCTGCGTTCGCCGGATTATTACCTGAACCTCGCCGAGGCGCAGTGCGTAAACGAACGCTTTGAGCTCGCCCTGCAGACGCTCGCGTTTGCCGAGTCCGGCGCCTCTCCCGAAGAGTCGCGCCGCGCCCGAGGGATCGCAGCAAAGATCCACCGTCTGCAGCGTCAGCGCGCCGCGTCGGCAGAGGTCGCTGCGGCGGACTCATCGCGCGCTCTGTTGCGCTCGTTCGAGCGACGCTACCTCGGGACTCCGTCTCGGGCTGCGGCGCGTGAGCTCGTGCGTCTCTGTGACGAATGGTCCGATCGCTACGCCGCGCTGCGCTCGGAGCACCCGGACGCCGCCGCGATGCTAGAGGATGTGTCGAGGATCCGGGCGCAGCACGTCGAGGTGGCGGCGTTAGGGTCGCCCGACGTCGCTGGCGACGTCGTGTTCGCGGCAAAGTCCCGGATGCGGTTCATCTGGCGCGACTACCGCGGCGCCGTGGAGCGGCTCGACGCCTTTCTAGCCACCCACGCAGACGACGCCGTCGTGCTCACGGCGCGCGCGGACCTGCTCCGCGACGGCCGCGTCTGGCTCGATAAACGGCTCCGAAGGGTCGACGCCGCCTTGGAGCGCGGGGACCTTGAGAACGCGGCGCGCGACATCGCCAGCCTGGAGCGATGGGTCGCGATCTCTGAGTGGCGGGACGACGTCGCTGCGCGCAAAGCGCGCCTCGACGTTCAGCGTTGACTGGCGCGATCTAGGAGTCGACGGGCAGCCGCAGTGGCGACCTCGTCACCCGCGGCCACACGCGCGCGGGCCTGCTCCATTTGCGCCGTGATCTCGGGGCCTGCCAGGAACCGCTCGAGGAGCTCGTCGCGGACCGTGCGCTCCAACCATGACACGGCTTGTCGCTTGCGGCGCTCGTCGAACGCGCCGCTCTGCCGGTGGGCCTCGACGCGTTCGATCATCGTCTGCCACAGCGCCTCGACGCCGTCACCGGTGACAGAGGAGCCCACGACCACTGGCGGGGGCGCGCTCTCGCCGCTGTGCAGCACGCGCATCGCGAGCAAGCACTGCTGCGCCGCGCGGTTGGCTGCCGGCAGGAGGTCGCCGTCTGCTTTGTGAATCAGCACGCAGTCGGCGAGCTCCATCACGCCGCGCTTGATGCCTTGGAGCTCGTCACCTGACGCCGGGGAGAGCAGCACCAGGAAGAGGTCGACCATGCCGTGGACGGCGACTTCGGACTGCCCGGTCCCGATGGTCTCGACCAAAACGACGTCGTAGCCTGCCGCTTCGCACGCGAGCATGGCCTCTTGCGTCTTGCTGGCGACTCCTCCGAGCGTCCCGCCGCCGGGCGAGGGGCGGATGAACGCGCGCGGGTGGCGGCTCAGGCGGTCCATTCGCGTCTTGTCACCGAGGATGCTGCCGCCGGTCACTGAGGAGCTCGGATCGACCGCGAGCACGGCGACCTTGTGTCCCTGCTCGCACAGCTGCAGCCCGAGTCGTTCGATCAGCGTGCTCTTGCCGACGCCCGGGGCGCCCGTGATCCCGATCCGTACAGCGCTGGTGCGATCCGCGAGCAGCTCGCTGAGCAACAGCGAGGCAGCCTCGACATCTTCGGCTCGCTGGCTCTCCACGAGCGTGATCGCGCGCGCCAGGGCGCTGCGTTCGCCGCGTCGCACGCCCTCGATCAGCTTGTCGGAACTCGCCACGTGCGCAGGTTAGGGCACGGCATCCCGCTGCGCCACGAGATCCGGACGCTGGCGCTCGTCGGTGATCGGCGCGCAGGTGTCGGCGGGGAGCAGGTGCGCTTCGATCGCGGCAGATCGCTAGCTTCGCTTTGCGTGGAAGCTCTGCTCGAGCAGCCCTAGCAGCGCGACCGCGGCCTTTGGGATTACGGTCCCCGGCCCGAAGACCTCCGCGACCCCCGCGGCACGCAGCGCGGCCCAGTCCTGCTCCGGGATCACGCCGCCGGTGACGACCAAGATGTCGCCGCGCCCCTGCTCGCGGAGCAGCTCGACCAGCTCGGGGACGAGCGTCTTGTGCGCGCCCGCGAGCGTGCTGATCCCGCAGAGATGGACGTCGTTCTCGATCGCCTGCTTGGCGACCTCGTCAGGCGTCTGGAACAGCGGCCCGATGTCGACGTCGAAGCCCATGTCGGCGAACGCGCTCGCGATCACCCGCGCGCCGCGGTCGTGGCCGTCCTGGCCCATCTTCGCGACGAGCATGCGCGGTCGGCGGCCGGTGAGCGCGAGGAAGGACTCGCTGCGCGCCTGCGCTTCGGTGAGTTCGCCCATGGTCTTGCCCGCCGCAGCATACACGCCCGCCACGGTCTTCGGGTTGGCGGTGTGGCGTCCGAAGACGCCCTCCATCGCGTCGCTGACCTCGCCGACGGTGGCGCCGATACGGACCGCCGCGACCGCGAGTCCGAGCAGGTTGCCGTCGCCGCGCGCGCCCTCGGTCAGCGCTGCGAGCGCCGCTTGTACAGCGCTCTCGTCGCGTTCGGCGCGCAGCTTGTGCAGCCTGTCGATCTGCGCCGCGCGCACCTCGGTGTTGTCGATCGAGAGGATGTCGAGCGGCTCCTGTTCGGACGGTTGGTATTTGTTGACGCCGACGATGGTCTCTTCGCCCGAGTCGATGGCCGCCTGTCGCCGCGCCGCAGACTCCTCGATCCGCAGCTTCGGCAGGCCGGCCTCGATGGCCTTGGTCATGCCGCCCATCTCTTCGACCTCCTGGATCAGCGCCCATGCCTTGCGCGCCAGCTGGTCGGTGAGGTCCTCGACGTAGTGCGACCCGGCGAGCGGGTCGGCGGCGTGGGTGACGTGGCTCTCCTCCTGCAGGATCAACTGGGTGTTCCGCGCGATGCGGGCCGAGAAGTCGGTCGGGAGCGCGATCGCTTCGTCTAGCGCGTTCGTGTGCAGCGACTGGGTGCCGCCGAGCACGCCCGCCAACGCCTCCAGGCACGTGCGGACGACGTTGTTGTAAGGGTCTTGGGCCGCGAGCGACCAGCCTGAGGTTTGGCAGTGCGTGCGCAGCGCCATCGACTTGGGGTTCTTGGCGCCGAAGGCGCGCACGATCTTCGCCCACAGGATGCGCGCCGCGCGCAGCTTCGCGATCTCGGTGAAGAAGTTCATCCCCAGCGCGAAGAAGAACGACATCCGCCCGGCGAGCCGGTCGACGTCCAGGCCGGCAGCGATCCCCGTGCGCAGGTACTCAAGCCCGTCGGCCAGCGTGTAGGCGAGCTCCAGATCGGCAGACGCTCCCGCCTCGTGGATGTGGTAGCCGCTCACCGAGATGGTGTTGAACTTCGGCATGTGTTCGCCGCACCACGCGAAGATGTCCTTCACGATCCGCATGCTGGGCGCGGGCGGGTAGATGTAGGTGTTGCGGACCATGAACTCCTTGAGGATGTCGTTCTGGATGGTCCCGGTGAGCTGCTCGCTGCTGACGCCTTGCTCTTCTGCGGCCGCCACGAACAGCGCCAGGATCGGGATCACGGCCCCGTTCATGGTCATCGACACGGAGACCTTGTCGAGCGGGATCCCGTCGAACAGGATGCGCATGTCGGCGATCGAGTCGATGGCCACGCCTGCCATGCCCACGTCGCCCGCCACGCGCTCGTGGTCGCTGTCGTAGCCGCGGTGGGTGGCGAGGTCGAAGGCGACGCTGAGCCCCTGCTGGCCGCTCTGCAGGGCCTGTCTGTAGAAGGCGTTGGTCTTCTCCGCGGTCGAGAAGCCCGCGTATTGGCGGATCGTCCATGGACGCTTGGCGTACATGGTCGCGTAGGGGCCGCCGAGGAAGGGGGGGGTCCCAGGGACGCCGCCGAGGTGGGGGGCCTCGGGCCGCGCGTAGAGCACGCCGTGTTCGATGCCTTCGGGGCTCGTCCACGGCGGCACCGCGGCGTTGGCTTGGGCGGTCGCGTCGGGCGCGGGGGCGGCGAACTCGTCGAAGCCGTAGGGCAGCTTGGTGAAGTCGGGTGTCATCGCAACCTACGCAATCTAAGCCACTAGCGGTCTTTCTGCAGCCCGCATGGCGGCGATCCTGCCGGTATGCGTCGACGCGCTACCCGTTGGTTCCCCAAGAGATTTTGCCGCGACCGTAGCCGGGAATGAAAACGGCCCCTGCCAGCGGAGCTGGCAGGGGCCGTTCGGCTCCCGCGAACGGGAGCAGAGAACACGATCGAGATCAGTAGATCTGAACCTCGATACCGTTCGACGCGATGACGCCGCCCGGGTTGTTCAGCGTCAGGCTCAGCGCCTGGCAGCTGATGATGCCGCCGGCGAGCGCCGGGTTGGCCGGCATCGGCAGCGGCAGCGTGGCTGCGCCGCCTGCGGCGGGAGCGTTCACCAGCGTGGAGATCGACGACAGCCAGACATCACAGCCAGGCGAGTTGAAGCCGATCACTGAGAACGGCACCCCGATCGGCGAGCTCGCACCGAGCACGAAGATCGCGAACGGGGAGACCGCGTCCACGCCCGTGGCGTTGATGTCCCACGTTCCGCCGATGGACGGCACGTTCGAGCTGATCTCGAGGTTGAGGGTGTCCGCCAGCCCGGTCAGGATCGGGTTCGCGGCTGCGTCGGAGATGTCCACCGCGTTGGGGACGCTGGGGCCGCCGACCGAGTAGCCGACAACCCAGGGCGCGGGGGCGGTGGGGCTCAGCGTGGTGAACTCCATCGACCAGTTCCCGAGGTTGCTGTCGTAAATGATCTGGATGGTGTTGCCCTGGCCGGTGTTCCACCCGTGGACGCCATCGTAGGTGATGGTGGCCACGCCAGCGGTCTCTTCGTAGTAGATCTCACCGCCACCGCCACCGAAGGTGGTGTGCAGGTCGTTCCAGCAGTAGATCCCCGTGTTGGGGTTCGCGAGCATCGCGACGGAAGACGGGTTGAATCCCGTGTCGTTGCCCGGGCCAGTCGCGACCCAGCCGTTCGAGCCGACCCAGAGGCCGAGCGTGCCGCCGACAGAGGCCGTATCGACTTCAGCGTCGTCACCGACGGTCAGCGCTTGCGCGCCGGCGCCGACGGTGATGCCAGCGCCGGGGATGGTCTGGACGAGCAGGCCTTGGCCGGTGTTGAGCGCGTCGATCTTCAGGCCGCTCAGGTCGATGGCCGCCGCGGGCATGGTCTCGTGGAACGAGGCCCGGTCACCGCCGCCACAGCCAGCGCCGTAGTAGGTCCGGGAGCTGAAAGGGCCACCGCCAGCGAGCTGGTAGTAGATGTTGCCGCTGAAGACGCGCGACGCGGCCGGTGGGCCGAAGGTCACGCCGAACGGGTAAACGTTGCCCGTGCCGGCGAGGAACTCGAGGTCGCTGTTGCTGGCGAAAACATCGCCAACGACGAAGCCCGTGCCTGTCAGGTAGTTGATGCCGACGCCGCTGTTCACCGTCACGTAGATGCCGGTGTTGACGTTGTTGGGGCAGTTGATGCTGAGGCTGGCGCCCAGAGGGGTCGGCAGGTTGAGGCCCGCGCCGGTGACGCCGGTGATCGTGGCTTCCAGTGTCCAGGCACCGGCGTTCTGTTCGTTGCCCACGTGGCTGCCGCCACCGGTGACGGTGTAGATCTCAACGTCCCACACACCTGGGTCTAGGTTGACGTCGAAGTCCGTGACGATGATGTCCCCGTTGATTGGACGGAGGTCGAACATGTTGCCTGCTTGGCCGTTGTTCGCTGCGAACGTGGTCGTCAGCGGGCTCTGGGCAGTCACGGCTGCAGACGCCGCGAGGAGGATGGAGAGAAAACGCATGAGCTTTGGATGTAAAGACAAGGAAGGTGCTACGTGTGCTGGAATCCGGTTAGGCCGGAATCCTACGTCGCTACTTAAAGTTGACGATATCTCGAAGTCGTGTGATCCGTCTTCCCCCTTTTTTTCTCACTTTCGCGGCCGCGCGGCCCATTTGCGCCTGACCGATATGGTGCCGTGGACGCCGGCGTTACGAGGCTATCGGGTCGGCTCGTTGATCAAGGCGCGCGGCCCCCAAGGCGCCATCGCATGGTCAAGAGCACGGCGCAGTGGTCCGAAGGGAAGCTGTGCAGGTTGGCCGGAACATCGTTCGGATCCCATCGCTCGGGGAGCACCTCCGCCGCGGCAGGTTCGAGCTGCCAGCCGCCAGATGGTCGGTCGGCGTTTTTCAGATACAGCCGATCGATGCGGTCGAAGGCCTGCTCCGCGCTGGCGTCGCCCGCTCGGAACATCGGGGTCCATGTGATCCCCGGCCGCTGGATGGGGTTCGGGTGCACGGCTCGGAACACGTCGGTGAAGCCCGCAGCCTGCATCGCGCGACTGACCGGCAGCGCCAACGGGCGGCGCCGGCGATAGACGCGCGCAGCGTCGGGGGTCCAGTCGAGGTGGGACGGCG
The DNA here is from genome assembly GCA_002684655.1 of Planctomycetota bacterium. GTDB lineage: Bacteria > Planctomycetota > UBA1135 > UBA1135 > UBA2386. The sequence goes on along the minus strand of NYVR01000128.1, from coordinate 3,322 downwards.
TATTCCAGTCGCCGCCGACCAGGAGCGGGACGTCGGCGTCTAGGTGCCTCTGATCCGCCAAGTGTTTGATCAACTCCTGCGTCTGGGGGAGCCGCGCAGACCGCGCGCTCTCCGCTCGCAGCAGCTCGTCGTCGGAGATCAGTGGGTTGTCTCGCAGCTCGTATCCCAAGAACGCCCGGTAGTCGATCCAGATGCTGTATGCGAGGAACTCGCGCGACTCTGCGTCGCGAACACGGACGCCCACGCCGTGCCATGGATGGTGCACGAATCGCGCTCGGATCTTGTCTTTCGTCAAGACACAGAGGTGCGGACTGTCGCTCTGATGACATTGCCACCCCAGCCTTGCTGCGATCCACCTGCCTAGCGTCGGGCGGTCGCCGTCGATCTCGTAGCTCTCCTGCATCAACACGAGGTCGGGCGCCGCGGCTTCGATGACGCGCAGCGCTTTCTCCGGGCCCTGCTCGACGTCGTTGGCGCCGTGGAGCACGTTCCAGACGAGCACCCGCAAAGTGTCATTCTCTGCGGGGGAGTGCACCGCGCTGCAGGCGCTCCCGACCAGCAGGGCAAGCATGACGATGACAGCCTTGACTCCGCTCATGGACGGATCCTAGTCGCTGGTCGGCGTCTGCTCACCTGTCTGCGCCAGGGACTGCGCGAGATCGTTCGAAAGCAACTGCGGCTCGCTGTTGGCTGGCGTCGCTGCCTAGCGCCAACAGCGACGCGACGGCCGAGCGCAGCTCGCGCGGTCCGATCTCGTCGTCCAGGGACGCCGCGGCGCCTAGGCCTCGCCACCACGCGCGCTCATCACGGGGGACCGCGCGGGTGCCCTGCAATGCGCCCCGGCACGCGTCTGCGTCGAAGCTGCGGAGCGCGCGACAGGGAGTCGGACGCGCGTCGTAGCGGGCGCAGTGCCCCTCGGCGAGCAGCGGGCAAGGCTCTCCCGCGAGTTCTTGCCAGGACTTCGGTCGCGATACTTCCGCCGCGCGTTGGACGATCGCGCGCAGCCGGACGTCAGCGGAGATGCTGGCAGCCAGGAGCAGCGCCTCTGAGAATCGCACGCCTACAGGGAAGTGGCAGCAGTGGTCACAGCCGCTTCGGCAAGCGGATCGTGGGCCTTCGTCGGCGGCGAGGGTTTGATGTACAGCCTGGGCGCCCGCAGCGTCGGTGTGGCCTGCTCGGGCGGCTGCAGCACGCTCCAGGCCGACGTAGAACTCTCTGTGACTGGTGGACATCGTGACTGGTGGACCTCGAGCCGGCGCTACCGACCGATGAGGCGGTAGATGTCGAGATCGGAGGAGAGCGCCTTGAGGACGAGCAGCATCGCGATGACCACAGCTGCGATCATGGAGAAGATGATGGCTTCGGCGGCCAGCCGAGCGGACAGGCGCCGGGGCTGCGGTCGGGATCGCATCGGTCTGCTCCGCGCCACGCTGGGATAGTCGTCCTCTTGGTCATCTGCGATGTCCGCGGCGACGTTGCTGGGCAGGATCAGGCGGTCGATTCGCCGCAGCAGCGCGTCGGCGTCCTCAGGCCGGTCGGCGGGATCCTTCGCCATCATCGCGTGCACGATCAGCTGGTGGAGCTGATAGGGGACCTGGACGCCTTGCTCGAGGAGCGAGGGCGGGGAGCGCTTGACGTGCGCTTGGGCCACCTGCTTCCGGTCGCCTGAGAACGGCGGACTGCCAGCAAGCGCGGTGTATGCCGTGCATCCCAGCGCGTAGATGTCGGTTCGTCCATCGAGCGTCTCGCGCCGGAGCTGCTCGGGTGCCATGAACGCGATCGTGCCAGCGTGTGCTTCGGCGGCGGCTAAGCCGAGGTCCGTCAGCTTGGCGCTGCCGTCTCGGGTCAGCAGCACGTTGCCCGGCTTCACGTCGCGGTGTACCAGCCCTGCGCTGTGCGCGACCTGCAGGGCTCCTGCCATGTCGCGCAGCAGTCGGAGCACCTGCGGCCACGCGAGCGGGCCTTCGCGTCGGATGCGCTGAGCCAGGCTGCCGCCTTCGACCAACTCCATCGATAAAAAGTGTTCCCCGTCGCTCTCCCCGACGTCGTAGATCTGGACGAGGTTCGGCGCGGTCAGTTGAGCGGCGACCCGGGCTTCGCCGAGGAACTCCTGGACGCGCTTCGCGTCCTCGGCGTCGTCCCCCTTCTTCAGCACCTTCAACGCGACTTCGCGGCGAAGCTTGGTCTGCTCGGCCCGGTAGACGACGCCGAAGCCGCCCTCGCCGATCTTCTCTCGCAAGCGGTAACCGGCGATCGTGTCTGCGCGCTCGGCGGGCGCTTCGCGCTCGCGCTCGTCCTGCTCGTCGTTCTTTGTGAAAGACGCAGGGGCAGCGGGCGCTGCTGGCGACGCTGAGGTCGCCGGCGTCGCGGGCGCAGCGTTTTCTTCGTAGCGCGCCAACACCTTGCCGAGCCGGCACTCGTCTCCCGGCGAGAGCTCGGCGCGCCCCACGCGCTCTCCGCGATGTGTGATGCCTTGTGTGGATTGCAGGTCGTTGATGCAGATCTTGTCGTCGGTGTAGATGACGACGCAGTGCTCGCGGGAGACGCTCGCGTCGCTGATCTGAATGCGGCACGTCGACGCTCGCCCGATCGTCACGAGCTCGTCGGGGACGAGTTCGTGTCTGTGGGTCTTGCCCTTGAAGGTCAAGCTCAGGACTGCCGGCTTCATCTGGTCTCACGGTAGCAACGCAGCGCTGCGCAGTCAGCAGGATCTGCGCTGTCTTGACGCGCTGGAACCGGTCAAAGCGGCGGTATCCAGCGCGTCGCCTGCTATCGTCTGATGCCGACTCCGATCCTCTGTCATGACGAAAGCCGCTAACTGTTCCCTCGCCGTCGCCTTGGCGGCGATGTCCCTCGCTCCGTCGCTGGTCTCTCAAGGTGCCGTCGAGCAGAAGGCGGCGCCTGTCTTCGCCGACGGCCAAGCGCAGGTCGTCGATGCGTTCCGGAGCCCGCGCGACTGGGTGCGTCATTGGCTTTGGGTCGAGACTGACTTCGACACCGACGGAGACGGGAAGAAGGACCGGATGCACGTCGACGTGACGCGTCCGAAGCAGACGGATACGGAAGGACTGAAGGTCCCGGTCGTCTACGAGACGAGCCCGTATTTCGCGGGCATCGGCTCGAGCGGTCAGGAGTATTTCTGGGACGTGAAGCACGAGGTCGGCGCGGTGCCCCCGAAGCGCCCGGACATGCCCGAGATCAAGTTCCGCTCGAAGGCTGGCATGATCAGTCGCAGCGAGGTTTCTACCTGGGTGCCAAGAGGGTTCGCCGTCGTCCACTCGTGTTCGCCAGGAACCGGTTGGTCGCAGGGCTGTCCAACGAT
>NYVR01000127.1 GCA_002684655.1 Planctomycetota bacterium | reverse complement strand
TTGGCCCGCGGGAACGTGACGTTCGTGACCGAGCCGATGATGTCGTTGAAGCCGATGCCGTTGACGCCGTCGGGGCCCGACTCATAGACGGCGATGGTGCCGTTTGAGTTGAGCACGTAGGCGTAGTAGACGCCCGACGTGTTCCCCGTTGCTTGGTAGCGCTCCGTGACCACGAGGTCGATCGGCTGGTTGAGGAAGCCCCCCAGCGTGCGCCGCACCGTGAAGTCCAGCGCGCTGATGACCGTCAGCTGGTTAGCCTCCGAGGAGACGCACAGGATGTCTTCGCCGTCAGGCTGCCAAGCGACGCCCGTCGGGCCGGCCTCGACGCGCGTCTCGCTCACGACTTGGTGGAAACTCGCGCTCGTCGGGTCGATGTCGATGAAGGAGACCGAAGAGCTAGCAAAGTTCGTCACCGCGAGGCGCGTCATGTTCGGCGCGACCGCCATGCTGACCGGGTCGGACAGCTGGATGGTGTCGAGCACGGTGAAGCGGTTGCTGTTGACGATGACGATCTGACGGTTGTCACGATCCAGCACGTAGAGGAAGTGCCCGACTTGCTGGCGTGAAGTGAACGGACAGAACGGCGGCGGCGGCGGCGGCGAGGCCGGCGGCGGCTGCGGGCCGACGAACACCCCCATGAAGTTGGTGCCGTAGACGCCGATCTCGTTCTGCACGGAGCTGAACGGGTTGCCGACCAGCAACAGGTTCAGACCGACAGCCGCGCACGCCGGAGGGCCTGCCGTCGCGAGCGCGCCCTGCGGCGCCAGCGAGGACTTGACCGCGGGCTCCTCCCCGAAGATCGCGCGGTTCGGGTTCGGCGGCGGGAAGATCAGACGGGGCGGGTTCGGGATCGGCGGTTGCGTGATCGTGTTGCCCGACTGCACCAAGCCCAACAGCTCGTTGACCTGATTGGAACGCGACGCGTTGCGGTTGACGTTCTCGTTGTTGTAGATCAAGTCGAGCGGCGCGCCGATGTGGATGTCGGTGACGTCGCTGATGATCGGGTCGCGCAGCAGCCTCGTGCTGCCGTTGGTGTCTTGCGTCAGCGTCAGCACGCCGGCGCCGCCGGCGTCAATGTTTGACGTGCCCGGCGCCATCGACGGGACCACGCCTGGGACGCCGATGTTCGGGTTCAGAGGCCAACGCGTGTTGTTGATGTCACCCGTGCCCTGACCGAAGCCGTGCAGGTCGATGACGCTAACACCGGGCTCGGCGCCACCGATGCCGACGTAGACGGCCTCGGGCGCCACCGGCGCGTTGACGAGGCCTGGGCCGACACCCGTCGTGTATGACGTGGTCACGAGGTTACCGATCAAGTCGCCGTTGAGGCTGTTGATCGAGGTGGCCTGCACGGTCACGTCAACCTGCGAGTTCCCCGGGAGGTTGTACGCCGGCCGAATGATGTAGTTCATCAAGTCGCCAAAGCTCACCGGGTCGGCGTAGTAGATGACCGGGAACGTCGACGCCGAAGAGGTGACCTGCAGCGAGATCCCGCCCGTCGGCGGCGTAAACAGCCCCGGCTCAAAGAACGCGCCGACTTCGCCAGGCTGCACGGGCTTGTTGAAGCGCACCAAGATCGACCCAGTAGGGTCGATGCCGGTCTGGTTGTTTCCAGGGCTGATCTGCGGCAACGCCGTGTAGCCGAGGACCTCCGGCGGGTTCGGGTCAGGACCCACCGTTGTCGCGACACCGACCTCCTGCTCGAGGATGTCGTTCTCCGTATCGCGCACCGCGCTGGTGACGACCAGACGCAACAGGCGGTCGTCGGGGAACGTCTCAAGCGACTGCAGGTTGCCGTCACCATCGGCGACGAAGGTGAAGGACTTCTTCGAGACGAGGTCCGCAGCGCCCGGGAAGCTCGGGAAGCCTTCCGCGCGCGGATCGAGCACCGTGATGTCGTTGCCGTTCGCCTCTACCGCTTGGACACGCGCCAGCTGGCCACCCTCGTTGAAATAGGTGATGCCGTTGACGAAGCCACGCCCCTTGACGGTCACCGTCGTCTCCGTTGCGGGGTTATAAGCCAAGATCGTCAACGCGCCGCCGAGACCGGAGTTGGCCTGGTCGGCGAGCAGGTCGCTGAGGATCGAGTCTGGGTCGAGCTTGTGCGAGAACGTAAAGTGCAGGAAGTGGTTGCCAGGGTCGCCGTTGGGCAGCACCGGCGTCGTCGGCAAGGTCGCCACAGGCAGGACGCCGTTGTTGCCGTTGACGAACTGTTTGAGGATCGCGTCGCTCTCGATGTTGACCACGGTCGACGTCGGGTTCCCGAACGAATCCGTCGTGCGAATGCGATACGGGTAGACGCTGCCTGAGCCGGTCGAGATGCCGGTCACGAGGAACGCGCCGCGGTTGTCAGGGTCACCGGCCGAGCCGCCGCTGCAGCCTGAGGAGAGTGCGAGCAGCCCGGTGGCGGCGAGCGCGGAGAGGGTGCGGACGGCAGGAGAAGCCGAGCGCGACCGATGCGAAGGGTTGGCTTTCATTGGGGATGCGAGTCCGCCCTGGACGAGGGCGGGAGGGTCTACTCCGAGACGGGTCGAGCCAGAAGCCGTAGAACGTTACTCCCCCTACATTTCCATGCAAGGGAACAACTCGCCCTGCGGCGCGCTGGCCGCGCCGGTGACAAGCGCTCCTTAGGCAAATCGGATGCCAACGCGCGAGGCTCGCGAAAGCGGCTGTCCCAGGCCGCGACGAAGCGGATAGAGCGCCGCCTCAAAATGCCGCAAGGCACTGCTTTGATTGAGGTTATCTAAGAAACGATCTTGGGCGGGGCCGACGCGAGCGGAAACGCTCGACGTGCGTGAGCGCTCAACGAGCGCACAGGCGCTTCGCAGAACCAGCCCCGCGACTGCCGCCGCTGTGTTGCGGGCCCGAAGCCACCGAGCCCGAGGCCGCCGGCAGGCTGACCTGCTAGCCGCGGGGGCTCCGCAGCCGGCGGCGCGCCTGCTCCGCCCACCTGGAGTTGGGGTCAAAGCGAAGATAGGCGCTCCAGTGGCGCCTCGCCCTGCCGAGCTCCCCGATCGAAGAGAGCGCTTCGGCGAGGTTGTAGTGCGCGTCGGCGTAGTGAGGCACCAGACTCAGCGCGTGCTCGAGCGCCTGCACGGCGCCGCGACGATCGCCGAGTTCGCCGCGCACGATGCCCAGGTTGTTCCAGGCCTCTGCGTAGGCCGAGTTGCACCGGATCGCCGCCAGGAACTGAGCCGCCGCTTCCTTACGGCGTTTTTGTTCGTAGTAGCAGTTGCCGAGGTTGAAGTGCGTCTCCGCGCTGCAGTCGGGCAACGCGTGCTCGTAAGCGCGCGCGGCGTCTTGGACCCTGCCTGCAGCCTCCGCCTCCACGCCGATCGCGAACCAGTCGCGCGGCGAACGAAGCCTGGGCAGATTGGCGCCCGAAGCTTGCGACCCCGCCTTGAAGTCAAAGAGCATCTGACCGCTTGGTTCGAGCAGCCTGCCATCGGGGGCGCGCACGGTCACGTGGCCCGCGCCGACGCTGGCGACCAAGCCGCTGAGCGCCGCAGCCGGATCCGCGACGACGCGCCGAGCTTGCGCCCATCGCGCCTTGATACGGGCGGGGCTCCAGCCAGCTCGACGCAGCTCACAGAGCGTGCGCGCGAGGCCCACAGCCTGAAACCCGAAGCGAGCCCCCGTGCCTCGCAAAGGCTCCAGCAAGCCGTTATCGAGCCACTGCCTCAACACCGACTGCGGCAACCCACAGTGCTCGGCGACCTCCTCGATGGAGAAGGTCCGCTCGCCGCACGGCTCGCTCACGTGACAACCCTCCCGACGCCGCAGGGCGCGCGGACAAGTGCACGATCGGTCGAGGAGCAGACAAGCATGGTGCGGACATACACGAGGCTTGATGGTGGCCTCGTTTGGTGAGGCAACACTCTGCCCGCAGAGGCCGCAGCAATACAATCGTCGGGTGTAACGGTTTGGAAAGAACGCCTGGCGAAGACGCGGACGCAGTTCGCCGCCGTGATCAACGCAGCAGCGGAAGAAGCGCGCCCTGAGGCGTCGCCGAGAGAGCGCCGCAGGGCTGCGCGCAGTCTGGCACGAGCGCTGACCCTGCCACCCGAAATGGTTGCTGCACACAGAGCTACCCTGCTTCGGCGAACGCTGTCACGGACGATCGCTCGGCGGAGCGGGGCCGCATCACCGACGCGCACCGCCGTCCCCACGCTCCACCACCCTGGCGACGACCCCGCTCTGCCGCAATTTCGAGCGGATCCCCGGCGCGCCGCGCCCGCAACGCGGCTGCTTAAAACTAGGCGCGGCGGCGGCGCTCGCGGAGCAGTTCCGGGGCGCGCTCGCCGGTATGCTGCGCCCTATGAGCCGCCGCAACCGCCCTCTCTTCTTTGCCGTCCTCGCTTCACTGACGCTGGCTCCTGCGTCTTGCACGCTGTCTGAAGCAGCGCGCGCAGACGCTGGTTTCGCTGCCGGGACGACTGTGCTCTTTCAAGGAGACTCCATCACTGACGCCGGACGCTCGCGTCAACCCGAACACGCCGACACCCCCAACGAGTCCAGAGGCCTCGGACGAGGCTACGCGTCGATCGCTGCTGCAAGCATCCTGACGGAGGCCGCACCTGCGGACGTCGAGGTTTTCAACCGCGGCGTCAGCGGCAACAAGGTGTTCCAGCTCGCCGAACGCTGGCAACGAGACTGCTTAGATCTACGGCCAGACGTCGTCAGCGTCCTGATCGGGGTCAACGACATTTGGCACACCCGCAACGGCAGCTACGACGGCACGCCAGCGGTCTACGAGCGCGACTACGACGCGCTGCTACAGCGCACCCGCGAGGCGCTGCCCGACGTGCAGTTGGTCGTCTGCGAACCGTTCGTCCTCATGTGCGGCGCCGTCGACAAATCCTGGTTTCCGGAGTTCGACGAATATCGCGCTGCTAGCCGCCGCGTCGCCGCGAAGCATGACGCGGTGTTCGTGCCGTTCCACAGCGTGTTCACCGAGGCGCTCGCGCATCACCCCGCAAAGCACTGGGCCCGAGACGGCGTCCACCCGACGCGCGCAGGCGCGGCGCTGATGGCGAAAGCGTGGCTCGAGAGCGTCGCCCACAGTCGCTGAGCAGCAGCGAAACGGCCGACACGATCGGCCTGCTAGAGCGATCCATGTTGCGTTCCTAGGAACGACCGGGCACCGTCATAGACCCAGCGCACCTTGTCACACAGCAACCATGTCTGACCAACAAAGCCAACGCGTTGTTGCTGGCGTTCTCGCGATCTTGCTCGGCGGCTTCGGCATCCACCGCTTTATCCTCGGCGACGTAGTGGGCGGCCTCCTTCGGATGGCGATCAGCTTCGTGACCTGCGGCACTGGCTCCATGATCGGCTTCATCGAAGGCATCATCTATCTGACGAAGTCGGACGACGAGTTCGTCCAAATGTATCAAGTCGACAAGAAGAGCTGGTTCTAACGGCGGTCGCGCCGCCCGTGGACGAATCGCTCACCCGGGCGACCGACCGGCAGCGCCCCCCCCCACCAACGAGCACCACAGCGGCCGCGGGGTGTCGCTGCGGGCCGGCGCCAGCTACCCTAGGGCGCGTATCCATCCAGGGTATCTATGACTCGACACTCCACCCTACTCAGCCTGTCACTCGCCGGCCTTTGCGCGGGCCTCCCGGCCCAGCTGCCGTGGCAGAGGTCACTGGACGCGGCCCTGCAAGCCGCGTCCGAGCGACAGCAAGTCTTACTCATCGCCGTCCTAATACCGGGCGAGCGCGACAGCGACGCGCTCGTCGAGACCTACCGCGACGCCGGCGTCCGGAAGCTCGGGCGCGCCTGCGTGTGCCTGCGGATCGATGTCCAGAGCGAGCGAGGCGACGAAGACCGGCTGACCGTGCTCGAGAAGTACCTGGACGCGCCGCCGCGCGAGCCCTTTCTGGCGCCGCACCACGTCATCGTGAACCCCGACGGCGAAACGGTGATCAGCTCGGCAGCGCGCCGCATGACCGTGGGCCAGATGGAGTGGTTCTTGGCGGACGGCATCAAGAAGTTCGACGGGAGCTTCAAGTGGCCCCGCAATGACCGAATGCGCGCGCCAGAAGGCCTGCGCTACAAAGAGCGTGAGGGCTCCAAGGACGAGCTCCGCCTCCCGCCCACCAAGAAGGAGGTCAAGGCAGCGATCGACGCGCTCAAGCGTGGCTCAGGATGGCGCGGCTCGATCGAGAACTACACCACACTGCTGACGAGCGACGATAAGAGCGCGGTCCGCTACGTTGACACGCAGCTCAGCAGCGGGCGCAGCATGATCACTGGGCTCGCGCTCACCACGATCAGCCAGATCTCGCCGGTCGCCTACGCGCCGATGCTCGAGCGGTTCCTCGACAACCGGCGCAGCGACCGCCGACGCGAAGCCGCTGTAGGAATGTGGCGAATGGCGCCGCCGAAGAGCAAAAAGTCGGTCCTGAAGCAGCTCAAACGTGAAAAAGACGAGCAAGCGCGCGCGTGGCTGCTCCGCGCAGCCGTCGCGGTCGCGCCCAAGGACAAGGCGACCGTCACCGCTATCGAGAAGGCGCTCAAGAAGGACCCAGAGCCGTTCGTGCGCATGCAGGCCGTCGTCGCGGCCGGCGCCCTGGAGATCCGAGACAAAGCGCTGTCCCTGATGCGCCGCGGGCTCGACGACGGCGACCCGGACGTCCGCGCGGCCGCGGCCTACGCCATGGCTGCGCGGCGCGACCAGGAGCTGCTCGGCGCGTTGGAGCCCGCGTTCCGAGCCGAACCGGACGCAGAGACCAAGCGCTGGCTCGAGGCAGCCATGAACGTGCTTTCGCAGCGCGGCGACCTCGCCGGGTTCGATCGCTTGCGCGACAAGGTGCTCAAGGAGCCCGCGCGCGGCGTCGGCGACATGATGGACCGCGCTCGCGATCGCCTGGGCGGCGACAAGGACGGCGGCCAGAAGGGCAAGTAACCAGACCGCAGATCGCGCGCATGCTGCGGGCCCTGCCTGAGTGCTCCGTTACGCGCCGGGGCGAGTCGCGCGGTCGACGACCTCGATCGTGTTGCCCCACGGGTCGGTGAGCTGCAGCGCGCGGACGCCGTCGCTCCGCCGTTGGCTCGGCCCCAACTCCGCGACGTCCGGGCTCACGATGCACACCGCGGGCGTCTCCTGCTCCCAAGAGCGAAGGCGGAGCAAGACCTCTCCGAACGCGAGCGTGGCCGTCTGCTCGTCCTGCTGCACGACCTCGCAGACGAAGTGCTCGGTGTACCACGCGACGGCGCGCCGGAGGTCCCCGACGCGAAGCGCGGTCGCCACCAGCTGGTCAGGCTGCCCCTCGGGCCGCGGCGCCGGCTTGCTCTGACAGAGGAAGTCCCGGTTGGTCACCATGTTGTCCAAGGCGTCACGGAGGCGCTGCGCGAGCGCGGGGTCGTCTTCGCGGAGCCGCTTCATCAGCTGCTCACGACCCGACTCGTCCAGGTCCATCGCGTAGTCGAAGTAGTCGTCGAGGCCGTCCATGGGCGAGGTGTTCGCCGCGCGTCGGCGTTCGGACGCAGCGTCGCCGCACTCAGCGCTTGCGTCTCGCCGCAGGCTCGCGGGACGACCGGACGCGCGCGACCTGATTCGCGAGGTCGTCGATCGCGGTCATCACCGTCGCGAACGCTGCGTGCGGCGAGTCATAGGGGCTGAAGTAGTCGTGCACCTCTGCGTCGCTGTGGTGTTTCGTCGCGATGTAGTAGACGTGGTCCGAGGTGGTGAGTTCGCGCCAGTGTTGCAGCAGCTCTGGCTTCTTCTCGGCCGCTGCGATCACGTCCTCGCGCAACCCATAGAGGCGATCGTGCACCGCGCGCTGCATCGGGTTGCCCAACCAAGCCGACAAGTTTCGCTCTTCGTCGGCCCAGGAGACGGCATCGCAGATGTCCAGTTCGTTCACGGCCTCTCGCTCGGCCGACACTTGCGCCGGCGTGCGGAACCGGAAGTCCTGGTCTTGCAGAACGAGCTCTGGCAAGTGCCGCATGAAGTCCATGATCCCGGTCTGCGCGTCCTGGTGCTCGCCGAAGGTCTCGTAGTCCATGAACAACCCGACAAACTGCGCCGGCGGCGGCAACTCGTGCAGCCAAGCTGCGAAGGTGTCCGCGTAGAGCGGGAAGCCGGGCCACTGACGATTCGAGAACCGGAACGCGATGTCGTCCGAGAGCGAGTAACTACGCAGCAGCAGCTTCAGCCGCTCGCAGCCGCGCGGACGATACGGGACCTGCGGGCTACGCCAGCCAAGCAGCGCGTCGGCTCCTTCGCCGAGCATGCAGTCGAAACCGAACTTCTCGACCTGCTGGCAGATCGCGTTATCCATGATCAGCTCGGTGTTACGGAACGTCGTGGGCGCGCCAAACAGCTCTGTCACGGTGGCGCGCTGCAGCTCGACCTGCGCGGCGAACTCCTCCGGACAACCTAGCGAGGGCAGGCCGTGCTGGCTCGTCTCACAGAGGAACTCGACGCAGCCGGTCTCCGCCAGCGCCACGAACGAATCGAGCGCCGCGGGGACCCAGTCACGCAGCTGCCTGATGACCGTGCCCGACAGCGAAAATGAACAGCGGAACTTGCCGTCGGTGCGGTCGATCGCGTCGAGCAGCACTTTGTTCATGGGCAAGTAACACTTCTCGGCGACGCGCTCGGCCACCAGCTTGTTGAGCGGCGTGTCCCAATAATCGAGGCGGCGGATGTTGTCAGACGGCTTGAGACGCTTGAGCCGGTACGGCTGATGAACCTGGAAGTAGAAGACGACGTCGATCACAGCGGCTCACCCGATTTGTCATTCATGACGGCCACGCACAGACCGTGGGCGCGCAGCAGCTCTCCGGTGTTCCAGGCCTGCGCGAAAGTGCCGCCGGGCCGGTGCGGTGCGTCGCCGTCGAAGACCTCGCTGACGTGATCAAGAGCGGCGCGATCGAGCTCGCGCGCGAGCAGGTCCTCGACCCACGCCAACAGTTCGGCTGCGCGCTCGCCGCGGCGCGCCGCAGGCACGGCGCGGAGCGACGCCTCCACGTAGAAGCCAGCAAGCCAGGGCCAGACGGTGCCCTGGTGATAGGCGCGATCGCGCGTTTCGACATCGCCACCATAGACACCGACATACGCGGCGTCCTCAGGTGACAAACTTCGTAAGCCACATGTGGTAATGAGCTTATCGCTCGCGACGTCGACCACGGCGGCGCGCTGCTCGTCGCTCAGCGGCGAGCGGTCGAGCGCGGCGCTGACCAGCATATTTGGCCGGACCGAGAGGTCCTGCAGCCCGTCGTAGACGCGATCTGCGAGGAATGACCCGTCCTCCACCCAGAAGTGCTCGAGGAAGGCAGCTCCGCACGCGTCTCGCTGCTTCGCGTACGCGCCGTCTTCGTCGCCGTGATCGGCGAGGAACGACAACAACGCATACCAGAGCGCCTGGATCTCGACCGGCATACCTTGGCGCGGCGTCACCGGCCCCGCTGAGGTCGTCGCGTCCATCCAGGTCGCGTTGAGGTCGGCGCCGCCCGCGCGCAGCAGCCCGTCCGGCCCCACGACGAGGCCCAGCTCGGTGCCGCGGAGATACGCTCTCGCGACGCTGCGCAGCGCCGGCATGAACCGCTCGGAGAGGACGTCGGCATCGCCGCCAGCGCGTTCGTAGCGCATCACGGCGAGGGCGAACCAGAGCGCCGCGTCGCAGCTGTTGTAGCGGCTGCGCGCGACAGAGTCGCCGTAGATGTTCGGCAGGAGACCGTGCTGCAAGAACGGCAAGCAGCCGATCAGCACCTGCTCGCACAGATCTAGGCGGCCGCGCGCGAGGGTAAGCCCGGGCAGCGCGAGGAACACGTCGCGCCCCCATTCCCCGAACCAAGGAAACCCTGCCAACACACCGAGCCGCTCACCCACACCGCGATACAGAAAGTCCTCGGCCCCCAGCTCAAGGCGCGCGAGGTGCGGGCGAGGATGGGCGAGCGCCGACTCGTGACGCGCGGACGCCTCCGCGGACGCCGCCGCGAACGCCTCCCGTGCCTCGACGTGCGGCTCCTGCATCGAAAAAGCCGCGACCGCGTCCCTGCCGGGGCCGATGTCTAGGTGAAGCGCGCCGGGCGTCCAACGGTCCCCTACGTAGTCGTAGCCCCGCAGCCGATCGAACTCATAGCGGAACCCCGAGTACCAGTTCGCCCCAGGCTCAAACGCCGCGACGCCGTCCACCGACAGCCACAGCGTCGGCAGCTCATCCGTCGGGCGGAATCCCCAGCTGGCGCCGCGCGTCACGACCTCTTCGTCAAATCGCGCTTCTGGTTCGAGGCGGTCCGCGGAGATCAGGTGGTCGACGTCGCACCAACCGAGCAGCGGCCGCACCTCCAGCCGAATCGCGCGCTCGGAGAGGTTCCGCCAGCGCACGAGCAGCAGCGGCTCGGCGTCGCCGCGCTGACGCTGCAGCGTCACGGTTCGTTCGATATCGCCAAACGCGGTGACGAAGGTCCACGTAGGCAGCGGGCGGTGCGAGAACGTAGCGCGCGCCTGCGGCGGCGTCGCGACTGGCTCAGCGTCCCAGTGGGCGTGCAGCAGGTGCGCCATCTCCTGATCACCGCGGCCTGGGTCACGCGGCCCGACGCGCTCGTCGAGGTCAGCGACCAACATGTAGCGGCTCGCGACCCCTTCGGGCCTCGTCACCCAGAGACCGTGATAGCGCCGCCGCGGCAGCGCGTCGGCGGCGCCGCAGGCGTAACCACCGCGGCCGTCGGTCAGCAGCCACTCCGTCGTCGCATCCCAAGCAGCAGGCCGCCGCTGGCTGGCTGGCGCTGACTGCGTGTTCGAGTCGGAGGTCGTGGCAGGCATGCTTAGGGGTGACGGGGCGACGCGAGCCTACGAGCCCCCCGTTCACGATCAACGCATCTTCATTCGAAGGAAACCGGATCAAGGCTGTCGCGTAGACACGCTGCGGTGCATCCTCAGGGCGTCCTCGTTCGACCACTGCGAACTACCACGTATGGTTCCTCTCGATCTCAGGAACACGCTCGTGTTCATCCTCGCGGGCGGCGCCGGCAGCCGCCTGATGCCGCTCACGATAGATCGCGCCAAACCGGCGGTGCCGTTCGGGGGCAGCTACCGGATCATCGACTTCACGCTCAGCAACTGCATCCACTCTGGGCTGCGCAGGATCCACCTTTTGACCCAATACCAGGCGCGCTCGCTAGAGGAGCACGTCCGCTTTGGCTGGAACTTTCTGCCTCGCCGCCTCGAGCAGTGGATCACCTGCACGCCTCCTCACCACGTCTCCGTTGGCAAGTGGTATCGCGGCACGTCGGACGCCATCTACCACAACCTAGACACGATCAACGACTGGAAGCCGGCGAACGTCATCATCCTCTCCGGTGACCACATCTACCAGATGGACTACCGCGACATGCTGCGGGAACACATCGACCACGAGGCGGCGCTGACCATCGGCGCGGTGAAGATCCCCGTAGCCGAGGCGTCGAGCTTCGGCATCTTGCAGGTCGACGACAACGGCCGCATCACCGGCTTCGTCGAGAAGCCGACGGAGAACGCGCCCGAGATCCCGGGCGAGCCAGGCTTCTGCCTCGCCTCGATGGGCATCTACATCTTCGAGACCGAGGAGCTGGTCCGACGACTGGAGGCTGACGGGAAGATGCCCGACGACCAGGGCGGCGACTTCGGCCACCATGTCATCCCGCGCATGCTCGGAGAGGTCCCAATCTACGCGCACGCCTTCCGCGGGCTCGGCGGCGAGGAGACGCCGTACTGGCGCGACGTAGGCACCATCGAAGCCTACTTCGACGCCCACATGGACCTGATCCGCGCGCAGCCGCAGCTCAACCTCTACAACAAGGATTGGCCGACCTACACGCTGTGGCACAACGACCCGCCGGCAAAGACCGTCCACGGCGGCCAGGGTGGCGGGCAACAGACCGAGGTCGTCGACTCGCTGCTCGCGCCCGGCACCGTGGTCAACGGCGCCAAAGTCCGCCGCTCCATCCTGAGCAACCTCGCGCGCGTCGACGAAGGCAGCGAGCTAGACGAGTGCATCGTGATGCGCGGCACGAAGATCGGCCGCGACTGCAAGCTGCGGAGATGCATCCTCGACAAGTGGAACGAAGTCCCCGACGGGACCGTGATCGGATACGACCGCGAGGAGGACGAGCGCAGGTTCACCGTCTCCACGACGGGCATTTCGGTGCTGGCGCAGCGTCACCCGTGGGACGACTGACGCGGCGCGCGAGCGCCGACGACGCTCAGGCGTCTCCGGCTTCGGCCTGCTCTGCGTCGGGGTCGGGGCCGTCGTCGACGCGGGCCGGCAACAGCTCAGCGAGGAACTGCGGCAGCATCTTGCGCCATGTGATCCAGTCATGCGGCCAGTCCGCGCCCCACTCGTCGACACGGTTGGGGATGCCCTTCGGACCCAGCACGCGCTCGACGTCCCAGCTCTGCTCTGGCGACTCGTGCGCGCCGAGGCCGTGCGCCAGCAGCACGAAGCGTCGCTTCAGCAACTCAAGCGGCTCGCCGGACATGTCGGGGACGAAGTCCAGCGGCGAGCTCTCGTAGTAATCGTGCGTCAAGTCCCCCTCGAGGAACCGACGCATGTCGTAGGTCCCGCTCATACAAATCGCGGTCTCGAACAGCTCCGGGTGGCGACACAATGCGGCGAGCGCGTTGAACGCGCCGATCGACGCGCCCGCGACCCAGATCCGCCCCCCGTCCCCGCCACAATCGCGGTGGATCGCGGGCACGACCTCATTGGTGATACAGGCATCGAACCGGTTCTGGAACGCCGCGCCCTCGGCCAGGGATTTGCACTCCTGCAGCCACGCTTGGCCGGCGAGCGAATCGATGACGTAGACCTTCAAGCGAAGGTCTTGGAGGAACTCGCCGATCGCGTCGATCAGGTGGAACCGCTCGGGCTCTTCCGCGTCCCCGCCAGCGGTCGGGAACAACAGCAGCGGCGTGCCCCGCACGCCGTAGCGACAGAAGGTGATCTCGCGGCCGCCCAACGACGGCGAGTTCCAGGTGATCTTGTGCTTGCTCACGGTCTTGCTGTCGTCCTCTGTTGCCGGGCTACTCGACGGATCCGCTCACAGCCAGCTCGTCGACGGACTCGCGCACCAGCGCGAGGAAGCGCGCCGTGAACTCCTCGACCTCGTCTTCGGGGAACAAATGCGCCACCTTGAGCCTGATGGCCTCCTCACATCGGTCGCTGCGGAACCACGCATAAGCAGCCTCCTCGAGCGGGCCGAGATGCCGATCAGAGAACTCGGCGAACTCGGCCGCAGCGAGCCGCTCGCGCGCGACGGCAGCGTAGCCCGCGAGCTTGTCGCGGAACGGCAGGTCTCGCTTCGCGATCTCGTAATAAGGCTCGAAGTCGAGCGTCTTGCGCATTGGCCGGCGAGTCGCAGCGTTGAACACCGCCCACTTCAGGTTGCTGATCACATACCAAGGCCAGTGGTAGTGGATCGAGTTGACCTGGTTGTCAGGGCACGGGTTGGCGAAGTCGATCGGGTAGAAGACGCCGTCACGACGCAGCATCTCGCAGCTGTTGAAGTCCCAGCCGAAGAACGTGTTGATGGTCAGGCAGGTGTCCTCAATGAGCTGCCTCGCGTCGTCGTCGACGAAGGCCCGGTCGACGCGGTAGCGCTCGTGCAGCGGCTGGCTCGGGTCATACTTCATGACCCGCACCTGAGGCCCGATCCCGACCGCCCGCACGAACACGTCAAAGCCCTCGACCGCCTGTTGCAGGTGCATCAGGTCGCTGCCGCTCTCGTCGTAGGCCTGCTTCAGTGACTCCAGGTTTGTAACCTGCGACACCCCCCGCCAGCCGCCGCCGTCGTAGGGCTTCAGGAACGACGGGTAGCCGAGGTGCTCACCGATCGGCTCCAGCTCGAACAGGTGCGCGTAGCGCTGGAGGGTGTAGTCCAGGTCGTCGGCGTCGTCATAATCCTTTTGCGGCAACATAACCGTCTTCGGGATGGGCATGCCGAGCGCCGTCATCGCGCAGTAGCTGGAGTGCTTCTCGTAGCTCTGGACAGACCAAGGGTTGTTGTAGACGTAGAGGTCGTCCATCAGGACGCCCTTCTTGATCCACTCGCGCTGCAGCGCGAACCAGTGGGTCAGCCGATCGACGACGACGTCATACTTACAGCCCTGCCGGAGTTCAAAGGGCCGGAGCGCGACCCGCTCGCACGCGAACTCCACGGTGTCGCCACCTAGCTGGAGCGCCAACTTGCTGTCGGAGAGGATCTGTTCGAATGCGAGCGGCCAACAGATGTCGGCGCCGAGAGAGAGACCGATGTTACGGGTGACGGCGGGCATGGCGGCGTGACGGTGGGGATGAACTTACTCGTAGACGTGCCAGAGAGGGCCAGGGAACAGCCAGGACAGCCCCTCTCGGAGCTGGTCGCGCCAGTTCTCCCAATTGTGCCCGTCGTTGGCCTCTCGAAACCGGACGTGCATGCCCGTGTCGTTGAGCAGAGGCACGAGCGAGCGGTTGTAGTAGATCAGCGACTCATAGACGCCGCAGCTGACGAAGCAGCTCTCCGCCGGCTTACCCGGCTCCTTGCGAAACCGGTTGACGAAGTCCACCACGGGGTCAAAGACCGGCCCGCGGTCGTGTTCGCCGATCTCGGTGAACACGAAGGAGCCCGACTGCAGCAGCAGGCCGCCGAAGAACCCCGGGTGACGCCACGCCGTCGAGAGCGACGCGACGGCGCCGAACGACGCGCCCATCACGGCGCGCGCAGACGGCTGGCGAACCAACGGCAGCAGGTCCTCCATCTGCGGCACGAGGTCCTGCACGATGAAGTCAGCGTGCCGATCATCGGCGGCGTATTCGTTCATCCGGTCCAGGGACTGCGTCATGACCGCGATCAACGGCGGCAGCTCCAGTCGGTGGATCAGGTTGTCGAGGATCTCCTTGAGCTGGGCGAACTTCAGGTAGTCGGCGCCATCATGCACGATCAGCAGCGGGTAGCGTCGGGTCGGGCGGAAGCGCGCCGGTCGATAAACTTGAATCGGCCGCCAATCCCCAAAGACCGGGCTCTCCACGTGGCGCTCCTCGATGGTGCCTTTGCGCGCCTCGGGGTCCTCCTCAGTCCACTCCGGGGGCGTATAGCCGTCGCCGTAGACGACCGAGTTGGCCCCGAACGGGTCGCGCGCGAGGTGCTCGTTGAGCGGGTCGCGGAGCATCTCGGCGCGGCCGCCGCAGACGACCCCGATCTTGTATTCCATTCGCGATCCAGGCGGCAAGTCGATCTGCAGCACCCAGCAATTGGAGCTGCCCAAGCGCCGAAACGGCAGCTCTCGCGGCAGCCCGTGGATCCAGTGGTGCAGGGACACGCCCTGCGCCTCGCCGCGAAATAAGAACGTCACCGTCCGCCCCTCCACGTGAGGGAACGTCAGCGCATCGAGCACCGCTCCCACGGCGGCTTCGCCGCGCTCTACGGCCGCCTCCAAGCGCTTCACGAGGCTCACGGCGTCACCTCTTGCAGCTCACCGGAGAGGCACAAGCGGCGGCTGTCTGTGTGTCCATGCCACTCGCCGTCGCGCCAATCGAAGCGAGCGCCGTAGTCAAGCAGCGCGCACGTCGCAGGCGAGAACCGCCGCGACAGCAGCTGAACGCGCACCGAGTCGTTGGTTCGCAACCGAAACCGCGCGTGAGGAAAGGCGACGAAGCCGGGCAGCAGACCGAGACCGGCGTCCATGACCT
Source organism: Planctomycetota bacterium (assembly GCA_002684655.1). Classification (GTDB taxonomy): domain Bacteria; phylum Planctomycetota; class UBA1135; order UBA1135; family UBA2386. Next base: position 12,533 of record NYVR01000127.1, on the reverse strand, counting down.
CGGCGTAGGAGCTCCCCTGCGGAGGAGAGTCGTGGAAGAGCACGACGCGCTCGGAAAGCGCCATCGCGCCAGCCGACCACGCGATGACAGGCTGATCCCCCCACAGCCCAGCGATGTCGAACAGCCGGAGCCGCTGCAACAGGATGCCGACGTGCCCGCCGGCGACGAGCAGGCAGCAGGCGTCGTTGAGCTGCTGCTCGATCTCGCGACGCGCGGCCTGCACGGCGGCGCGCTCGGTCAGCTGCACGCGCTCCTCGAACTCCGCGTGGATCTCGGTGACGCGCGCCACGTGCTGACGGTCGAGCCCCCGAACCAGCTCCCAAGCGTCCTGCTCTTCGGCGTCGACCCACGGGTCTTCGCCAGCCCGCGCGAGGAGTTCGGTGATCGGCCTCATCAGCCCCTCGAGCCTCAAACGGTAGAGCTCCTGCACGCGACGCAGGGTGGCGTAGCGACCTCGTACGGCCTTGAGCAGCTCGGCGTCCTCGTCGAAGACGCGCTCGACCCTCGTCCAGAGCTCGAGGTTCTGGACCGGTCGACCGACGTGCTGGCGGAGCTCTTCGTCTTCCTGCTCGCGCTCTTCCCAGCCCGCGGTGATCAACGCCACCCCGCCGCCGGATGACGAAACGAGGTCGTCGATCGCTTCGCGGAGGAGCGGCTCGCGGCGCTGAGGCCCGAGCACGACGGCGGTCGACAGGTTCACGTGTGCATGCCTTACCCGAGCGTCGACCGCGTTGGAAGCGCGGCTTAGAGCGCAATCGATCCCGAACCTCACGCGCCGCGGCGGCGCGGGCCCGCCCGCAGCGCGTCAGGATCCCCAGTGTGGCGGTCGCGTGTCATGCGGCTCTAGGTCGCCGCCGTCCGAACGCTTCTTCAACTGATCAGCGAGGAGCTTGATCGTGGCCTGCAGCGCCTCCAGCTGCTGCTGCTGCTGGTGGACCTCGCCGCTGAGCGCGTCGACGGTCCGCTCCAGCTGCGTGATCTTGGACTCGAGTTCGACGCGGTCTTCGGGCATGGGAGTAGGCGGCGACCCGGCTCAGGCGAGGTCGCTGTCACCGAGCGTATACCACCAGCTCTGCGACACGAACTCCGGCGTGATCTCTGGCCTGCAGATGCAGTGAATCAGTCTTCGCTGCAGCCAGGTCGCCGAGGGCGTCTCAACGAAGCCGCGCTGCGCGAGGAGGCGGTGCTCGTGAGACCACGGCGGGAATACGGTCATTAAGCGCTGCTTGCCCTCGTCGCGCTGTCGCGCGACCGCCTTAGCCAGCAGAGCGTCCGAGACATCGACGTCGACCTCGGGCACGACCCAGTCGGCGACCGTGCAGGCGTCCGGCGCCAAGCCCGAGCCCGGCTTGAGCACCATCAGGCCGCGCAGCACGCCGTCGCGTCGCGCCGTCCACAGCTCGTAGTCGTCTCGCTGCGGGTTCTGCACGTAGCGCCAGTCGAGGTAGGTGCGGTCCCGTCGCAGCAGAAACTGCTTGTCGGCGCGGACCTCGGCATACAAGGCCTCACACTCGTCGGGGATCTCTGTGACTTGCTCCACCGCGACGCCTGCAGGCGCCGACAGCGTCGACGCCGAGAGGTCGCGGATAAGGAAGTCGATGACCCGCATCATCGAATACTCGAGGTAACGCTTGCCGATGCGGTAAGCGGGGGTGACGGGGAAGCCGTATAGCAACGCGTCGCCGACCTCGCGGCTGTATGCCAAAAACGGCAAGCCAGTCTCGACGAACAAGCTCTTGGCTTTGAGCCCTTGGCGCCACTCGGGGTGCGTCATCGAGTCGACGCAGTGGAGCAGCCGCCGCTCACCCCAAGGCGTATCGCATCGCATCAGCATCCCGGCGTATTGCGACGCGACCGTCCCATCCTCGGCGACCGCGAGCGACATCCTGCGTCCGGCGGGGTTGTCCCGGTAGGCCCATTGCCACTGCGCCATCGTGCGGTCGACGTATTCGGGGCCGCAGACCTCGCGGAAGACGAGGTTGAAGGTCTTCAGGATCTCCTCCTCGTCGCCCTCCTGATACGGGCGGATCGTCAACTCGTCGTTCACGCGAACCTCCTGCACAAGCCGGAGACCACAGCGGTCATGCGCGCGGCCGCGGCGCGACCCGCTTCGATCACCTCGTCGTGAGAGAGCGGCTGTTCGGAGATGCCCGCCGCCAGGTTCGAGATCAACGACATGCCGCACAGCTCCGCGCCCATCGCCTTCAACGCGATCGCCTCGTGCACCGTGCTCATGCCGACAGCGTCGGCGCCGAGCCCGCGCAACATGCGCACCTCTGCGGGGGTCTCGTAAGCCGGACCGAGCAGGCCGGCGTAGACGCCTCGCTTCAACCCCTCGCCGGACGCGAGCAGGTGCTCGCGCAGCTGGCGCGAGTAGACCTCGCTCATGTCGGGGAAGCGCGGGCCAAAGGCCTCTTCGTGCGCTCCAGCCAACGGCGACTGACCGGTGAGGTTGAGGTGGTCCGTCAGCACCATCAGGTCTCCCGCAGCGAGGCCGTCGCCGATGCCGCCAGCGGCGTTGGTCAGCAAGAACCGCCGCGCGCCGAGCAGCCGCACCGTCCGGACGCAGCGCACGGCCTCGCTCGGCGACCACCCCTCGTAGAGGTGCACGCGCCCGGTCAAACAGACCACCGGCGCCCCGCCGACCGCCCCAAACACCACCGCGCCGCCGTGCCCTTCGACCTTGGGGCGCGGCCACTCCGGCACGTCGCTGAAGGGCACCTCGACGCGATCGTCCAGCGCGTCGACGAACGACTTAAGCCCGCTGCCCAGCACCATGGCGAGCTCAACGCCGGCGCAACGGTCGGCGCCGACGCGGTCGGACAGCCACCTCGCAGCGCGCTCGACGCGCGCGTGTTCCTCGCGCGCGCTCATGCGGAGGTCGCCGAGAGCACGCCGGCGACGCAGGCGGTGAGGCACGTGGCGATCGCGCCAGCGAACATCGCGCGCAGGCCGAGCTTGGCGAGGTCGGAGCGCCGATCCGGCGCCATCGCGCCGAGGCCGCCGACCTGGATCGCGACGCTGCCGACGTTGGCGAAGCCGCACAGCGCGAAGCTCGCGATCAGCGCTGTGCGCGGCGAGATCTGACCGGCCGACTTCATCGCGCCAAGCTGATCGAACGCGACCAGCTCCGTCAGCACCAACTTCGTGCCGATCAGCTCCGACAGCACTCTGATCTCCGCAGCGGGCACGCCCATGACCGCAGCGACCGGGTAGAAGACGATCGACAACAGGCCCTCGATCGAGAGCGACTCGTGAAACCACCCCAGGCACGCGTTCATCACGGCGACGAGGCTGAGGAACGCGATCAACATCGCGCCGACGTTCAGCGCGAGCTTCAGGCCGTCTCCTGCGCCGGCCGCCGCGGCCTCGACCACGTTGCCGTACGGCGACCCCGCAGCTTTCTCGACGCGCCCCATGGTCTCGCTCTGCTCCGTCTCGGGCCACAGCAACTTGCTGCAGACGAGCCCCGCCGGCACGGCCATAACGCTCGCCACCATCAAATGGCCCGCCACCAAGGCTCGCTGTTCAGGATCCGTACCCCCGACGAAGCTGACGTAGAGCGCGAAGACGCTGCCGGCGATGGTGGCGAACCCGCCGACCATCACCGTGAACAGCTCACTCATCGTCATCCGCGTGAGGAACGGCCGCACCAGCAGCGGCGCCTCCGTCTGACCGACGAAGACGTTGGCGCAGGCCGAGAGCGACTCGCTCCCGGACGTACCCAGCACGCGCACCATCAGCCACGCCATGCCGCGCACGACCCACTGCATCACGCCGAGGTGGTAGAGCACCGCCATGAAGCTGCTGAAGAAGATCAGCGTCGGCAGCACCATGAACGCGAACACGAAGATTTTGCCCGAACGGTGTTCGCCGGTCGCGGGATCGCTGGTCACCCACTGCCGTTCCTGATCAACCAACGCGCCGAAGACAAAATTGGTGCCGTCCTGCGAGAGCTTGAGGAACGCGTCCACGCCCCGCCCGCACGCCTGCAGCGCCGCGTTGCCGCCGTCCCACGAGAGAAACACGAAGCCGAGCAGCGCCTGCAGCAGCAGCCCGACGCCGACCAGCTTCCACTGGATCGCCTTGCGGTCGCGCGACAAGAGCACGCAGATCCCGAGCATGACGAAGATGCCGCAGAAGGAGATGAAGCGCATCGCGCGACATCGTAGATGGCTGAGGCCCTTCGCGCTCGACGATTTCGACGAACGCGGCAGGGCGGCTTGTGCCGAATCACGCCGGCGGTGACGATCGCGGCGTGGCCCGCCGATCTCCTGACCCACAGACCGCGCCGGGCGCCGCCCGCCGCCGCCTCGCAGACGGTCGGGAGGACCTGCTGATCGAAGAGGACCCGCTGCTCCTCGACGTCCACGGCCACCAGCTGCTCACGATGCGCACGCCCGGCGACGACCTCGACCTCGCGCGCGGGTTCCTGCTGGGCGAGGGCATCGTCGGCTCCCTAGACGAGGTCGTGGCTGTGGCGCGCGTTCCGGCCGGAGACGACGCGCCAGCCCGCGTCAACGTCACCTTGCAAGCGGCGCCCGCGGGGCTCGCCAAGGCCCGGCTCGCCCGCACCCACGAGATCCGCAGCTCGTGCGGTGCGTGCGGCGTCGCCGACCCACAGGCGCTGATCGAAGACGCGGCGGCGCTGCTGCCCGGCGCGCCGCGGCTCCCCGTGGCGCAGCTCGCGTCGCTGACGCAGTCGCTCGAGCAAAGGCAGGCGCTGTTCTCACAGACCGGCGGATGCCACGGCGCCGTGATCGCCGCCGCTGCAGGCGCGGTCCTCTCTGCAGCCGAAGACGTCGGCCGGCACAACGCGCTCGACAAGGCCATCGGGGCGGCGGCGCGGACAGGCGCAGACCTGACGCAGTGCGTCGCCGTGCTCTCCGGACGCGCCGGATTTGACCTCGTCGTGAAGTGCCTCCGCGTCCGAATCCCGATCATCGTCTCGGTCTCAGCGCCGAGCGCCACCGCGTTCGACCTGTGCGAGGCCGCCGGCGCCACCCTGGTCGGCTTCGTCAGAGGAGACCGCAGGACCGTTTACTGCGGCGCCGACCGGCTGGTCTGACCGTCAGAGCCCGCGCCAGCGCGGTCGGGCGCAGGCGGCGAGGGCGGCGGCGCGTCCGAGACGCAGCGGAAGCCAGTGTGGCAGAGGCTGGTGTCAGGCGTCGACTTCATCCTCGTCCCCGGCAAGTAACCGAGGCAATAGACGTCGCTGCATAGGAACGAGCCCCCCCGCATCACGCGCTTCTTCGCGCCCGGCTCCTGCGGATCGAAGCTGCGGGACGGGCCCTGCGGATTGACCAGCACCTCGCCGCCGTCGCCGTAGCCGCGCGGATGATACCAGTCGCTGCACCACTCCCAGACGTTGCCCGACATCCCGTACAGCCCGTAGCCGTTCGCCGCGAACGAACGCGCCGGCGCAGTGCCCTCGTAGCCGTCCTCGCGCGTGTTCTCGCGCGGAAAGTCGCCGTTCCAGATGTTCGCGGGCAGCGCGCCGGCGACCTGCTGCTGCTGGCCCCAAACGTACTTGTTGCGATCGAGTCCGCCCCGCGCGGCGTACTCCCACTCGGCCTCAGTCGGCAGGCGCTTCTTGGCCCACTTCGCGTAGCTGGTCGCGTCACGCCAGCTGACGTGCACGACGGGGTGCGCCCCCCGCCCCTCGATCGAAGAGCCCGGACCCGTCGGCCGACGCCAGTTCGCGCCCTCGACGAACGACCACCAGCGCCAGAACTCGCGCAGGTCGACGGCGTCCGCCGGCGGCGCGAACACCAGCGACCCCGCGACCAAGAGGTCCGCGGGCACGCCCGGCACCTCATCGGGCGTAGGCCTACGCTCCGCGTCCGTGACGTAGCCGGTCGCCGCGACGAACGCGGCGAACTGGTCGTTGGTGACCTCGGTCGCGTCCATCCAGAAGCCGCTCAGCCGCACCTCGTGCAGGGGCGCGTCCCAGTCTTCGTTCTGGCTCCCGAGCGTGGCCTGCCCGCCCGGGATCCAGACCATCGCTTGGGGCGGCGCGGAGGGCGCTTTTTGGGCAGCGACCGCGGCTGTCAGCAGCAGCGAGGAGAGGACGCTTCGCATCTCGCCATCGTCGCCCCGGAGGCGATCGACAGCAACCGGCAACGTCTGCGGGCGTCAGCCCTCCGTCCGGTTGGCGAACAACGCGGCTGTCGCGCCGCGGTAGTCCAGCCACCCGATCCAGACGCGCGCCCCGTCGACGACGAGCAGCGGTAGATCCTGGGCCGACGCGCCGTCGCCGAAGGTCGTCGGCGACGCGAACGTCGCGCCGACGTCTACCGACGTCGCGAGCTTGACGCGGGCAGACCCGGTGCCGCCGCTGACGTCTCCGCCGCGCCAGGTCGCGAACAGATAGTCGCCGCTGACCGCCAGGTCCGGCGCCGATGCGCTCTCCAAGACGTCGCTCAACGTGACGTGCTCAGGAAGAGCGCCGGCCGCGCCAACGCGCGAGCAGGCCACCGTTAAGCCGCCGGCGACGTACGCCGCGAACAGTCGGTCGCCTGAGCAGCGGACCTGGATATCCGTGATCGCGCCGAGGTCTGCGGGGCGGAAGACCGTCGGCTGGGTCTGCCAGCCGAACGCCGAGTTTTCGGAGATCAAATACTCCAGCTGACCGTCGCGCGTCCACACGAGGTTGACCCGCCCGCCGTCGTCACAAACCGCAAGCTCATCGATGCCGCTGCTGATCGCGCTGCGCAGGACCCCGGCTGTCCACAGGATCCCGCCGTCGGTCGACCGCGAGGTGTAGACGCCAGCTCCAGCCGGCGGCGCCGCTCCGAAAGCGATCCAGGCCGCGTCCTCGTCACACCCGAGCACGTGGCCTGCTTGGTTGACGCCCTGGTCAGACACCGAGACCTCGGCTTGCCAGACGCCACCGTTGTTCGGCGAAGCGGCGGCCCAGACTCGCTGCTGACTCAGCGCTGGCGCGCCCTGGAGCCACGCGCAGTAGACCCGAGAGCCCGCGCGCGCCACCTGCAAGCGTGAACACGGCTGCGCCGAGGCCGCGACGTTGACGACCGCCGCGGCGCCAAAAGACTGCCCTCCGTCGACGGACGCGCGCGCGTAGACCTCGGTCCCGTCACCGATCCAAACGACCAAGACTTCGTCGCCCAACACCGAGATCCTGAGGTCTCCAGGCGCCTCGCCGCCGCTCAGCGGCGGCGAGGCGAACCAGGTCACGCCCCCGTCCGGGGAGCGCTGATGCTGGACCGCGCCGCCTTCGATCCACACGGCGTGTAGCACCGCGCCGTCGTTGGCCGCGGCGAGCTCGCGCCCCGCGCCGCCGTCCAGTCCGACGTCGTTATCGAGCAGGTCCACCGGATACTGATACATTGTGAAGGCGCTGGCAGGCAGCGCGTCGCTGCCGAACGCGTTCTGGACCGAGACGTTGTTCGCGCCCAACAGGCCTGGCGCAGGCGTCGTACAGCTGATCGTCGAGTCGTCCACAACAACGACGTCGCCCGCAGCGGCCGCGCCAAACGTCACCGACGTGTTGACTGCGTTGTCGAGCAACAGGGCAGAGCCCGTAACGGTCGCTTGCTGAGGCGCGCTGACGAAGGCGCTCGAAGGGGACACCCCCGTGATCAACGGGGCCCCGCTGCGCACGATCTGGACGTCGACAGCAGCCGCGCCGCCGTTGGGGTCCTCGACGAGCAGGCTCAAAGACACTGCGGCGGGCGCGGCGACGGTGGCGAGCTCTATGCTGAACGACGGGCCAGAGGCTGGCGAGCTGTAGCTCAGGCCCGCTGCGGCTTGTCCCACCGCGCTGGCAGCCAGCTGCCAGGTGAGCACGTCTTCGTCGGTGTCTGTCGCGGTAAAGGTGAGCGTCTCGGACCCGCCGGTCGGGAGCACAAAGTTGAACTGAACCGGTCCGCCACCCAACTGGGGCGGCGCGACCAAGGAAGGCGGGGCGTTCGGCTCCGGCGATGACTCACCGCCGCCGCCGCCGCCGCTGCTGCTGCAGGAGGCCAGCCCGAACAAGGAGGTCATCGCGATCGTGAGCGCACGCATGGGATGCGAACGTAGCCACGTAGACGGCGCTCGCTGGGCGTGAAGACGGCATTTTTGTAGAGATCTATGCGCGCGCGACGACGCATCACCCCGGCACGCTGCGCCGCCAAGGTCTAACGAGCTCCGATTCGACCAACGCCGTCATGGCGCGCTCGCCGACGAGACACGCTGGTCGCGGGCCATGGACAGCGTTGCTGTGGGCGATCGCCTCAGCCGCGTGCAGGTCCGCGATCGACAACGGCCGCTCAGCGCAAGCGACAGAGGCGGCGCGCAGCGCATCTAAGAGGACCGCGCGGCCGATCCCCGGCAGCACCCGCCCATCCAAGGGCGGCGTCACCCAGACACCCGCCAACCGCACCCAGAGGTTCCCGATCGCCGTCTCGAGGAGGCAACCGTCCTGCCCGACGACGATGCCGTCGTCGGCGTCGCCGTCTTGGGCCTGTTGGCGTACGAGATCGTAGTAGCGCCGAGGCTCTGCCTTGAGGTCTCCCGGAGGCGCGCTCTCCGGCCGGTCGAGGACCGTCGGCAGCAGCTTGACGATCCGGACAGGAGAGCGCCGCCGCGAGCTGAGGACCTCACACACTCCGCCTTCGGCGGGAACCAACGAGAGCCGCAGCACGCCGTCGGCGTGGCCGTTCTTAAGCAGGACCTCGGTCGCCGCTGCCCGCAGCGCCGGCGACGGCGCGAACGCGAGGCCCAGGCGCTCAGCCGCGCCGCGAAGGCGCTCAATATGCCGCGACCACAGCGGCACATCGGCGCCGAGCGCCCCCATCGTCTCGAACGGCGCGAAGCTGCTGCTACGCGGCACGCTGCTGCCGCCTCGCAGCGCGCCGTCGATCCAGATCGTCACGACGCGACCTCGTCGGGCATGGCGATATCGCACTGCAGCGCTCGCTCCAGCCCCGCCATCTTCGCGAGCGACTCGCGCCACTCTAGGTGCGGATCGCTCAGCGCCGTGATCCCGCCGCCAGCGTTGCAGCGCACGAGCCCTTCTCGGTGCACCAGCGTGCGGATGGCGATGTTGAGGTGCAGCCGCTCACCGGGGCCGAACCAACCGATCGCGCCCGTGTAGACACCGCGGCGCGCCACTTCGAGCGACTCCAGGATCTCCATACAGCGCAGCTTGGGACACCCAGTGATCGAGCCGCCCGGGAACGTCGCGCGCAGCAGGTCTACCGCCGAGACGCTGGCCTGGAGCTTGGCGGTGACCGCAGCATAGAGGTGGTGCACCTGGGCGAACGATGCCTGCTCCGGGAACGCGCCGACCGCCACGGTCCCGGTCTGCGCGACCTTACCGAGGTCGTTGCGCAGCAGGTCTACGATCATGGCGAGCTCGGCCTGATCCTTCTCGCTTTCGAGCAGCTCGCGCAGCAACGCGGCGTCTTCGACAGCGTCCTGCCCGCGAGGCCGAGTCCCCTTGATCGGGAGCGTGCGGACGTCTTCTCCGTCTCGCCAGAGGAACTCCTCCGGCGAACTCGACAGCACTGCCGTGCCGTCGCCGGTCTCGACATACGCAGCGAACGGCGCCGGGCTCTGCTCGCACAGCCGCCAGAAGAGCGCGCGCGGGTCGCCGTCGAAGCGGCCGGTGAACGGCTGGGTCAAGTTCGCTTGAAAGATGTCGCCCGCCCGGATGTGTTCGACGACGGCCGCGACCCGCCGCTCGTAGTCGACGCGCCCGACGTGCGCGCGCAGCTCGGTCGCGGCGGGAACAGCTGGCGCGCCGCGGGCCGACGCGTCGACATACTCTCGCGCCGACGCAAAGGCGGTGAGGTGCACGAGCGGCACCGCGCCGTCGTCTTCGATGCGCAGCTTCCACGCCTCGACGTCGAGCCCCAGGTCGTAGCCTAACCAGCCGACGACCTTGCGCTCTGGGTGCGCCGCGAGGAAGCGACCGACGCGGTCGAACGCGCCGTCCCACTGACCCGCGGGCACGGTTAGCGAAGCCACCGGGTCGGTGCACAGCCACGTCGGCCCAGCCCCGGCGCTGTGCAACAGCGCCACGGGCTCTCCAGGCGGCGCTGCGAGCAGCCCCGCGAAGGCGTCGACGCCGCTCGTCACTTGCGCAGCCAGGACGGCTTGCGCTTCTCCAGGAACGCGGCCATGCCTTCCTTCATCTCGTCCGTGCTGCTGATGATGCCGAACAAGTCGGCTTCGAGGTCGAGGCCGTCCTGCAGCGACATGTGGGCGCCCCTACGCACAGCTTGCTTGGCGAGCGCCAGCGCCTGAGGGCCGCGTGAGACCATCCGGCTGGCGAGCTTCTTGACCTCGTCCAGCAACGAGGCCTGCTCGAACACACCGTTGACCAGCCCGATGCGCAACGCCTCCTGCGCATCGATCGGGTCGCCCTGCAGAATCATCTGCAGCGCGACGCCGCTGCCGACGAGGCGGGGCAGCCGCTGGGTGCCGCCATAGCCGGGGATGATCCCGAGCGAGACCTCAGGCAGGCCGACCTTGGCGTTGTCCGAAGCGAAGCGCACGTCACAAGCGAGCGCCAGCTCAAGGCCGCCGCCGAGCGCGAAGCCATTGATCGCGGCGATCACGGGCTTCCGACAATTCTCCATGCGGAGAGTCAGCGCCTGCCCGCGACGCGCGTTCTCTTTGCCGTCGAGCACGCCCTGCTTGGCGAGCACCTGGATATCTGCGCCCGCGACGAACGCCTTCTCGCCAGCGCCCGTCACGATGATCGCGCCGACCGCGTCGTCGTCGTCGAGCGCGGCCATCGCCGCGCTGAGTTCGGCGATCGTGAGGTCATCGAGCGCGTTGAGCTTGCTGGGCCGGTTGACATAGACGAGCGCGAGGTGACCCTCACGCTCCACCATGACGTTCTGCATCTCCGGGACCTCAGGCATCGGCTTGATCTCCCTCCGGCTGCCGCTCCTCGCGCGGGCGTAGCTCGACCCGCTGAATCTCGACGCGCTCGTTCGGCGCGCTCTTCTCGCCGCCCGGGCCGTAGTCGCACGGGATCGAGGCGATCTCGTCGAGGACATCTAACCCCTCTTCGACCTTGCCGAAGACGGTGTACTGGCCGTCCAGAAAGCCAGCGTCGCCGTGCACAACGAAGAACTGCGAGCCCGCGGAGTTCGGGTCTTGAGACCGCGCCATCGACAGGATGCCGCGCTCATGGTGTATGTCGTTGAACTCGGCGGGCACGTTGTAGCCAGGGTTACCCGTGCCAGGTTGGCCGGTCGCGCCTTGCTTGCTGTTTGGGCAGCCGCCTTGGATCATGAAGTTGCGCACGATCCGGTGAAACGCGGTGCCGTCGTAGAAGCCGTCCTGCGACAGCTTCAGGAAACTCTTGACGTGCTGCGGCGCTTGTTCGGGGAAGAAAGTAACGACCATCGTACCCTTGTCAGTGACGAGGGCTGCTTCGATGGTCGCGAGGTCGGTCGTTTCGAGGTCCATGAGCACGCTATCGTGCCCGCTCGGCCCGGCGGTGGCGACTACTTCTTATTGACGGGGAGCACGACCGCGGCTGACAAAACGACCGGGACAGACGGCGTGGAGTTTTGCGGCCCGCCGACCTGGGCGTTGGCGATCGCGTCGAGCACGTCGATCCCTGAGACGACGTTGCCGAAGGCGGTGTGCACGCCGTTCAGGTGCGGCGCTTCGCTGTGCATGATGAAAAACTGTGAGCCGCCGGTGTTCGGACCAGAGTGGGCCATCGACAGCGTGCCCTTTAAGTGCCGCAGGTCGTTGAGTTCATCTTCGATCTTGTAGCCCGGGTTGCCGCGCCCCCACAGGCTGCGCTTGCTGTCGTCCTTGGTGTTGGGGCACCCTCCCTGGATCATGAAGTTACGGATCACGCGGTGGAACTTAGTGCCCTCGTAGAACCCCGAGAGGCAGAGCTTCAGGAAGTTCTTCACGTGGCCCGGCGCCTTGTCCGGGCGGAACCCGAGCTGCATCTCGCCGTAGTTGGTGACCAGGATCACCTGTGTCTTGGCGAGGTCCAGTTCATCGAGCTTCACCTTCGAGCTATCAGGCGCGACCTTGAACGAGCAGTCGACGCCGACCTTGTCCTTCCAAGCGACCGCGATGACGGCCATCTCCTGCAGCTCGACGCCCGCCGTCAGCGCGGAGATCGAGAAAGACAGCTCCCGCTCAAAACGCGTCCCGGCGACCATCTGTACGGCGTCGCCCTGCCCGGCCTTGGAAATCGACGGCGCCTCTTTCCCGTCGACCCGCACGGTGAGGTCGACGCCGTTGACGACGGCGGCGTCGACGCTGGCGTCGCGCAGGACGTCAACGGTGAGCCGCAGCTTCACCTCGGCGTCCGCCGTGACGATCGCCGGACCGACCAACGTCATCCGCAGCGGCGCCGTCGCCTTGAGCGTCGGCGCGTCCTGGGCGTAGAGAGCCGCCGGAAAGCAGAAGGCGTCCTCCGAGGAGGCCGCGGTGGCGAGCTGTGGCCCTGCCAAGACGCCCATTTTGGCCATGCTGCAGGTACCCTCGTCCCGAGTGGCGGCCTGCAACGGGCACGTCCTTCTGCAGCTCGCCCCATCCGGCGC
>NYVR01000126.1 GCA_002684655.1 Planctomycetota bacterium | reverse complement strand
GAGGTGCCGCAGCTCGCTGCGCTCCCTGGTCATCCGAATCGCGGTGGCGTTCTGTAGCCCCCGGGCAGTCGCAGCGAGGCGTTGGCTCGCCGACTCTACGCGGTCGCAGCTCGCCCGCGCGATCGTCGAGGTCAGGCCGCGCAGGCGCTCTCGCTCGTTTTGAAGCCGCGCAGACACGAGCTCTGCGAGTCGCTCGCAGCGATCCTGCACGTCCTGGCGGGCGGCCTCGACGCCTCGGACCAGCGACTCCGCGACCGCTGTGGGGGTCTTCTCGGACTGAGCGATACCGTCGAGCACGGACTGGTCGCGTTGGTGCCCGATACCGATGAGGACTTTGATGGGAAGCTCTGCGACGGCGATGGCGACGTCGCGATCGTCGAACCACGCGAGGTCGGTCCGCGAACCGCCGCCGCGCAGGATGCAGACTACGTCGAACTGCGCTGCGTTTCGGGCGAACCAGCGCAACCCGGCGAGCATCGTCGGCTTGAGGTCAACGCCTTGCACCTTGACGGGGAAGAGCGTCAGGTCGAAGCCGCAGCCGGACTCCTCAAGGTGGCGCCGAAAGTCGTTGTAGCCGTCGGCGTCCGGGCTGGTCAGGACGCCGACCCGGGTCGCTGGCACGGGCGTGCCGAGCATCCGGTTTCGATCTACGAGGCCCTTCTCTGCCAGCTCACGCAGGATCTGGTCCTTGGTCAGCGCGAGCTTGCCCAGCGTGAAGCTCGGGTCGATGTCGTTGACGATCAGCTGAAATCGGCCGGACGCCGGGTAGAAGTCTGCGCGAACCAGCGCGCGGATTTCGAGCCCGTCTCTCAGGGTCAGCGGCGGCTCGCCTTGGGCCAAGGCCGGCAGGAGGCGCTCGGCGGTGCGTTCGAACATGGCGACCTGCACCACGGCTTTGGGCCTCGGCGCGCGCGGCATCTTCTCTGCCAGCTGAAAGAAGCGGTGGGCCCGGTTGGCCGACTTGTCGAAATCGACGACCTCGCCGACGACCCAGAAGCTCTCAGAGAACGCGTCGCCGATGCATCGCTTCACGCGCTCGTTCAGCTCCGAGATGGTGAGCGCTGCCGGCTCGGTTCGGTCGCCGTCGTCCTGGGCGACCGCACCTGGCGGCTGCAGCAGCGTTCCCTGCTGCGGCGCTCCCGAGGCTGCACCCTCCGGCGGGACCAGCGTGCCGGCGAGCAGCGCGGAGACCTCCGGCGCAAACTCGAACAAGTGCCGTGAGCACGCGTCGAAGACGGCCTGCGCGTTCTCGGCCGGCACGCGCCAGATCTTCTGCTTCGGGTCCCAGCGTCGGCCGGGCAGCTCCTTGACCATCGCGACGAGGTCTTCGCGATAGGGGAAGCGGATCAACAGCTGGCTGCTACCTGGATCGAGTTCGACGGTTCCGCTCATCTCGCCTCGGTCATAGCGGATCGGAATCAGCTGCGAGCACGGAAACCGCGGCGCGCGCTGCGGCGCGCGCCTCGTCCATGGTGACGACGCGGCCGGCCGCAGCACTCAAGTCGGTCATCACGTCCGGCGACAACCCGCAGGGCCGCACCGCGTGCCAGGGAGAGCCCTGGACGGCTACGTTCACGCCGATCCCGTGGAGGTTCGTCCAGCGTTTCACGGCGACGCCAATGGACGCAAATTTTCGGCCGTCGATGAACACGCCCGTGCCGTCGACGGAGGGCTCCGCCCGAAGCCCGAAGGCGGCCGCAATCTCGACGCCGAACCGCTCGATTCTTCGCAGCCAGTCGCGCACGTCGCGCTTGGGGAGCTTCAAGACCGGATAAATGGTCAGCTGCCCAGGGCCGTGCCACGTCACCTTGCCGCCGCGCTCGATCGGTACGACGCCGTCGCCGAGCTCTGCGGCGGGGGTTGCTCTGCCAGCGGTGTAGACGGGGTCGTGCTCGACGAGCCAAACCACACCCGCAGCCTCGCCGCTGGCGACCTCTTCGTGTCGCGCGCGCATGGCGGCGAGCACGGTTTCGTAGCGGCTGACGCTGAGGCTCTCGACTTCGATTGGCAAGACGGCAGACTAGGGGATGTGGGATGCGTTTTTGCCGTGACCTGTTTGTTGGCGATGCAGCAGCTGGAGGTCGGGCCTGTCCCGACGCGCGTCGGCGCTGAGCTCGTCGTCACGGCCTCGACCGATTCTGGGCCGCAGGTCGGCGTGGTTGTCGCCGTGCGGACGCCTGACGGCGACGAGCGACGCGCGGGGGTGACGGACGCCGCGGGGGCGCTGCATTTTTCGCCGGCTGAGCCCGGGCTGTATGCGTTCGTGGCGTCTATCGACGGCGTGCGTTGCGTCGCGCCGGTCAGCGTCGGCGCGCCGCGACGACGCTTGTTGCTGGCGTTCGCGAGCGTCCCGTTGGGTCTCGCGTTGCTCGGTGCGCTGCTTCGGCGCGCCATGCAGCGGCGGTGAGCCTCAGGCGAGCACGCGGTCGACGTGACCCTTAACCGTGTGGAGGTCGACGTTGCCCATGAAGCGGTCCACTTCCTTGCCGTCGCGGAAGAAGATGCAGGTCGGGACGCTCATGATGCCGAAGCTCGCTGCGGTCTCTTGGGCCTTCTCGATGTCGACCTTGTAGACCGACATCTTGCCGTCGTAGTCGGCGGCGATTTGGTCGATGGTTGGCGCCAGTAGCTTGCAGGGACCGCACCACGTGGCCGAGAAGTCGACCAGGACCGGCGTGTCCGCGGATTCGAGCGTGTTCTTGAAGTCGGTGTCGTTGAGTTCAGTGACCATGTTTGCAATTGGGTAGGCGCCTGGAGGGCGCGGGCCTTCCGTGAATTTCGACCATCCGCCGCTTCATCGCAAGCGTGCGATGCCAACTGCTCGGCGAAGCCGGAGATCGCTCCCCAGATCCTGCCGCTACGCGTTTAGGACGCTGACCCGCTGCGCCAGCTTGCCGGCGATATCGAGGATCGCGCGCGCGCTAGCCGAATCCGGTCGCGAGACGACGATCGGGTGGCCGCCGTCCCCGCCCTCGCGCACGGCGACCTCGATCGGGATCTGTCCGAGCATCGGGACCTCGAAGAGCTCTTCGATCCGCTTGCCGCCGCCCTCGCCGAACAAGTGGTAGCGCTCTTCGCTGCCCGGCGGCTGGAACCACGCCATGTTCTCCACGACGCCCAGAATGGGCACGTTGACGGTCTGAAACATGCGGATCGCCTTTTTGACGTCGAGTACGGAGACGTCCTGCGGCGTGGTCACGATCACTGCGCCCATCAGGTGCGCTTGCTGGCTCAGCGAAAGCTGCGCGTCGCCTGTGCCGGGCGGGAGGTCGACAACGAGGTAGTCGATGTCCTGCCAGGACACCTCGAAGAGGAATTGACGAATCGCCGAGTGGAGCATCGGCCCGCGCCAGATCACGGCTTGGTCCTCGGCGACGAGCAGGCCCATCGAGATCATCTGGATGCCGTGCGCTTCAAACGGCAGGATGCGCTTGACCGTCTCGCCATTCACGGTCTCTTGGACGACCTGGGGATCCGCGCCTCGCACCCCAAGCATTAGCGGAACGTTCGGCCCGTAGACGTCCGCGTCGAGGATGCCGACCCGTGCGCCCGTCTTAGCCAACGCGCAGGCCAGGTTGACGGCGACCGTCGACTTGCCGACGCCACCTTTACCGGACGAGACGGCGATCACGTTCTTGACCCCGGGGATCGTGCCTTTTTCACCGAGAATCGGGCGGCTGGCGGTGACCTGAGCGGTCATCTCGATCTGGAGTTCCACGACACCGGGCAGCGCGCGGACCGCCGCCTCGGCCTGCGACTTCATCAGATCCTTGACAGGGCAAGCGGGCGTGGTCAGCTCGATCTGGAACCGCACGTCCCCGTCGGTGATTCGTAAGTCCTTGATAAATCCAAGGCTAACGATGTCTCGTCGCAGGTCGGGGTCCTGGACGGCGCGGAGCGCATCAAGAACTTGCGCTTCGGTCACGGTCGCGGGGGCTGACATGCTCTCGCGTAATTAGCTGCCGCTCCCGGCCGTATCAAGCGCCCCTGGCTCGGTTCCCGCGATCGGGAAGATCTCTTCTTGGTCTTCGTCGAAAGACGATGAGGTCTCGATAGGATTCGATCGGCTCGTCGAACGGGCCCATGACAGCATGACAAGCCTCTCCGCCAAGCTCTCGCTCTCCCTCATCATCCTGCTCGGCTCTCAGCCGGTGCTCTCCGCGCAGCGCGAGGCAGAATCCCAGGGAGGACAGGGCGTCAACATCTCCCAGCGGGCCGCTGCGCGCCGGAAAATGGCGGAGAAGAAGCGCGCGGCCAAGGGTGAACTCGAAGAGTCTGATGACCGCCAGATGACACCAGAGGAGTTGTTGGAGTCGCGCAAGCGTCGTGGCTCTCGGGGTCAGTGTCGCTTTGTCGCGACGATGCGGCCGCCAAAGTTGCTCCCAGGGGAGAGCGGGACCTTGATGGTGACGGCGATCCTGCAGGGCAAGTCGGTGATGCAAGCGCCCAGCCCCGTGGAGATGACGCCGCGTGTATCGCCCGGGTTCGCCACCTTGGGCGCGCTGTCGGCGCGCCCTGCGCCGATGGGGACCATCCATCAAGGCTACCTGGGCCGGCCTGTCTACGAGAACACGGCGATCTTCGAGGTGCCCGTCGCGGTCTCGTCGTCGGTCAAACTTGGCGAGACGGTGCCGATTGCACTTGATCTGGAGTTCGACATCTACGACGGCGACTCTGCCAGGGTCGTTGGCCGCTTCATCGAGCGGGTTCAGACGACCTTCACCGTCGCGCAATACGTCGACCCGCCCGTTGCTCCCATCTCGGCGGTGACGGAGCGCGAGGATGTCGACGCGTCTAGGCAGCCTGATGCGCAGGAGCGCGCG
This sequence comes from Planctomycetota bacterium, assembly GCA_002684655.1. Classification (GTDB taxonomy): domain Bacteria; phylum Planctomycetota; class UBA1135; order UBA1135; family UBA2386. Next base: position 46,531 of record NYVR01000126.1, on the reverse strand, counting down.
CCTCGCTCTGCCACACCGCCGTCGGTCGCGAGCGGTGACGAGAACATATTGACTGGCGCGACCTCGGCTCCGACCCCAGCGCCCGAACCTACGCCCGACTCATCGGGTCATGAAGCGCAGGATGAACCGCGGATGCCTCGAGCGGACGCCGGGTCGGTTGGTTACAACGCGCTGTATCTCGGCGTCGGGATTTTGCTTTTGGTCGTGCTGTTGCTGGTCGCGCGTAAGCGTTAGCGACGCCAGGGCGGTCCGTAACGCAGCGCCAAAGCGACAGCGACGTAACGCGCGCCTGCCCGATAGCTACGGGTGCTCGCCGCGCGGCCGTGCTCGTGCGGGGCGTGCGCGTGCAAAATGTCTCACCGTATTGGCAAATGATCTGTCCATGTTGGGCGCCCAAGTGCGTCCGCACGGCGCGATGTGACGAAGACGTATCTGCCCGCGTCCTCCGCGATGCGGTCAGCCCCGTCATCCACGTCGCGCCATGGTGCTTTCCACGATCCTTCGCCCGAAGACTCCGAAACTCGGAACCCGTCAGCTTGTGCCCGTGCACGAACTGGACGGCTGGCTAGACGTGGACACCGATCAATTCGCGACCAACTGCCGGAAGGTCGCGCGCGCCTTGGCGAAGGCCGAGGCCACCCTCGATCTACCAGGCTATAGGGAGGCTCGCAAAGCCGACTCCAGCGGGGCGACGTCTCCGGACCTGCCCGACATCCGCGACGCGCTCTACTCGGCAGACCTTAAGCGGATCCCCGCCATGGATCGGCCCGAGGAGTTCGCCATGGCGCGCCGCCACGAGTTTGTGCGGTCCGCGCTGACCTGGGCGCTCGGGCGGTTTGGCTTTAGCGACGCAGATACTGAAGAGCTGCTGAAGCTCCCCGCGCGCCATGTCCTTAAGCAGGTCTCGAAGTTGCCCGAGACGGCCGCAGGGCGCGGTCACCTGTCGCGGTTGTGGCTCGAGCGGATGCTTTCGCAGTTCGAGGACCTGCGAAACCTCTACGTTGAGGGCGCGCTCTACATCGTGTTGAGCACGGTCAATCGCTACCGCAACTTGGGCGTCGACACGCCGGACCTGATCCAGGAAGGCAACGCCTCGCTCTTCCAGGCGATTGACGGGTTTGACTGGCGCCGCGACGTCCGCTTCCGCACCTACGCCCAATACTGGGTCCATCAGGCGGTGCTGAAGATGCTCTACAACAGTTCGCGCACGGTTCGGGTTCCGATCTGGGTCCAGAAGGTGCTCGGCAAGATCCGGCGCGCGCAGGAAGCCGGTCGGCGAGAAGGGCAAGACCTCAGCCACGCCGAGATCGCGAGCCGGATCGACGTCCCCGAGTCCAAGGTGGAGTGGGTGCTATCAACGCGCCGCTACGCTGTCAGCCTCGACGCTGAGATCGGCGGCGATGAGGGCGCCAACCTTGGCCAAATGCTGCCTGACGAAGATCAAGTCCCCGTACCGGAGTCTGTCCCGGTCGGCGATCTGGGCGCGGCGCTCAACGACGTCATGGCAGACCTGCCAGTCCGCGAGCAGGGCATTCTGCGACGCCGCTTCGGCCTCGACGGCGACGAGCCGGAGACGCTCGGCGAGATCGCGCAAGACCTGGGCATCACCGCTGAGCGCGTTCGGCAACTGCAGAACAGCGCGCTGGGTCGGATCAAGCGCCCTGGCAAAATGCGCCGCCTGCAAGCCTTCGTAGACTAGTCAGCAGGCGGAGGGTTCACGCGCTCTTGCTTCGAGCGCGTCCCCGCGACCATCTGATCGTAGGCAGCGACTAGCAGCTTGCGATAGACCTCGGGGCGCAGATCGGCTGCGACCGGAAGGATCCTGCGCATGGTGCGCACCTTGCGCAGCTCGATCGGGGCGACGACTGCGCCTTCGTCGCCGGTCCCTGACGCGAGGATCTCGCCGGTGGGGGCGATGATCCTGCCGTCGCCCGCGAAGGGCATCGGGTCACCCGTCCGCAGCGACTCTTCCTGGCCGATGCGGTTGCAGCCGATCACGAACATCTCGTTCTCGATCGCGCGGGCTCGCAGCAAGGTGCGCCAATGTTGGCTTCGCGCCTCCGGCCACTGGCCCGGGATGGCGAGCACCTCGACGCCGCTGTGGAAGTAGTAGCGAGACAGCTCGGGGAAGCGCACGTCGTAGCAGATCATGACGCCTATGCGTCCAAGCTCCGTGTCGACGATGCATGGCTCGTGACCAGCGGCGTGGTAGCGGTGCTCTACGTTGGGAGAGAACCGGTGGATCTTCCGGTAGCTGCTCCGCAGTTCGCCGCGTTCGTAGACGCGCGCTGTGTTGAAGATTTCGCCTTCGACGGACTCAGGGCTGCTTCCAACTGCGACCAGCGAGTGCTTCTCCGAGAGACTTCGCAGCTCGTCTTCGGCCGCGTTCGACGCTGCGAGCGTCGCCTCGTCGTATTCCGTCAGGAACGAGGTCGTCCACATCTCGGGCAGGACGCAGAGGCGCGCGCCGGCGTTTACAGCGTCTTCGACGCTGCGCCTCATCGCCGCGACGTTTGCTTCAACGTCGCCGGTAGCGACGTCGAACTGCGCGGCGGCAGCCAGGTATTCTTCAGGCGAAGACACGCCGTCGAAGATAGCCCCGCGCCGGGTCTCCGCGAAGGGCGGCGGCCCTGAAACGGGGGGCGCGGGCCAGGGGCCCGCGCCACGCCGTCGACGTCAAGGGCGGATTAGCCCTTGAACAGGATGCCGTCGGTCGGCGCGCCGCTCGGCTTCTTGACCTTGGGCTGCGCGTCGGTCCGCGTCTCGGCGATCAGCTGATCGCTGGGCTTGAAGATTACCGTCTCCTTGTTGGCGACGTCGATGCTCTCGCCGGTCAGGGGGTGCTTGTAGGCGCGGCCCTTGCGGATCCGCCGTTCGAACGTGCCGAAGCCCTTGACGGCGACCTTGCCGCGCGTGTGGAGCAGCTCGCTGACCGCGTCGAGGACGGCGTCCAGAACGCGCGCGGCCGTGCGGCGCGGAACGTTCAGCTCGTCGGCGACCTTGTCAGCAAGGATCCCCTTGTTGGCTTGGCGGCCGAACTGTTCTTCGTTCGCGGCCAGCTTGTTCGTCGTTTGATCCATGCCTTCGGCATCCTGCTTCGTCGTGCCAGTCATTCTTCAATCCCTCTTTCCCAGTAACTCTCACGCGGCCGACACCGGATCGACCGCTCCAATGTTTCTTCCAGTCAGTGCACTGCGGCTTGCTTCGCCGGGCTCGAGGTCTCGACAAAACGTTCGAGACCCGAAACCAGCTTGGCGAGATAGCGCGCGGCGACACTCCCCGGAAAAGCCACGCTGAAGGGCGTCCGCTTCGAAACGGCGCCCTCAACGGAACTGTCTTCTGGCAGCAGCCCGAGGCGTTTTAGGTCAAAGCCCAAAAAGCGCTCGGCGCAGCCCTTTAGCTTCAGGAACACCTGCTCTGCCTCTTCAGGTGACCGCACCCGGTTGATGACCGCGTGGATCGGCTTAGTGTGCCCGTCCCTCACGACGACCTTCAAGATGCCGTAGGCATCTGCGATCGCCGCGAAGTTGCTTGTCGTCACCAGGACGGTTTGATCCGCCATGCTGACGAAGTCTGTGACCCCCTTGCCGGCGCCTGCGCCAGTGTCCAGGAGGATGATGTCGCAGTAGGCGCTCAACTCTTCGATCGCGAGGCAGATGCGCGCCCGCCCGTTGTCGTCGAGGTTCGCCATGTCCTTCACGCCGCTGCCGCTGCTGATGAACTTCACGCCGGCAGGTCCGTCGGCGATGATCTCGGCCAGCTCCGCGGCGCCTGCGATGTAGTCAGCAAGCGTCTTCTCGGGCTTGACCCCCGCGATGATGTGCGCGTTGGCCATGCCGAGGTCTGTATCGATGACCACTGTTCGGTGCCCGCGACGCGCGAACTCGCACGCCACGCTCACCGTAATGGACGTCTTCCCGACGCCACCTTTGCCGGAGGTCACGGCGAAGATCGCTGCTCGCCGTGAGTTCGTCTCGGGGTTGTTTGGTCGCTCGATCATCTGTTGCTCTGGCGAGTGATTCGCCACGGCAAGGGACCTATCGGCTCATCGTGGCGCGGATCTTGCGCCCAAGTGGGCGGCGACCGTCCGAGATCCTCTCCTCGCCGCGCTGCGACGTGGTCCGGCGTCCGCCGTCGCCTTCGATCTGGGGCCCGCGGGCTGCGAAATCCATGGCACCGAGCGTTGAGAGATTCATCACTCGCGCGGGGCCGCTGCGACATCTGCGGGCGTCGCTGTCTGGATCCTGGCCACCGTGGCCTCGCCTGCCGTCGTGGGAGCCAACACAGGGTGCCGCGATGGCAGGTGGTAGCGCGCGCTCGTTCGGGGCCACAATTTTCCTGCGACGCTGGCCCTTTACCGAGGCGCTCGGAGTCGATAGCGTGTCCCGCCGCTGCCACGGGGCTGTAGCTCAGTTGGTAGAGCGTTGCGTTCGCAATGCAAAGGTCAGGGGTTCGAATCCCCTCAGCTCCACCAAATCCTCGGATCGGCCCGCTGGACGAAATTGTCCGGCGGGCCGCATTCGTTTTGTCCTAGGCCGACGAGCGGCGTCACGGACGCGCGCGGGCCTCTTGATTACGCGGCTGCCCTGGTCGTAGCAGCGACTGCCGCTAGCATATTTGCCTCCGAAGTGCGCTGGCCGAGGCTTATGTGCCGCAGCTCCAGCAGCCCTCGGAAGCTTCGCTAACGCAGATCACAGCAGCAAGTTCATGGGTCATCCCGTCATCGTCAGCGCCTGTCGCACCGCCATCGCTAAGTTCCAAGGCGCGCTGTCCGCTTTCACTGCGCCGCAGCTCGGCGGCTTTGCCGTTAAAGAGGCGCTCCAGCGCAGCGGCGTCCCTGCAGCAGAGATCGATGAGGTGCTGATGGGCAACGTCCTTCAGGCTGGCTTGGGGCAAAACCCGGCGCGCCAGGCGTTGCGGGCTGCGGGCATTCCCGACAGCAAGGCCGCGGTGACGATCAACAAGGTTTGTGGCTCTGGCCTCAAGACCGTGATGCTCGCTGCTCAGGCGATCAAGGCCGGGGATCTTCAGTGCGCGGTCGCAGGCGGCATGGAGTCGATGACCAACACGCCCTATTTGCTCCCCGCCGCGCGCGCAGGCGCGCGCCTTGGCCACACGCAAGCGCTCGACGGCATCGTCTGGGACGGGTTGTGGGACCACTACAACGACTTCCACATGGGCAACACCGGCGAGCTGGTCGCGGATAAGTATGGCGTCACCCGCGAGGAGCAAGACGTCTACGCCGCAGACAGCCACCGTAAAGCTGCGGCGGCGCAGACCGCGGGAGCGTTCGACGCGGAGATTTTCAACGTCGAGGTGCCGCAGCGGAAGAAAGACCCGATCCAATTCAACAAGGACGACGGCCCGCGCGCAGACTCCACGCCGGAGGCGTTGGGCAAGCTGCGTCCAGCGTTCAAGCGTGACGGCGGCTCGGTCACCGCGGGCAACGCCAGCTCGATCAACGACGGCGCCGCAGCGACCGTCGTCTGCAGTGAAGAGTTTGCCGACGCGCACGGGCTGCAGAAGTTGGCGCGCATTACGGGCTACGCGACCGGCGGGCTCGCCCCGGAGTGGGTAATGATGGCCCCCGAGGTCGCCACGAAGAAGCTGTGCGCGCTGCTCGGAGTCGGAGTCGGAGACTTCGACCTGATCGAGATGAACGAAGCATTCTCGGTGCAGATGATCGCGCTGCAGCGGCAGCTCGGCGCCGACCCCGCGAAGTGGAACGTGCACGGCGGCGCTGTCGCGCTCGGTCACCCAATTGGGTGTTCGGGCACGCGCGTGTTGGTGACCTTGCTGCACGCCCTTAAGCGCCACGACAAGACCACTGGGATCGCCGGTCTCTGTCTTGGCGGCGGCAACGCCGTCGCGATGTCCGTGGAGCGGCTCTGAGGCCGAAACCGTCCCAACCAACTAAGCATCATGACTGACAAAATCCTTCCGAAGGCCGTCGCCGTCATCGGCGCCGGCACCATGGGCAACGGCATCGCTCAGGTCTTCGCACACAACGGCGTCCAGACACATCTGATCGACGTCGACCCGGCTGGCCTCGAGCGAGGCGTCGCCAACATTCACAGGAGCCTGAGCAAGTTTGTTGAGAAGGGCAAGCTGAGCGCTGAGGACGCCGAGGCGACCAAGGCGCGCCTTCACGCCTCTACGGAGATGGATCCGCTCGACGGCGTCGACCTCTGCGTCGAGGCCATCACCGAGAACCTTGAGATTAAGACGCGCGTCTTCGACGCCGCCGACTCACGGTTGCCCAAAGACGCGATCTTGGCGAGCAACACGTCGTCTATCTCGATCACGGTGCTCGGGGCAAAGACGAAGCGCGCGGACCGAGTCATCGGCATGCACTTCATGAACCCCGTGCCGCTGATGAAGCTCGTGGAGGTCATCCGCGGCAACGACACGTCCGACGCGACCTGTCAAAAGGTCGTCGGCTGGGCCGAGTCCTTGGGAAAGATCCCCGTGATGGCCAACGACTATCCGGGCTTCGTGGCCAACCGGATTCTGTTGCCGATGATCAACGAGGCGGCGTTCGCTTTGATGGAGGGTGTGGCGGAGCGCGAGGCGATCGACGAGATCATGAAGCTCGGCATGAACCACCCGATGGGGCCGCTGACCTTGGCTGACTTCATCGGCCTCGACGTCTGCGTCTCCATCCTCGACGTGCTCAAGGACGGGCTCGGCGACGACAAGTACCGCGCCTGCCCTTTGATGCGCAGGCTCGTAGCGGCGGGCCACCTCGGCCGTAAGACAGGCAAGGGCTTCTACGACTACAGCAAGTAAGCAGCATGAGCGACACGACCACCAGCGCAGCGGCGCAGGTCTCCGACTTCCGGTTGACGCCGGAGCTCGTTGAGTTCCAACAGATGATCCGCGATTACTGCCGAGACCACCTCGGCGCGGCCGACGTCGTCGACCGCGAGCCGCGATTCCCGCGCGAGGCCGTGCGGGCAGCGGCTGAGAAGGGGCTGCTGTGCACTACGGTGGCGAAGGAGTACGGCGGCACCGACCTCGGCAACCTCGCGAGCTGCGTGATGTTGGAGGAGATCAACTCAGTCTGCGCCTCCACCGGCGTGACGATCAGCGTGCACAACTCGTTGGTCAACTCGCTGCTCGGCAAGTGGTGCACCGACGAGCAGAAGCGGCGCTGGTTCCCCAAGCTCGTCACGGGCGAGTGGCTTGGCGCCTATTGCTTGAGTGAGGCCTTCTCGGGTTCGGACGCCGCCGCGCTCCGCTGCGAAGCCAAGCGCGACGGCGACCATTACGTGCTGAACGGCGCCAAGCTCTGGATCACTACGGGCAGCGAGGCGGAGCTGTTCGTGGTCTTCGTGCGCACGGGCGAGGATCGGGTCAAGGGTATCTCGGCGATCGTCGCAGAGGCGTCGTTGCCGGGTGTCAGCGTCGGCAAGAAGGAGCGCAAGCTGGGCCTGAAAGGCTCGTCGACGACCGAGATCGTATTCGAGGACGCGCGCGTGCCCGCGGACTGCCTGCTCGGCGCCGAAGGCGAGGGCTTCAAGATCGCGCTCGATACGCTCGACGGAGGCCGGCTGGGTATCGCCTCGCAAGCGCTCGGCATCGCGCGCGCCTCGGTCGACCTCATCCGAGGCCACCTCGGCCAACAGAAGGACCACAAGGGCCGGCCGAACGCTTCCCAGCCTGACCAGTGGCAGATGGCTGACTTGGCCGCGGACCTCGACGCCTACCGGCTGCTCACTTGGCGCGCGGCTGTGATGCGCGACCGCGGCGAGCGCTGCGGGACGGAGTCGGCTATGGCCAAGTCCTGCACAGCCCGCCTCGCAAACCGCGCGGCTAGAGCCGCTGTGTCGATCCTCGGTCAAGGCGGCGCTAGCGGCGCGACCGCTGCGGAGCGGCTGCTTCGTGACGCGCGGATCACGGAGATCTACGAAGGCGCGACCGACATCCAGCGCCTCGTCATCGCGCGCGGCCTCCTCGCATGACCGACACACCTACGAACGACACAGCCTCTGGGCTGCCTCCTGGCGTCCCGCCGCAGCAGCCTCAGTGGCCGTCGCCAGCTGGCGCGCAGCCGCGTGAATCGCGCGGCGTGGCCTTCTTTGTAGCCATCTTCCTCGGCATTCTGCTTCTGGTCTCGGCAGGCCTGAACGTGCTTTTGTTGCTGCTCAGCGTGGGGAGCATCGCAGGTGGAGGGCTCGGAGACGCGGCGGCCGATTACGGCGAGGTCCACGTCACCGGAGCACGCAGTGCGTCGCGCAAGATCCTGCAGATCTCTGTGAGAGGAGCGATCGCCGAAGGCGCGAATCCGCTGATGGGGGCTGCAGGGGGCACCGTCTCGCAGGTGCAGCGCGCGCTGCGCTACGCCGACCGCGAGGACTTCGACGGCCTGTTGCTTTACATCGATTCGCCCGGCGGCGGTGTCACGGACTCTGACCGCGTCTACAAGATGCTCCGTCAGTTCCGCGCCGATCACCCTGACGTCCCGGTCGCCGCGCTCTACGGCGACATGTGCGCCTCTGGCGGCTACTACATCGCCGCGGCAGCGCAGCACATCATCTCGCGGCGAACCTCGATCAGCGGCAGCATCGGCGTGATCATGTCGGCCTGGAACTTCGCCAAGATGGCGCAGGAGTTCGGCGTGGAACAGGTCGCGATCAAGTCGGACCGGACGCCCTTCAAAGACATGCTGTCGCCTACGCGTCCGCTCGCCCCTGCGGAGCGAGAGATGCTGACCGAGATCGTCGACGAGCTCTACGACCAGTTCGTGGCGGTCGTCATGGAGGGGCGCGGCATGGCCAAGGCGGACGTGGAGCGCGCCGCGAACGGAGGGATCTACACCGCTACGCGCGCTCGCGAGCTCGGCCTCGTCGACGACATCGGTGACTACGCGACCGCGGTCGCTTGGTTCGAGGATCAACTCGGCGAACAGGTGCGCATCGTGGAGCAGCGTCGCAGGCCGACGTTCGCGGACCTCCTGCTCGGCGCATTCGGCCCGAAGGTCGAGGCGTCGGCGGTCGATCGCTTGCTGACCTCTACGACCGGTCCGCGCTTTCTCTACTACTGGCAGGGTGGCCGCTGACGGGCCGCCTCAACCGGATCTATATCATGCACAATCTGCAATTGACGGAAGACCAAGAGATGGTTGTCGACACGGTGCGCAAGCTCGTCGCTGACACCGTCGCCCCCAACGCGCAAGAGCTCGACGAACATCGAACGTTCGTTCGCCCATGGTTCGACGAGTTGGCCGAGCTAGGCGTCTATGGCCTCTCCTTGGCCGAGGACAACGGCGGCGCCGGCATGGGGTTTGTGCCCTACGTCGCCGCGCTTGAGTCGATCGGCGAGCATAGCGGCTCGCTGGCGCGTCTCTGGATCGGCCAGATGCAGGTCGTGCTCGCGATGGAACAGGCTGGCGCTGACCTGGACGAACTGGCGGCCGGCGCGAAGCTCGGCGTCTTCCTCGGCGCTGAGCACGGCTTCACGATCTCGGAAGGCAAGCTGACGGGCGCCGCTGAGCTCGTGCCCGGCGCGCTAGAGGCCGACGTGCTGGTGGTCGCGGCTCACGACGGCCAGGACCTCGCGCTCGTGCAGGTTGACGCCGCTGCGTGCGAGCGCGAGCCGGTGCACGCGCTGGGTCTGAACAGCGCGGCCTGCGGCCGCGTCCGCTGTGACGGGGTGCCAGGCGCTGCGCTGCCGAACGCGGCCGCTGCGATCGCGCGGGCCGAGTTGGTCGGACTGCTCGGTGTTGCGGCGGCGAGCGTCGGCGGCGCCACTGGATCGATCCAGGCTGCCAAGAAGCACGCCGGCGAGCGCATCGCGTTCGGCAAGCCGCTACTCGTGCAGGACGCCGTGCAGCGCAAGCTGGTCGAGAGCGGGCGTGCGGCGTCGGCGGCGCAGCAGCTGACGTGGCACGCGGCCCGGCTCAGCGATCTCGGCGAAGCCGCTGCGGCGGTGGCCATCGAGGCGCGGATCGCCGCGGTCGACGCGATGGTGCTCGCCAGCGACGAGGCGATTCAGATTCACGGGGGCTTCGGCTACACGGTCGAATACCACGTAGAGCGTCACTATCGCGATGCCGCTGTGTTTGACGTGCTCGACGGCGGCAGCGGCAAGCTGCGGGATCGCCTCGCCGCCGCGCAATTCTCCTGATCTGCGCCGCGCTGCCAGCGACTCAGCAGTGGCGCTGCTGCCACTCCTTGGCACGGCGCGCGGCGTGCGCCAGGATCCTGGGGATAGGCGGGTCCTGCAACAGCCTCCGCCGCGCGCGCGCGGAGGCAAAAAGGAAGCGCTGCGCGGCTAGCGGCCCGCCTGGCTCGCCAGCGTCTTGCCAGGCGGCTAGCAGCCTGCCCAGGTCTCGCCCGCAACCGCGGGTGTCCTCTGCGCTATGCAGGGTTACGCCGTCGAGGTCGACCATGGCGACTTGTTCGGATCCAGGTATGCGTATCAGGTTCTCGAACTTCAGGTCTCGGTTTCGTAGCCCGTGACCGTGCATTCGGCCCACCGCGCGCCCTAGCGCGCGAGCAGCCTCGGCGACCTCGGGCTCGTTGACGGCGCCGTCAAGGAGCTCTGTCGCGAGGTCGGGTCCCTGGATCCGCTGCACGAAGACCCGCCCGCGTCCAGCGTGCAGCTGCAGCGCGACCGGCGTGGGCGTCGTGACCCCGGCGAACAAGAGCCAGTAGTGCGCCCGCCACAGCTTGCGGGCTTTGCCAGCCTCCCGATCCTTGACCGCGAAGGCGTCACAGAGCCAGACTCCGCCGCGGCGGCCTTCCCTGCGTGGCGCTTGCGCCGCGGGCGTGAACGCAGCGACATCCGCTCGCAGCCGCCTGTCGACGTCGCCTTCACCGATGAACCAGAACCAGCGCGGCGTGGCGCGCCGTCGGGGCTCTGCCTCGGTGTGCTTGCAGCTGCGCGTGCTGCGACGCCCAAACGACCGCACCGACGTCGCGCGCAGGCGGCGCGTCGCGCGCGCTAGTTCGCGCGGGAACGCGTCAGTTAGCGCTCCGGCAGCTGTGTAGCCCGCGAGCAGCGCTCGGGCTGTGGGGTCCAGCGGGCCGCCGTCGGCAGGATTGCAGAAGAACGCGAGCGCCTGCGCTCGCGCGCGGACAGACAGCGCCCCGACCCGGTGGAGCGAGGTGAGGTCGCAGAGCATCGGATGGCCGTCGCCGGTGATGAGCAGGTTGCCCCCGTGGAGGTCCTCGGGCTGCATGCCGGCGTCGTGTATGCGCCGGATCAGCGCGCCAGCGGCGGCGGCGACCCGGTCGTCGCAAGCTAGGTTGAAGGGCGCTGCGTCGGCGCTGCGCGTGACCAGGAAGCTGCACCGCTCGCGGCCGTCGCGCGCGAGCCCGAACGCCAGCGGCTGCACCGCGGGTAGGTCTGCATCGCGGGCCGCCTGCAGGTTCAGGGCCTCGCGCTCGCCCTTATGCCGACGACGGAGCGTATGCCTCGCCTTCGCCGCGATGGTGTCCGCCCGGAACACCTTGATGTAGACATCGACTTCGCCGAGGCGTCCCGAGAACACGCGCCGGACCGTCCGGTGTTTCTGCTCGGTGAGCCCGAGCTGCGGCCAGTCACTGACCTCGCTGCGAAGCAGCGCAGCCGTCGCTTCAGCCACCTCAGACGCGGCTGTGAGCGCGGTCCCGTCTTCGAACGACGAGGAATGCTGGAGAGCTTGGTTGCCCGGGGTCGGGCCTTGCGGAACCATGGGCGTAAAGATGTGGCGGTTGCATCGATACTACCTGAAGGAACTCGCGGTCAACGCTTCGATCACGTTCACCGTGATGTTCGGCGTGGTGCTCGTGTCCCTGGTCTACCGAGGCATCCAGCGGTCACAAGGCGGCGGTCTGCTAGACGCTGCGTTGATCACGCTGTTCTTCGCGCTCGACTCCCTGCCTCACCTGCTGACGATCGCGTTCCTCATCGCGACGGTCATGACCTACGCGCGGGCTGCTCAGGACCGCGAGCTGGTCGCCATCCGCGCCGCGGGCGTGTCTCCGCGGATCCCGATGCTGTCGGCGGTGCTGATCGGGACCTTCCTCTCGGTGGGGGCGTCGTTCGCGAACCACTACGTGATCCCCGAGGTCCACTTCCGGAAATACCGGGTGATCGCGGACGTCGTCCGGAGTGCGTTCGAGAACCTGAACCTCGGGGGTGACAGGATCACCGTGCTCGACACGGGCTACATCGTCACCTTCCGCGATCGGGAGAAGGACACCGGGGACTACCTGAACTGCACGATCTACTCGCCACGGCCGATCGGGAAGAGCTTGGAGTCCCCGATCGTATACGTCGACCGGGTCGCGCTGCCGCCGCTAGAGGGCGCCGCGCCCGACGCGGACCTGACGATTGTCATGTCCGGCGTGCGCGACCCGATCGGCGGCGTCGCTCCGGACACGCTGACGTTCCAGGTGCCGCTGGACGACATCGGCTCTAGTGCAGGCAGGGTCGAGAAGGAGGAGGACGTGCGCAGCGACCAACTGCTCGCCGAGGTCATGCGCGGCGTCCACCCAAACCCAATCCGCGCGGTCTACACGCTCTTCCGTAGGTGCTCGTTCGCGCTGATGCCCGCGCTGCTCGCGCCGATCGGATTTTGCATCGCGGAGATGGCGAGATTCCGTGGTCGCGTCACGGCGCTGATGATGGCGCTGGTGCCGCTGTCGGTCTTCTACCTGGGCGAGGTCCTCGGCGCGCGGCTGCTGATCTCCACGCAAAACCCGTGGTGCGGTTGGATGCCGGTCGCGCTGCTCGTGTCCTTGGGCGTACCCCTGGTCTGGAGGCAACTCCGACGATGAAGCGGCTGGACCTCTACGTGGGCAAGATCGTGCTCGGGGCGTTCTGCGCCGCTTTGTTGTTCTTCTTGTTTCTGTCGATCTTGGTCGACCTGCTGAACAACCTGCCGAGATACGCAGAGCGAGCCGCGAACGAAAACCTCGGCGGCGTCGAACTAGCGATTTACCTGGCGTTGTACTACAGCAAGCTGCTGCCAGTGTTGATCACGACTGTGACGCCGTTCGCGACCGTAATCGCGGGGATGTTCGCCGTCGCGCGGCTACACAGTGCGAACGAGATCGTCCCGATGTTGTTCGTCGGTCGCAGCATCCACAGGGTGCTGGCGCCGATTCTGGGGTGCGGCGCGCTCGGTTGCGTGTTGATGGTCTCTAGTTGGCAGTGGGTTGTGCCGCAGGTCGGCGCCGCTTTGGCGACGAACGAGACCTTCCTCCGCCAGGGGAGCGCGATGCAGAAGTCTCTGGTGCACGAGCGCAGCTCGGAGTGGCCGCACCAGTTCATGTATGTGCTGGCTTACGACCCCGTCAATAAGCGCATGCAGGACGTCAGGATGCTCATCCAAGGCGAGCTCGACTCGGACGCTGCGTTGGTTACCGCCAAGGCCGGGACCTGGGATTCGCAGCGCGGCGATTGGCTGCTAGATGGTGGCCGCTACGACCGCAGCGACGGCGGTCAACCGCAGCAATGGCTCAAGCGGCCAGACCTCACGCCCGAGGTCCTCTTGCAGCAGTCTCGGGAGACAATCGACCCGGAGACCATGTCCTACACGGACCTCGCTGAGCTCATCGAGGCGCGCCCCAATCGCGCCGACGTGCGCCTCGCGCTGCATCGGCACGTCACATACCCGCTCGCCAATATCCTCTTGTTGCTGCTCTCGCTGCCGATGGCGGTGCGTTATGAGCGCGGCAGCCGCGTCGATCGCGTGCTGGCGACGATGGCGATGTGCGGTGCATACTTCCTGCTCGACCTCGTGTGCCAACGCCTCGGCCAACGAGAGTGGATTCATCCGATCGTCGCCGCCTGGTCGCCGACGATTGTTTTCGGATCGCTTGGCGTCGTAATGTTCAGCAGTACGAGATCATGACGGGTAACGCAGAACAACCCCGGCGATCCGGCTGGATCGTCCTCATCCCGGTGACGCTGATCGTGGCGCTGACCTCCTGGTTCATCGTCTTCATGGCCGGGCGGTGACGGCGCGTCGCGGGCAACACGTCCGCGACAGGGGGCGTAGGAACCGCCTGGCAGCCTGAGGAGATCTGCCGGCCCCTGGTGGTCGCGTCGGATCCCGAGGTCCCGCTTCGCGGCTCAGTCCGCGAGCTTTCGCTGCTGCTCTCGCAGCCACGCGACAGCCTGGCGCGGCGTCATGTCGTCCAGGTCGAGCTCGCGTAGATGGTTGACGACAGGAGGAGGCGCCGGCGCGAAGAGCTCCCGCTGCTGAGGGCCGTCACGGTGACGGTCTGGTTCGGTGACCAGGGCCTCTCGGACCTCTTCGCCCTCGCTGTCTAGCTTGTCTAGCACGTTTTGGGCGCGGTCGAGCACCACCTTGGGGACGCCCGCCAGGCGCGCCACGTGCAGTCCGTAGCTGCGGTCGGTGCCGCCTTGTTCGATGCGGTGTAGGAAGACGATCTCGTCTCCCCACTCGCGCACCGCGACCCTGCAGTTGACGATGCCGCGATCGGGCCCGGCGAGGCTCATTAGCTGGTGGTAGTGCGTGGCGAACAGCGCGCGGCAGCGGACTCGCTCGTGGAGATCCTCGGCGATCGCCCAGGCCAACGACATGCCGTCATAGGTGCTGGTGCCGCGCCCAACCTCGTCGAGTACGACGAGGCTCTTCTGCGTCGCGTTATTGAGGATGTTCGCGGTCTCCGTCATCTCAACCATGAAGGTCGAGGCGCCGCGGCTGATGTCGTCGGCGCCGCCGACGCGCGTGAACACCCGGTCGCACAGGCCAATCTGCGCGTCTTTGGCGGGCACGAAGCTGCCAATCTGCGCCATGATCACGATCAGGGCGTTCTGTCGTATCCAGGTCGACTTACCGGCCATGTTGGGGCCGGTCAGCAGCACTAGCCGTCGTCGCGGCGGCTCCAGGTCGGTGTCGTTTGCGACGAAAGAGCCGGCAGCGTGCGTCGCCTCCAGCACGGGGTGGCGCGCGTCCACCAGCTTCAGGTCGGTCGACTCGTCTAGCGTCGGTCGGCAGTAGTCGCGCTCGATCGCGACCGTGGCCAGCGAACAGCAGGCGTCGGCGTCGGCGACGGCCTGCGCCGTCGCTTGAAGTCTATCGACGCTCCGGGCGACCAAGTCACGCAGCGCGTTGAACAGCTCATACTCAAGCGCCTTGCTGTTCTCTTCGGCTTTGAGGATCTTGGTTTCTAGCTCGCGGAGCTCCTCGGTCACGTAGCGCTCTGCGTTCTTCGTGGTCTGTTTGCGCACGAAGTCATCGGGCAGCGCCGCGCCGCTGTGGGTGTGCGTGACTTCGATGTAGTAGCCGAAGACCCGGTTGAAACCGACCTTGAGCGTCGAGATGCCGGTTTGCTCGATCAGCCGCTGTTGATAACGAGCGAGGAACTCGGTGCTGTCTTTTGCGAGGTCACGGAGATCGTCGAGCTCGGGGTGGTGGCCGCGCCGGATCAGGCCGCCTTCCTTGATCGTCGTTGGGGGCTCGTCGACGACGGCCGCTGCGATAGCGTCGACGAGGTCGGGTAGGGGGTCGAGGCCTTCGCCCAGCTCGCGCAGCAGCGCGCTTGCGCATCCAGAGAAACGCTCGCGCAAGGTAGGCAGTTGCTCCAGGCTGAGCCGCAGCCCGATCAGGTCGCGTCCGTTGGCGCGGCCGAAGGCCGCGCGCGAGGACAGCCGCTCAAGATCTAGCACCTGAGCCAAGCGCTCCTTGACCTCGCTTCGCAGCGTCGCGTCTGCGTGCAGCTCGGCGACCGCGTCTTGGCGGGCCTGGATGGCGTCGAGTTGGGCCAAGGGAGACAGCAGCCAGCCGCGCAGGCGTCTCGCGCCCATCGGCGTGTCGCAGCGATCTAGAATAGACAGCAGCGGCGTGCCCTCGCCGCCGCGCATCGTCTGCACCAGCTCGAGGCTCTGCCTCGTCGTGCGGTCGAGCCCCATGAAGGCCGCGTCGCGCCAGAGCTCAAGGCTGCGGATGTTGGGCAGCGCCCCCTGTTGCGTCTCCTGTAGGTAGGCGAGGAGCGCGCCCGCGGCCCCGACGGCCAGCGGCGCGTCCTCGACCCCGAAGCCGCGCAGCGTCTTGACGGCGAAGTGATCCTGCAAGAGCCGGGTCCCGCCCTCTGCGCCGAAGTCGTAGGCCGCGCGGAAGGCGATCGGCGTCCGGGTCTGCGGCAACCAAGGGTGCTCAGCGCCCCGGTGCTCCTCGGCCAAGAGCAGCTCCGCGGGTTCGATCCTGGCGAGCTCGTCCCCGAGCCGGTCCTGCGCTGTCTCGACGACGTAGAAGGCTCCGGTCGACAGCTCGACCCAGGCGACGCCGCAGCGTTCTTTGCCGAAAGAGACCGCGGCGAGGTGGTTGCTGCGGCGGCCGTCGAGCAGGTTGTCCTCTGTGAGCGTGCCCGGGGTGACGACGCGCACCACCGCGCGCTCGACGACGCCCTTCGCCTCTTTCGGGTCCTGCATCTGCTCGCAGATGGCGACGCGGTGGCCCATCTGGACCAGGCGTCGCAGGTAGCCGTCGACCGCGCGCACCGGGACGCCCGCCATCGGCACGGCGTTTTCGCCCTTGCCGCGCGCCGTGAGGGTGATGCCCAGCGCCTTGGCCGCGACCTTCGCGTCGTCGTGGAAGAGCTCGTAAAAGTCGCCCATCCGGAAGAACAAGATGGCGTCGGGGTGCTGCTCCTTGGCGGCGTCGAACTGCCGCATCGCCGGCGTCTTGCCCTTGACCTTAGCCGTGCTCACTTCGACCGCTCCCGTTGACTAGAGGCCGGCCGTGGCGTGGACGAAAGCATCCTGAGCGCTTCGTCGGCGACGATGTCGGCCGCCTCGTCTGCGTCTTCGACGCTGGTCTCGGCTGAAAACGACAGCCGGATCACCTCGCTGGCCTGCTTGCGACCCATGCCGATCGCGGCGAGCACGTGGTTGTCGGGCGTATCGGCGCCCCGCCCCTTCTTCGTCTTGGGCGTCGGCTTGGCGTTTGTGTCTGCGACTGCGTGGCAGGCAGAGCCGACCGAGAACGCGACGCCGCGAGCGTCGCAGCGGGTCATCAAGGTCGCGCCCGCGACGCCGGGGAGGCGGACAGACAGGATGTGGGGCAGCTTGCGCGAAGGGTGGCCCAGCCGCTCGAGGTCAGGCACGGCGTCGGCCAAGACATCGAAGACGCGCTCGCACAAATCTCGGGTGTGCGCTTCGGTCGCCGCTTGGTGTGTGAGCGTCTCCTCGGCGGCGACGGCGAGCCCAACAGCGCCGGAGACGTTCTCCGTGCCGCCGCGCATGCCCTGCTCTTGGCCGCCTGCTTCTTGCAGGGCAGCGACGCGCGCGTCGGCGGCCAGCGCGAGAATCCCGGCGCCGCGCGGCCCGTGAAACTTGTGACCGGAGACGGCGACGGAGTCGACGTCGTAGGTGTCGAAGTCGAAAGGCAGTTTCCCGTAGGTCTGCACTAGGTCGATGTGGATGTGCGCGTCCGGCGCGGATCGACGGGTCAGTTCGACCAACTCTTCTAGCTTGCCGATCGTCCCGAGCTCGTTGTGGCCGTGCATCAGCGCGACCACGCGGACGTCTTGTCCGAGCGCGTCGAAGAGGGTCTCCGGGGCGATGTCGCCGTCATCGGTGACGTCTAGCTCTGTCACGTTGTGTCGATAACGTCCGAGCAGGGAGGCGCATCTCAGCAGCGCCGGGTGGTCGGCCTTGCCCATGAGGACACGGCCTGGCGGACGCGTCGCGGCGGCGCCGACGATGCCGAGGTAGTCGGCTTCGCTGCCGCCCGACGTAAAGACGACCCGGTGCGCGGCCAGCGACCCTCGCAGGAACTCGCGCGCGTCTTCGAGCGCCCGCTTAGCGGGGGGGCCGAATGCGTGTGGGCTGCTCGGGTTACCGAACAGATCTCGTTGGGTCTCGGCCATACGGTCCACCACGAGCTGCGTTGGGCGGGTCGTGGCGGCGTTGTCGAGGTAGATGCGGCGGGCGCCCTTCATCACCGGATCATCGCGTATCTAAGGCAACAAATCAGCCGCGGGATGACGCCTGTAGTTTGCGCCGCGCCGCTCGGTGTAAATGCGGTGCGCCCGTCGCCCTCGGCGCAGCGAGCCGGGCCCAGGCACCCTAAGGGCCTGCCCCAGACCGGCGCGCCCGCGCGCCGAGCCCGCCAGGGGGGGGCTCCTGGCCCGCGCGGGGAGCGCAGGGGCTGCGCCATCCGGGGATATCATTTGCCGGTCGGCTTGAGCCCTACGCCGGCGCGTGTCGATACCATCGATATGTGGCTCTGGATCGGTCTGGTGTGGATGGCGTTGGCCCTCGCTGGGGTCCTGCTCCACCACCGTGTGAGGAGCACCGAACCTAGCTATCCGCCGGAGGTCGGCAGCTTCATGCTGCGCCTAGAGAGCGAACTCGCGGTCGCGCACCCTGGCGTGGATTTCCTCGGTATGCTCCCTGACCGCTTCGCTTGCTTGCTCGCGATTGACGGCCAGGAGACCCCGGTGTCTCTCCACGAAGCCTTCCGGCACGCCGAGGCGTTCCCGGACGCCTTCGCACAAGTCGTCAACCAGCTCGTGGAGGATATCCGCGAGCTCGGGTTGGAGCGCGCAGGTGACCTTGACTTCGGCGATGCGTTCCAGCTGCTGATGCCGCAAGTGCGCAGCCGAGATTGGCTGCGGCAGCACGGCACCTTCGGGGACTCGGGGTTGGTGCATACCGCACTCAACGAGGAGTTGGTGACGGTCTACGTTCTCGACGACGATTCGAGCATGTTGTTCGTTTGTCGAGCGCACTTGAAGCAGTGGGGGAAGAGCGTCGCGGACCTGCACCACATCGCGCTAGGTAATCTGGAGAGCCTCGGTAGCGAGGGCCTCGCCGACGCCGCCGCGGAGGCCGTCCTGCTCCAGTCCGGCGACGGATTCGATGCATCTCGCGTACTCCTGCTTCAGGATCAGGACGGCTTGTTGGTCTCGGTCCCGGACCGTGACGTCCTGTGGGCCGCCCCGGAGCAGGGCCAAGATGTCGAGGCGCTCATCGACAAGACGGCAGATTTAGCGGAGCGCGCGACGCACCCCGTCTCGGAGAAGCTCTTCCGGATCACCGGCGGTCAGCTGCAGACCGTGCAAGCGCAGGAGTGACTTCAACGACCTCGACCTCGGGCACGACGAACGTCTGCCGGGTGTCCGTGACGAGCGGCGCTTGGAGCTCATAGGTGCCTGCCCCCAAATCCAGGGCCGTTTGTTCGCCTTTACGCAGCTTTAGGCCAGCCGTCGCGTGCGCCATCGGGAGCCATTGACGATCCGCAACGCGCTGCAGCCGCAGGGGGCCCGCCTGATCGACGCCGCTGGGTAGTTCAAAGCGGATCGCATACGTCTTCGCGGACAACTCGACGGTCTGCTTCTGCGCGTCAGCGGCCTCTCGGACCGTCACGACGCTGCGATCAATGTAGCCGTGGCGCGCTTGCTCTCGGGTCGCAGCGTAGGTGATGGTCAGCGTCGTGTTCTGACGCGCCGACACTTCGAAGGCGCGCTTGCCGCTCGGGTCGGCAGAGGCGGCGCTCAAAGGCAGCCAGCGAAAGTCACCGCCTGTCTCCGTGTGGAAGCTAGCGACGCCGGCGCCCGTCGGGCCGTTCTCGCCGAGGTCCAGTAAGACGCGGAGCGGGAGCAGCCGGCTGTCTTGCTGGACGATCGCCTGCAGATCTTTGGCGTCGAGGTCGTCAAGGACGGGTTCTAGTCGCTGCGGTCGCTGCAGCTCGACTCGGGCAGGGCGCTGGAACCTCTCGTTCGCGCCTGGCAGCGGCTCGCGCCCTATGGCGAGGATCACCCAGTACAGCGTCGCTGCCATCGCGAAAGCGATCAGCAGAGAGATCAGGACCTTGGCAAACGTGCGGATAGGAGCGGCTCCGGTTGGCGCAGCGAATGCTACTTCGGAGCGCCGCCGTTTTGTTCTTGCGTCACGTCGCCGACGGTGACCGTGACCGTTTCGGCGCCATTGACTACCAAGGACTGGCTCGTGCGCGCGCGCTTTCTGGGTTGGGCGATGAGCAGGTAGATGCCGGTGGGGAGCGATTTAATCTCAAAGGCGCCGTCGCGAATGCGGGCGTCGAACGAGGTGTTCTCCCGCAAGAATCGACTCAGGTCGTCTGGGACCTCGATGATGTCGGCGACCAGTGAGATCCTGCCGCCAACTTCCTTTGCGTCGCTCCCGTCGGTTGTGTTGATGACTCCCTTCAAGGAGCCTGTCGTGAGCGCGAAGCTGCGCTCAAGGGTGGTCGCTGCCAAGACCTGCACCTGCTCCTGATAGAGCGTGCCGCCGCGGCGGCCGGCTGTGATGCGTAGGGTGTAGACGCCTGCGTTTACGTCTTTGATCTCGAAGGTCCCGTCACCTTTGACCGTGGCCGACTTGTTCCGACCCCACCTCGCGATGCGGGCGATCCAGTCGTTAGCCGGGTCGCCGGACGACTGGGTGTCTCCGTCGGACTGCGGTCGCAACTCGACCCGGAACCCGGCCGCGTTGTCACCATTGTGGAAGACCGTGCCGGCGACAGCGCCGACCTGAGGTCTCGTCAGCAGCAGATCGAAGCGGGCTTCGTCACCGGCCCGAACGGCGATGTCGGGCTCCACAGCGCCGCCCATCATCATCGGCTGCAGCATCCGCATGGCTTCGCGCATGTCTCCGACCCAGGTGCGGACGATGTAGGAACCGGGCTTGAGGCCTTCGAGGCGATAGTTGCCGTCGGCGTCGATCTTCGCGCTGCTCATCCCTCTGCCGCCGCGACCGCCGCGGCCGCCGCGCATTCCGCCCATCATCGCGCCCATGATGTTGCCGTCTTCGGGGATCATCAAGGCGCCGACTTGTACGTCCCGGACCTCCTCGGGGCGGAACCCCGTGACCTTGCCGAAGATCACGCCGAGCGGAGTGAGCCGAAGCTCGAAGTCCGACCGGTCGTTGTTGAGTTGGAAGGCGCCGATCTTGCCCTCGGCGAAGCCTTCCGCTGTCGCGCTCAGCGCGTAGACGCCGCGCTGCACGTTCTTGACGATGAAGAGCCCGTCTTCGTCGGTCTGCGACTCAAGCCGTTGGGGAGGTCCGGACATGCCGCGCATCCACTCACGCGCCATGCGGTTCATGTCGAATCCGCCGCGTCCGCCGCGTCCGCCGCGGTCGCCGCCTAGCTGCGGCAGCTGCGGTGGGTTGTTCTCGTCGAGTGACGCCGAGCGAAGCACCACCTCTGCGTCCGTGACAGGGTCTCCGTATTGGTCGAGGACGACGCCCGCGACGTAGACGCCTCGATCCATGGTGATCGTTAGATCTGGTGGCGCGGCGTCGCTTCGGACCTGGACCTCTGCAGACTGAAAGCGCGCAAAGTCGTCAGCCTCAACGACGACCTCGTAGATCCCCTCTTGCAGCCCTTCGGCCGTGAAGCGCCCGCCTTCGTGCTCTTCGTCACGCCCCTTGGTGCGCTCGCCTCCCCGGCCGCCGCGGTCTCTGCCGCGCCCGCCGCGCTCATCTCCGCGTCCGCCGCGGTCGCCGCCGCGGCCGCGGAACTGGCTAGTGAACGTGTCGCGGGCGCTGCGCATCTGGCGCATGAGGTCGCGCCGACCGTCCTCGGAGAGGTTCGGGTCGCTCATCTTGGCCCAGATCGAGCCGAGGTCGAGCTCCGGTTTGTTCGGGTCGGGCAGGCCGCGCAGCCGCCGCGCTTGCACGCTGTAGCGCGTCAGCGGCAGGCCGTCGGGCGTCTGCACGAGGCCAGTGATGCGCAGGCCGTCCTGCATCGTCACGAACAACTGCCGGTTGAGCTTCGGGTCGATCTCGTCCTGTTCGTGGTCGAGGAAGCCTTTGGCGCGGACGCGGAGCTCCATCAGGCTGCCGGGCAGGTGCTCGAGGAAGAACTTGCCCTCTTCATCGGTCTCTGTGCGATTGTCGCGGCCGCCGAAGGCTTCCATGCCGCGCCAGCTGTCGCGTCCGCCGCGGCCGCGTCCTTCGCGTCCCTCGCGTCGATCTCGACCCTCGCGCTCTCGGTCGGCGTTGCGGCTCAGCGAGGAGCGCAGGCGCACGCTGGCCTTCGCGACGGGTTCGCCGCGGGCGTCGAGCACTACGCCGGAGATCTCGTAGCCGGGGCCGAGCGCGATGTCCGGGACCTCGACGACGGCGTCTTCGGCGACCTCGAACATGTCCGAGCGGCCCGGCGTGTGCATCTTGGCGAGCACGGTGACTGCGAACGCGCCTTCTGGGACGTTCTCGTAGACGTAGAAGCCGTTGGTGTCCGTCGTCGTGGGGGGCAGGAGCTCGTCGCGGTTGCGCTGCCATCGGAGCCGGTTGCGGTAGTCAGGCTCCATCTTCACCTCGGCCTCGATCACGGCGTTGCCTGCGAGGTCGGTCACGCGACCGCGCACCAGGCCGCCGGCCTTCAGCTGCAGATCCCCGAGCGCCACTTCGACCTCGCCAGGCCGCGCGCCGTCGGCTTGGATGTCGCCGACGTCTTTGGTGAACAGGCCGACGGCGTGCTTGTCGCTCTTGACCTGCAGGCTCACCCGCAGGTTACGGAAGGTCTGACCCTGAAACGCGAACAGCCCCTGCTCATTGGTCACGACAGGATCAGGGATCCGGCGTGAACGCCCGCCCCAACCGCCGCGGTCGCGCCCGCCGCGCCCGCGCGTTTGCCTGCTGCGGCCGATCTCGAGCCACACCTTGGCGCCGGCGACCGGGGCGTTGAACTTGTCGATGACCCGGCCGCGCAGCAGCGCGTCGACCCGCGCCTCGTCGTCCGTGACTTGCGGCTTCGCTGGCTCCAGCGTGGCTTCGGTTCGATCGAGCGCCGCGGTCTCTGCAGTCGCAGGTTCGGGCTGCTCTTCTTCGACGCCGTCGACCTCGTCGTCCGCGTCCCACCGCATCACGGGCGCGGGGGCTTCGCGGAACAGGTTCGGGACCAAGAATGCCCCTGCTCCGAGCGCCATCAAGGCGAGGAGCAGGAGGACGATCGTTTGCTTTTGCATGGAGGGGCGCGAGGAGGCCTCGCAGATCCCTCTTACGTCAAATTGGCGATTTCCCGACAGGAGCGGCTGTAACAGCTGTGCATCGGCCGGGAGAACTTCCTTACCTTATACTAGTTCGACACTTGCAGCGTTTCTGCTGCCGTCGAGCCGAGGCTGCCGTTCGCCGACACCACGACTGCCTGGGCGGTCGCGTTCAGCGCCGGCGCAAACCCAGGGTTGTTCAAGGCCAGGGATCCGCCGCCGGCTGCATCGAGCGTGATCCCGACGAGCATCGGCGTGGTCGCGAGCGACGCGTCGATCAGCAGCGGCGCCTCGTAGCCCGGAACGCTGACAGACAGCGGGCCCGTCGCCGTGGTGGTAGCGAGCACGACGATCGCAAAGCCGCCAGCAGGGCCATAGGACACGTCGAGCGAGAACGTACCCGCCGGGATCGGCGAAGCGACCGAGGTCGTGAGCGCCGGTCGTGCAGCGCGCAGGACCCGCTGTTGCGCGACGCTGACGTAGTCGGTCTCGTAGACGCGCAGGGTCCCGCCTGCTGCCTGGAATGGTTCGAAGACCTGCAGGACTGGTGACGTGGTGGGCACGAACTGCAGCCCGCCGGGGCTCACCGCGGCGCCTGCATAGTTGATGATCGCCGGACCGACGGTCGCCTGTGCGGTGTCGGCGTCGTTGATCTCGCCGATCGCGCCGTTGAACCAGTCGACGTAGAACAAGTCGCCGTCGTCGTCGAAGGCCATGTCGCCTGCTGCGTCGAGGCCGGACACGACGAAGGTGGCGTCGTTGACGCCGAGGATCTGGTTGTTCGCGATCGCGGCGTCGACCGTGCCGCGCGAGATGCGCAGCACGTCCGTTGAGCCAGGGGGAGCCGGGTACTGGCTGCTCGCGGTCGCGTAGTAGACGTCGCCCGCGTCGTCGATAGCCAGCGCCCCGGACGCGCCCGGGAACTGGGCCACTGTCTGGGTCTGACCGGTCAGCAGGTCCACGAAGACGACGTCGTTGTTCGCTGCGGCAAAGCCGCCGGTCTTGGCGGATACGAGGGCGCGGTCGTCATCGAGGAGGACGGCGTCGTAGTTAAAGGTCAGGTTGGTGATGAGCTGCGCGCCGCTGCCGTCGAGCGCGACGCTCCAGACGCCGCCGTTGCTGCTCTCGCCGAACAGGACGCGGGTGGATCCGATCGGCGCCGTGAACGAGCCGAACGTCGAGGACGCGAACGTCAGCAGGGTCTGGGTGTTGAAGCCGTTGTCCAACACCAGCTCGGTGCCGGTGAAAAAGACCGTGCCGGACGCGGTGGTCAGGACCTGTCCGGCGCCGCTGGGGAGCGACGCGGCTTGGTTCGAGTAGCCCTCGGGGGACTGTTGGGCTGAGAGAGAAAAGGCGGAGCTAGCGAGCGTCGCCAGCAGGATCGTAGTGCTGCGGATCATGATGCAAGGGAGTGCGCGTGGTCGCGACTTTGGTTGCCGCGCTCCGCAGCCGACGCACAAACCCATCATCAACGGCATCCCGAAGGGAATCTGTCGACACCGAAGGGTGCCTCGTCGAGGAGTGCATCATGGCCAGCAGGGCGTCTTTCGCGCCTGGAGTCGTGGCTGGAACGACCTCCGGTAAGAGGTCGGCTCGATGCAGATGTTCTGGCTCCTGGATCGACCTACTTGCTCGCCTTCCCAGTCTCCCAACGCGGTCGACCAGTGACGTTTTGAGCGTTCGTACTCAGTTACAGCTGCGAGACAGCGCCGGATTTCCACCGGACTTTCCCACATCAAGCGCGCCCAGCGTAGGCAACGCCGTTCTGGTGAGCAAGGCTCTTGCCAACGCGTCCTTCGCATCCGAAAAGCACCCATCGCGATATGACTGGGGACCCCATGATCTCGCTCACTCCTCTGCAGCAATTGGCGGCGCGCAAAGGCCTCAACCTCTTTGGGCTGGTCGACGCCGCGGATTTCGATGCAGCGCAGCCGCGTGAGCAGCGCGCCCAGGCGCTCCTCCCGACGTGCGGCTGCATCCTCGTAGCAGGGCGGGGCGGGCCGGCGATTCGGCGGAGTCATGGGGGACGCGGCGCTTCGGGTCCAGCGGCTGCTCGCGGCGACGAAGCTGCGGCGCAAGCGCTGTCTACGGAACTCAACGCCGCAGGGCTGCGTCACCTACGTCTTCATTCTGCTGCAGCGAAGATGCGCTTTCAGCAGCTGGGGGAGGCCGCTGGTTTCGGGGTCGTCTCCCCGGTCTCGGGCATGTTGCTGCACCCGGTCTTTGGGCCCTGGCTACGTATCGAGGCGGCTTTACTCGTCGAAGGCTCGCCGTTTGGTGGCGCCCCGAAGGACGGTGTGACCATCGGTTTCGACCCGTGTTCGAGTTGCGCCCAGCCGTGTGTCGCGATGTGTTCATCCCTGGCCGTCGACCGGCGCGGCAGGCTGACCCGCGGCTGGTGTGGTGATCTAGAGCGCGGCGGTGGTTGCGCTGACGATTGTGACGCGCGGCTCGCGTGCCCTGTCGGTGGCGGGGCTGCTCGGCGCGCCGTTCGTGCGAAGATCCGAGGGCACGCGCAGCGATCGCGCGGGCTAGGATGGCGTCGCCCTTCGCCGCTCTGGCTACGCGGAGTGCAGTCGCAGCGATGAACGAACCTCCGCGAAGAGTGGTCAGCTTGGTGCCGAGCACCACCGAGTCGATCTGTGAGCTGGGCGCCGCCTCGCGCCTCGTTGGTAGGACGCACTACTGCACGGAGCCTGCGCATCACGTCGTTCACGTCCCGCCGCTCGGCGGGACCAAGAACCCGAACATCGAGAAGATCCTCGCCGTCGAGCCAGACCTGATCGTTGGGAACGCCGAAGAGAATCGACAAGAAGACCTCGAGTTCCTCGCCGCGCGCGTCCCGACGCTCGTTCAAACGCCCCGATCGGTGTTCGAGGCAGGTAAGCTGCTCGGCGAGCTAGCGCAGCGGCTGGGCCTCGATGGCGCCGCGAAGCCATGGCAAGCGCGTATTGACGAGCAGGTGCGCGAGGCCGCGACCGCCGCCGACACGCGCGCGCCGCTGCGCGTCTACTACGCGATCTGGCGCAAGCCTTGGATGACCGTGAACGCCGACACGTTTATCCATGACGTCCTCGAGCTTTGCGGCGCGCAGTGCGTCGGCGCCGGTGAGGCGACGCGCTACCCGGCGATGGAGCCCGCGGACGCCGTAGACCGGCGCGTCGACGTGGTCCTGTTGGCGAGCGAACCTTGGGAGTTCGACGCGTCGCAGCGCGAGGAGGTCGCGTCGACTCGCTGTTTCGGTGACGCCGTCATCAGGCTCTGTGACGGCCGCGACTTCTGCTGGCACGGTGTGCGCATGGCCGAGGGGCTCGGGCGCGCGCGGGCAGCGCTGCAGCCGCGATCGGCGCGGTCCAGACCCCGCTAGGGCGCCTCCGCGTCTGGCGCCGCCCCAGCCGCCGCCTGCCGGCGTCTCCGACGGCGCGCGTCCATGTCGCGGCCGTGCTGCAGCGACGACTTGGTGGCGCGTCGTTGTCCCCATAGCAAGCTGATCAACAGGAGCAGCGCGGCGCATCCGATGCCGACGCTGATGCCACGCATGTGCTCTTCGGTCTTCAGGTCGAACTCGTCGAGGTTCGCGGCGACGAAGAGCGGCACGCGATAGCGCGCGCCTTCTTGGCCGTCGTACACATACCAACGGTAGTAGAAGCCCCGGACCTCGAGCTGGGCTCGCATCGGGAGCTCGTCGACCTTGCTCGGCACCCAGACCGGGATCAGGTGTCCGCCAAAGCTGCTAGCCTGGATCCACGCGGTCGTCCAGTAGCGGATGTTCGCGGGGTTCGCGGGCGCGGCGACGGTGCGGCGCCGGATCAGCGTCCCGAAGACACGCATCGGCTCGCCGCGCGCGACTTCTCCTTTGACCAAGCGATCGTAAGGCTCAGCTACCGACAGCGGCTCGATCTTCCGCCAGTCAGCGAGCGACCACTGATCCGCTGTATCGCGCGCGAAGGCGCCGAGGTGCCAGAGCGCTTCCGTTTGGTCCTCCTCGATGCTCCGCCAAGCGAGGTCGCCAGGCCAGAGCGTGTCGTCCCGCAGCCCTTCCAGCATCGCAGCGTCGAGCTCTTCCACTGCAGGCCAGTCTTCGTAGTCCTGCTCGATGCTGCGGCCGACCAGCAGCGGCGACCTCTCAAGCTTCTCGGGATAGGACGTGTCGCGCAGCTTCATCAGATAGCCCTCGACGCGTACCCAGTCGCCGATGGCGATCCTCGCTGAGGGTGCAGCCGTGGACAGCGGCGGCATAGAGAACGTCGCGAAGACGGACTCACCGCTCGCGAGCCGGACGGTCGCCTCGAAGACCGAATAGCCGTCGACCGGGTGCCCGCCTTTAGGGCCGCTGAGTTGGACCAGGACACCCTCGTAGTAGAGCCAGCGATGTCGCCAAGCGTCGGTCGCCGCGCGCAAGTCCGCGATCGGGACCATCTCCGCGGGCATGTCGAGCGCCGCGGCGACGCTCGGGCCGACGTCGAGGGCCTCCGCGAGGAGGTGCGCCAACGGCTCTTTTTCGATCAACAGGCGGTCTTGGCGGGTCGCGTCACGCGTCTTCGCTAGGAGCGCCTCGTCCAAGGCCGGGACGGTGACCTGCTCCTCCAAAATGAGGTCTGGCGTCTGCTCGGCCTGCTCCACCCTGTCGAGCAGGGACAGCGCATAGGCGAAGCAGGCGACGATGCAGCCCGCGAAGACGTATCTCGCCCACGACGGCATCGCAGGCAGGACTCGGTATGAGCCCTTGGCGCTGGGCGTCTTCATGCCCCTTGCAACGAAGGAGGCTTGCGAGCGGTTTGGTCGGATCACTCCGGCTTGTCGAAAAGGCCGCCGAGGTGGTAGTTGGCGATGTCGCTGCGGTCGACGATCGTGGCTGCGTTGACGCTCAGGGTCACGGCGATGACTTCGCTGATCTCCTCGCTCGTCGCTCCCTCTTTCTTGGCCTTCTTGAGGTGGCCTTCGAGGCAGCCCTTGCAGCCAGAAGTGAGCGCTGCGGCGATCGCTACGAACTCCTTGGTCTTAATGTCGAGCTGTGTCTTGCCGTAGGTCGCCTTGTAGAAGCCCATGTAGAGCTGCTTGAGCTCTGGCGTCAGCATGGCGTAGCTGCGCATTTGCGAGCTGGGGATGCGGCCGTCGGCGAGGGTCTCGCCGGCGTCGTTGTTAGCTTGCGCGTCGTCGCGCTTGGAGTCGTCAGTCATGAGATTGGAAGGGCCGAGTCTTGGGCGCGTCCCTGGCGGTTGATGAAGGTGCGCGCTGGCGCGGGTCATCGCAACCTGCAGGGAAGATTATTGCAGACCTAGCTGCAACCGCACGAGCGCGTCTCTGTCGGCGCCCATTTCTAGCTGCTGGAAGGCTTCGTTGAACGGAAGCCATTGTAACTCCCCGATCATTGGTCCGGGCTGGAGTTGGGTGACCGGCTGCTCGGGTGTCCCGGCTTGCCAGGCGTAGGGCCAGTCCACGACGCCCATGTCGCCGAAGAGCTCCTTACTGGGCTGCGCGAGCTCGTGCAGGTGCACAGGCCGCCTTAGCCCTGTCTCGGCCTCAACCTCGCGGCGAATCGCTTGTTCGAGCTTCTCTCCTGGCGTCACCGGCCCCACGACGGGTCCCAGTGGCCACTCTTGACGGGGTTTGTGCCGCAACAGCAGGAACTCGATCCGCTCGTCGAGTACCTGGAACACGAAGACCCGGACGCGGTGCTCTAGGCTGAACATGATGGACAGACGGCGGCGCCGTCCCGTTCCCTCTAGTCAGAAGCATCGGCCCGGATTCGGTCCCTCGCGGAGATTCCCGGCGGATATCGCAGATCGGGACCGCGGGCCTACAAGCCGCCTTTGCGGTTGGCTCCCCGGTCCTTCGAGGCCGGGTCCTTTGCGGCCGGGTCTTTTGCGGCCGGGTCTTTTACGGCTGGGTCCCTCGCCGTTGGGATCTCAGCGGCAGCGCGGAACATGTCGCCCACGAACGCAAACGAGTCGGGCAGGGTGCGCTCCTGGAACCGGTCACCCCACGAGTGGCCGCCCCCGTCGATCAGCCGCCAGCGGTGCGGGATCTCGCGCTGCTCCAGGCAAGCGTGCAGAAGCAGGTTGCCGCTCTGGAAGCCGTAGCGGTCCTCGCTGCCGGCGTCGAAATAGATCTTCAGGCCCTTTAGGTCGTCTTTGTCGAGCTTGTCGGCGATGCAGGTCGGGTTGACTTTTTGCCAGATTTGCTCGTCGATCGGGTCGCCGAAGCCGAGGCGGCCGGCGAAGCTTTTGAGGCGCGCTGGCATGTCGTCGGGGTCCTTCGCAAACACCGCGGAGCTGTGCACGGCGACGGCCCCGAACAACTCCGGCTGCGTCAGCGTGATGCGCAGCGCTCCCATGCCGCCCATAGAGACGCCCATCAGCGCGCGCTGGTCGCGCCCCTCGGCGATGCGGTAGGTCGCGCAGACGTGCTTTAGGAGGTCGTCGCTGATCAGATCCTGCCAGCGCTCCTTGCCGCGGTTCATGTACATCGATGAGCGTCCGCCGTTCGCGGTCACGAAAACGCAGGGGGGTAGCCACCCCTCGGTGACGGCCTTGTCGAGCATCTGGGCCCCGCCGCGGCCGTGGAATCGGTTGTGGTCCTCCCACATTCCATGCATCCAGATGATGAGCGGCCATCGCTTGCTGCCGTTTGATTCTTCGTCGTAGCCCTTCGGCAGATAGACCCCATAGGGCATACGGCGGTTGACGGCCTCGCTCTGGAACCGCTCCTCGGAGTAGGTGAAGTGCTGCATCTCCCGCGGGCTCCGGTCGCGTCGACCGCGGCGCTGGGCGCAGCCAGCGTGGACGAGGGTGAGGGCCGCTAGAGAAAGAAGGAGGATCGCGCGCATGCGTTTGCTGGTACGGGGACGGGTCGTAGTGTTGCGTGTGGAGCGTGTGGAGCCCAGCGCACGCTCCCCAAATAATCCTTCACGTGGATCCTGCAACCGACCGATTGCGACCTCTGCTCGACCGAATGGTCGATTACGAGCGCCTGCGCCCCGAGCAACGGGAGTGGGATTTGGGCGGGGTCCAAAGATTGCTCGGGCGTCGCGGCGCGCGGGCCGCGGCGAGGCCTGCCGTCCAAGTGGCGGGCTCGAAGGGCAAGGGGACGACCGCGGCGTTTCTCGAGTCGCTCGCGGCGGCGTCAGGTCGCCTAGTCGGTTGCTATAGCTCGCCGCACGTAGAGACCTTGTTGGAGCGGATCCGCGTCGGCGGCGAGCTCGTGTCTGTCGACGTGCTAGAGCGGCTGCTGGCGCAGCTGCTACGCGTCGATCCAGAGCGGCCGCCGACCTTCTTCGAAGCCATGACAGCGGCCGCCGTCGAGTTGTTCGCCGAGCGTCAGGTGGACCTCGCCGTCTATGAGGTGGGTCTGGGCGGCCGGCACGACGCCACCACCGCAGCGCCCGTCGACGCGTCGGTGGTCACGCACATCGAGCTCGAGCACACCGAGGTGCTCGGTGACACGGTCGCAGCGATCGCTGCGGAAAAGGCCCCGGCGATCCGGCCTGGCGGCGTCGGCCTCACCAGCACGGTCGGCCAGGCCTTAGAGGTCGTCCGCGCGCATGCGCGTCGGGTAGACGCCGATCTGCTGGTCCTCGGCGAGGAGTTTGGCGTTCGCGAACTGGAGCACGGCGCCGACGCGGCGCGCGGCCTCTTGTGGCTACCCGACGGGAGCTCCAGACGCTTTACGTTGCCGGGCGCGAGCGCGTTCTCTTTGCCAGCGTTCGCGCTGGCCGCAGCGACCTTGGTCCGGATCGCGCCAGATATGACGCTGCAGCTCGATCCCGTGCCTGCGCCGCAGCTGCCGTGCCGCTTCGAGTTGTTCGAAGAACCCGACGGGGAGCTGCTTATTCTCGACGGCGCTCACACCGAAGGCTCTTTGCGCGCCGTCGCTGAAGAGCTCGCGCGGCGAATGCCTGGACGTCGCCCGTCGGTGCTCACCGCCGCGGCGGCGGGGAAGCGGTGGCGGGAAGGCTTGAGCGCGCTGCTGCCGATTGCCGATGATTTCATAGTCACCGAACTGTCAGGCACGCCTTGCGAAGACCCCGCGACGATCGCGGGGTGGCTCGCAGCCGGCGGCGTGAGAAGCGAAGTGACGGTCGACGCGGTCGCTGGGCTGCGCGCGCTGCGCGAACGCCCTGGCCCGCGGTTGGTCGTCGGGTCCTTCTATCTCGCCGGTGCTGTCCGACGAATCGTCGCCAAAGACTGATCGCGCTATCCGCATGAACGAGAACCCTGATCAAGACGGCAAGATCGCCGCGCCGGTGTTCGTCGAGGATCTGTTCCTCACTGACGTGTTCTTGATCAAGGGCCGGCTGCAGAACAAGACGAAGCGGCTGTCGAACATGCTGGAGGACCACCGGCGCAGCTATTTGGCGGTCGAGGACGCTACCCTCGTGTCTCTGCGGAGCGCAGAGGTTATCCGAACGCCCAAAGTGATGGTCAACGTCCAGGAGTTGATCTGCGCCCACGAGCTGGTCGACGTCGCTGGTGACGACGCGATGCGGCAGCTCGCCGCTAACGACAAGAGCCGGCCGATCCGGGCGTTTTATAACGGCGCCGTGCAGTTCGAGCTGAGCGGCAAGATCGAGCCAGGCTCGTACGAGGAGAACACGGTCACTGGCCGGGACTACTTCACGATGCAGGAGCCGAGGTTCCGCGGCTTGGACCTCGGCCACGCTGAGCTCGCGGTTCTGAAGGGGCTCGACTACGCCATCCTCCGCAAGGACCGCATGGCCTACGTCTACGACTTCGCGTAGGGCGAGGCTTGCGGTGCGTGAGCGCACCGTAGATGGTGCGTGCGATGTCAGCTTCACCTCGCGCCGCCTGGACGATCCCCGTCGCGGACGGGCCCGTCTCCGTGATCGCTGATCGCCTCATCGCCGTCGTCGTCTTCGTGGTCGCGGCTGTCGCCGCGTGGAAGCTCAGCGGTGTCTCGCCGGACGAGCGGGGGCACGGAACGCACGAGCAGTTCGGCATGGACCCATGCGGTTGGCCCGAGGTCTACGGCATCCCTTGCCCGACTTGCGGATGCACGACCGCGGCAGCGCAAGTGGTCCACGGAGACCTGGTCGGCGCCTTCATCACCCAGCCGTTCGGCGCAACGCTGGCGTCGCTAGGTCTGATCGCCGGTGCGCACGGGCTCCTCTGTCTGCTGCGCGGGCGGTCGTTCGTCGACGCGCTGGTGCGCCTTCCCTTTTGGCGGTTGGTCGCCGGCATGTTCGCCTTGCTCTGGCTCGCCTGGGGCTACAAATACCTAGTCTGGGAGGGCTAGCGAGGTCGGGCAACGCGCGGTCAGCGGGGTCGCCTGCGGCCGCCTCCCCGCGCGGTGCCCCGGGCACTCTTGGCGGCGGGCTGCTCGGCGGCGAGGGCGTCCTGCAGCATGCGCAGATACGATGCGTAGCGCGTCTCTGCGATCTCCTCGGCCGCCAGTGCGCGCTTGACGGCGCAGTCCTCTTCGCCGTCGTGCAGGCAAGACCGAAAGCCACAGAGCGGCAGTCGCTTTGCGATCTCAGGGAACAGGAACTGCAGCTCCTGGGAGCCTGTGTGGAAGAGGTGGAAGTTTCGGACCCCGGGCGTGTCGAGGACATGGCCGCCGCCTGGAAGCGGCAGCAGCTCGGTGTGCGTCGTGGTGTGCCGTCCTTGCTGGATGTGGTTTAGGTGGCCGGTGCGCAGCTGCACACCGGGCACCACGGCGTTGAGCAGCGACGACTTGCCGGCGCCGGATAAGCCGATGACGACGGAGCGGTTTTGGTGCAGTAGACGCTCGACTTCGGCGAGCGTGTCGTCGGTGCGGGCCTCACCGACGGAGCAGATCTGCAGCACGCGGACGCCCGCAGAGGCGTAGACCTCGGCCCATTTCACGGCGAGCTGGGGCGCGACGTCCACCTTGGTGAGTACCAGCGTTGCCGGGATTTGTTCCCGCGCGGCTGCGGCGAGCACGCCGTCGATCAATTCTGGCTGGAACGGCGGCGTCTTCACCGAGGCGACCGCGAGCACGTGGGTGATGTTCGCTGCGAGGACCTGTGCGAGCTCTTCGCCCTCGGCCGCGGCCCGCCGGTGGAGCTGGGAGCTCCGCGGGAGCACGCTGTCGATCGCCTGCCCCGACCCGTCCAGCATGACCTGGTCTCCGACCGCCAGCGGGCGCTTCTCGTGGGTCTTCTCCTCAAACAGCTTGCCGGCGAGCGGCAGCTGTCGCCGCGCTCCGTCGATCTCGACGTGGCAGACCTTGGCGTCGATGCGTAGAACGAGGCCTGCTGCTGATGGTGGATTCATCCGGAACGTCGGGGTCGATGACAGTGGGGCGGTTGGCGCCGAGCCCTACGGGCGTCCTGCACCTCGGCAACGCGCGCACGTTCTTGCTGGCTTGGCTCTCGGTGCGCGCGCGCGGTGGCACTCTACTGCTGCGAGTCGAGGACATCGACGGTCCGCGGGTCAAAGCCGGAGCGTTCGAGCAGACACTCGAGGACCTGCAGTGGTTGGGCCTCGACTGGGACGGCGAGCCGGTCCTGCAGACCGCCCGGCGTGAACACCACCGCGCCGCCGCCCAGCAGCTGATCGATCGCGGGTTCGTCTACCCCTGCGTCTGCACCCGGCGCGAGATCGAGGAGGCCGCGTCGGCGCCGCACGAGCGCGACGTTGCGGACGGTCCCGTCTACCCGGGCACTTGTCGCGGTCGCTTCGCGTCGCGTGAGGAGGCTGAAGCGAAGACCGGGCGAACCGCGGCGCTACGTTTTCGCGTCGACGACGACGAAGTGTCCTTCACGGACGAGTTCTGCGGCGCCCAGCGGGGCAAGATTCGCGGCGACTTCGTCGTGCAGAAGCGCGACGGCAACGCCGCCTATCAACTCGCGGTCGTCGTCGATGACGCCGCGCAGGGCGTCGATGAAGTGCTCCGCGCCGACGACCTGCTCCCGAGTACGCCGCGTCAGTTGTTGCTGCAGCGCGCGCTCGGGTTGACGAGGCCGCGTTATTTGCACGTGCCGCTGCTGGTCGGCGCCGACGGCCTGCGCCTCGCGAAGCGCCACGGCGATACGTCCCTGCGATATTTCCGGCAGCAGGGCGTGAACGCGGCCGACCTGTGCGGGTATCTCGCGGCGCTCAGCGGGCTGCGACCGCGCCGTGGCCCCTGCAGCCCGCGAGAGTTGCTCGACGGGTTCGACCTCTCTCAGGTTCCGCGCGGTGCGGCGCGCGCTGACGACCACGCGCTGCTGTGAGCGTCAGCGATCGCTGGCGGCGAACGGCGTGTTGAATAGCCAGGGCCGCACGGCAAAGCCGACCGCTGTCATCGCGGCGATGACGAGCAGAACGGTCATCGCTACGATCCGGCGTCGTTCGCGTCGTCGCTGCGCGTCGAGTCGCTGCTCGGCGTCGATGGAGTCCTGACACTTGCAGGCGATCGATCGCCAGTGCTCCTGTAGCCGCACGACGCGCCCCGAGCGCTCCGAGTCGCCTTCGCCGGACTCGTTCACGCCGAGCGCTTCGAGGGTCTCGCGGGCCAGCCGGAGCTTCATCGCGTGGTCGCTGAGCGCGTTCAAACGTCGCTCGGCGTCAGCGGCGCGCTCTAAGGCGATTTGCGTCTCCACCTGCCGAAGGTCTTGCCGGTAAAGGTCTGCGCGCTCCGCCTGCGCGTGCATGCCTAGGAACATCAAGCAGTCTCGTCGCTCTTGGAGAGTCCGGAGCCGCGCTTCGGTGGTGCTGTGTGCGTCTTCTTCCTGCGCCAAGTATTGCGCGTTGAGCTCGGCGTTTCGCCGGACAGCGGACTCGAGCTCTTGTTTGGTACGGCGTGCAGCGTGGAGCCGTTCGCGTAACCGCTCTGCCTCGACTTGATCGCCCTCGCCGCTCGCTGCCATGCCCTCGACAGCGCGCTCCATCTCGAACAGGCCGGTGGTCCAGTGGCCGCGCGCTAGGGCGTGCTCTGCGTTCTCTGTGAGGCGGTCGCGGGTGGAGCGCGCCCGCTCTAACCCGAGCCGCAAGCGTTCGATCCCGTCGATCAACGCGCTGCGCGGCTGCTCAGGCCGATCCACTAGCGCCTCTAGAACGCGCAGGCTGTCTAGGCGTCCGAGCGCGAGTTGCAGCGGGCGGACCGGGACCGGGACGACCGTCAGGCGCTGCTCTGCGTCCGCGAGTTGACGCCACGCCCCATCGGTCAGGTCGACCAGGGCCTCACGAAGCGCCGCCAGCACAGGCGGCACCTGCTCCATCGCGGGGAACTCCTCGACGACGTTGCCGAGCGTCAGCTGTAGGCTGCGCAAGCCTACGGCGCCGCCGCCCTCGCGCAGCGCCTGGGCTTCGCCGGCAGCGGTGACGAACTCACTCAGCGAGCGGAGCCGCTGAGCGTCCCACAAGGGCGTCACGCGCTCGACGTTGGGGGCGGCCCGGGCGACCCGGTCGAGGTAGAAGGCGAATCGGTGGAGGTCGTCGCGCTGTTCGGCGACGGTGGGGGACGTCCCGCCGTATTCGTTTGCCAGGGCCTCAAGCAGCTGCTCTGCGCGCGCCATATCCATCTGGCGGCAGGCCGCGGCGATTGCGTCTTTACGTTCCGAGAGGCGCTCTCGGGCGGCTTCGTTGTTCTCTCGCAAGATCCGCAGGAACTCGAGCGGAGATCGGTGGAGAACGCTCGGTATCTGACCTCGCTGCGGCGCTCCGATCGCGGCGAGGCCGCCGGGGATCGCGGCCGCGGTCGACACCAAAGATTCGGTTTGCTGCAGCGACTCAGCCGCGCGGTCGAAGCGCTCCTGTCGGTGGTGCGCCTGCACGGTCTCGCCGACGTCCAGCAGCAGCGCCGACGCCGCGCTGAGAAGCTCGCGGCGGTGCTCTAGCGCGGCGCGGCTGCGCGGGAACCGTCGCAGCGTGCGCGCGACGTCTTCGAGGTTCGCTCGCAGCGCGGCGGCGTCGTCGGGCAACGACTCTGGTCGACGCAGTAGCTGAGGGAGCCGCTGCAGCAAGCGGCGGCGGCGGCGCCACATCGTCGAGCGTCTGTCGTTCGATGGCGACGGCGGCGACTCGAATGTGCCTGTGGCCCAGTCATCCAGGTGCCGCTCCGCTGGGTCGTCTCGCAGCGACTCGATCAACTCGGCGCAGCGGGCCACCACAACGGATGCGTCGGGTCGCTGCGCAGCGGACGCGTCGCAGCACGCCGCGATCAGCGCCTCTACGTCCGCGTGCTGGGGGACGCGTCGAGCGGTGTCGCCGTCGAGCAGGAACGCGAGCGTGGCGCCGAGTCCGAAGACGTCGAACGAGGCGTCGGGCGGCGCGCCGCGCAGCGCCTCCGGCGGCGACCACGCGACTGTCCCGCCCGTGAATGAGCGTCCTTCGGACGGCGCGCCGATCGGTCCTGCGTGTTCGAAGTCGAGCAACAGGACGTCGCCGCTCGTCGTCGCCAGGATGTTCTGCGGTTTGATGTCTCCGTGGCACAGGCCTCGCGGCGCGGTCGGTTGCCGGAGTCCATGCAGCCGCGTAAGGGTCTCGGCGACGCCCATCGCGAGGCGCAGCGCCGTCTTCGCCGGCACAGCGCCGATCCGCAGGACCGTCGACTCGAGGTCCTCACCCTCCACGAACGTCTGTCGCACGCAGGGGCGCCCCGTCGCGTCGTCGACGCCGGCGCCGAGGTGGGGCACTACGCCGGGGCCGGCCGCCAGCACACCCATCGCGGCTTCGTGTTCGGCGTCGGCCGGCGCGCCGCTCGCATACACTTTGTGGACCTCGTCTGCGCGGCTGTCGACCGCGCGCCGGCGCCACACCGTTCGCAGAGGAGAGCAGTGTAGGCACGCTAGGTCGACGGGTTGTTCGGTGGGTGTGGTCGACATGTGCAGAGCCGAGCGTGTCCTCGCAGGAGGTGCGCTGCAGCCAAGTGGTGCTGGACGAAGGAGCTAGGCTAGCAGAAACTGTCAACCACGGCCTCGCGTCACGTCTTCCCGTCGGGAGCCGCGCGGCCCGGCTCGTTTTCGGAGCTCTCTTCACGATGCCTGTCAGTCTCGAAGTCACCGATCGTTCCGGGACGCGCGAACATGAAGTCGCGACGGATCGATTTTGGCTCGGCGCGGCGAGGTCCGGCTGCGAGGTTGAGGTGGACCTGCCCGGCGCGGCAGGTCGCCTCCTCGAGGTCGTCGCAGATGAGCAGGGTCGGCTTCAGGTGCGCGCAGAGCCGGGCTTGCCGTTTCCCATTCGCTGCGCTACCGGTGACGTCGGCGCCCGTCTTGAGCCATTCCTCGACGGTGACGTGCTCAACCTGGGTCCTGCCCTCGTCAAGCTCCGTTATCGGTCCGAGCGCGGCGATGACGAGGCGGAGCCCATCGACCCCGCCGTCTTGGCGGCTTCGCCAGGATCGCCGGTCGGGGCGTGGTATCGGACGTTCATGGAGATGTCGGATCATCTCGAAGGCCTCAAGAGCTCGGGCGAGATGGTGGCGGCGGCGATGGCTGCGGTCTTGGAGTCGACAGGCGCAGATCGCGTGCACGTCGAGTTGGACCTCGACGAGGGCGGCGGCGCTTTTTACCTCAGCCGGCCGGACAGCGCGCAGCCGTTCCGCGTCAGCCGTTCGCTGATCGATCAGGTGCGGGCCGCCCGTCAGGTCGTGCACGTCCCGATCGCGGCCTCAGACCCAGTCGCGAGTAGCTTCCATAGCGTGCGGAGCGAGGGCATCTCGGCGGCGGTCGCGCTCCCGGTAAAGGCGCTCGGCAAGACCCTCGGGGTCGTCTACGCCGACTGCGTCAGCGACGGCGCGATGTTGTCCGCTGAAGACCTGCAGCGGGTAGCGTTCTGCGCGCGGATGCTCGCGACGGCGCTGGGCAACCGCGTCTTGGTCGCGAGCCTGCTGGGTCGCGACCAGAGCGACGCCGAGCACTGGGCGCTCGCGAGCAGCAGCCCGGCTTGCGCTGAGTTTATTCAGCGCGTGAAGCTCTACGCGCCCGCGGACTACACCGTGCTGCTTCGCGGTGAGACGGGCACAGGCAAAGAGGTCGTCGCGCGGGCGCTCCACGAGCTGTCCAGGCGCGCCAAGGGGCCGTTCGTTCCGGTGAACTGCGCGGCGATCCCCGAGCAGTTGATGGAGAGCATGCTCTTCGGCCACGAGAAGGGGTCGTTCACAGGCGCGGTGCAGCCGCGGCGAGGCCACTTCGAGGAGGCGCACGGCGGTACGATCCTGCTCGACGAGATCGGCGACATGGCCGTCGAGCTGCAGGCAAAGATCCTGCGCGTGCTCCAGGACCGCGTAGTCGTCCCCATCGGCAGTCAACGTCAGATACGGGTCGACGTTCGCATCGTCGCGGCCACGCACCAAGACCTGGAGAAGATGGTGCGCGAGGGATCGTTCCGACAAGACCTCTATTACCGTTTACGCGAGTTGGAGGTGACGCTGCCGTCCCTGCGGGAGCGTCACGAAGACCTGCCCGAGCTGGCGCGTCGGTTCCTTTTCGAGGCCGGCGAGGAGCTGGGCTATGAGCAGGCGCCCGAGCTCTCGGCGGACGCGGCTACGCGGTTGGCGCAGCACCCCTGGCCCGGCAACATCCGCGAGCTTCGTCACGTCATCAAGGGCGCGGCGCTGCGCGCCGGCGGCGGCCCGGTGCGCGTCGCTGACCTCGACCTCGACCGCGCGGGAGCGGCCTGCACGTTGCCTCCCGGCGGCTCGGCAGCCGCAGCGCCGACGCCGTCTGGCGCCGCGTCGGAGCCAGACGGCGCCGACACGACCTGGAAGGAGCGGCTTGAGGCGCAGGAGCGCGCCGCGTTAGAGCGCACCTACGAACAAGCAGGGGGCAACCTGACGAAGGCCGCTGAGCTGTTCGGGGTGCCGCGCACCACCTATCGCGAGAAGCTGCTGCGTCACGGCCTCTTGGAGACTTGAGCTGCTCAGGCGGCCGCTTTGGCCGCGGCGGATGCGAGGTTTGTCTGCAGCTTCGAATGGACGCGCTGCTAGGTTGTCACCTTGAGCGATCGATCCAATCCTCCTTCTGGGAACATGGCTCCCGGAAATACGGCCTCCGCAACCATGGTCGTGATCGGGGATCTCCACGGCCAGTGGCGCCCGGCGGACAGGGCTTATCTCGAGGACCTCGGCCCTGACCTCGCGCTGTTCGTGGGGGACCTCAGCGACACCGAAGAGGTCTCTGCTGCAGAGGCGGTCGCGGCCATTCAGGTGCCCAAGGTGGCGCTGCTCGGCAACCACGACGCGTGGCGCAGCATCAAAGAGAAGCGGGTCACCGACACGCTGATTCGGAGCATCGACGCGCTCGGTAGCAGTCACCTCGCATACGAAGTCTACGACGTCCCTAGCGCGCAGGTTTCGGTCGTCGGCGCGAGGCCGTTTTCATACGGCGGGCCACAGCTCCGCGGCGCCGAGGTCTATGACGAGCTCTACGGCGTCAGGGACTTTGAATCCTCAGCGCAGCGGATCGTGAAGGCGGCGCAGGGCGCGCAGCACGCGGACTTGATCATTCTGGCTCACAACGGCCCGACCGGGCTCGGCAGCGAGCCCGCGGACATCTGCGGCAAGGACTTCGGCCAGCCAGGCGGCGATTGGGGAGACCGAGATCTGGAGCTCGCGATCGAACTGCTGGAAGGCTGGGGCTTCCGAATTCGTGCGGTGATCTCCGGGCATATGCACCACCTCTTGCTTCATCCGCGAAAGCACCCGCGCAGACGCTTCGTCCGCCGCGACGGCACCTTGTTCATCAACTGCGCCGTCGTCCCGCGCATCGAGGAGCGCGACAGCAGAGAGTTGGCTTACTTCCTGCGGATGACCTGGGAGGGCGGTGAGTGCCTCTCGATACGAGAGGTCTGGGTGGAC
The DNA here is from genome assembly GCA_002684655.1 of Planctomycetota bacterium. Classification (GTDB taxonomy): domain Bacteria; phylum Planctomycetota; class UBA1135; order UBA1135; family UBA2386. The sequence goes on along the minus strand of NYVR01000126.1, from coordinate 6,851 downwards.
GCCGATGGCCAAGAGCAGGTCGTGGTCGAGCCGGATGTCGTGGGCCTCGACGGGCCGGCATCAGCAACCGGTGAGGCCTGAGACCGCCGACCTCCGCGCAGCAGGCGTAGCTACCAGTCCGCCGACACGGCTTCGACCGCGCGCCAGACACGCAGCAGATTGCCGGACCAGATCTTCTGGATGTCTGCTTCGGTGTAGCCGCGCCGGACCAGCTCGCGCGTGACGTTGCGGCTCTGTGAGGCGTTCTGCCAACCGCCGATGCCGCCGCCGCCGTCGAAGTCGGAGCCGATGCCGGCGTGATCGATGCCAGCGATCTGGACGATGTGGTCGATGTGGTCGCAGTAGACCGCGACGTCGGCCGGCGGGAACCGCGCGTCAACCTCGGGAGAGCGGCTCTGGAAGGCCTCCCAGCGCGCGTTGCGCTCGTCGTCAGAGATGCCCTCCGACGCCGGGCCGCTGAGGCCGACCTCTTCTTTCAGCACGTTGAGGGCCGCGCTGCGGTCGGCGTTGCTCTTGAGGAAGCTCGCCAAGGCGACGCACTGCACGACGCCGCCGTTGTCTCGGATCGCGCGCAGCTGCTCGTCGTCAAGATTGCGGCTGTGATCATTGACCGCGCGCGCGCCAGAGTGGGACGCGATGACGGGTGCTTTGCTCGCGGCTACGGCTTGGAGCATCGTCGACTTCGCCGCGTGGCTGACGTCGACCATGATGCCGACGCGGTTCATCTCGGCGATGGCTGCTCGCCCGAGCTCGCTGAGTCCTCCGTGCAGCGGCTCGTCGGCGGGCGTATGCGAGTCGCCTAGCTGCGTATGCCCGTTGTGGGCGATGCTCATGTAGCGAGCGCCGCGCTGGTGGAACTCCTCGATGCGGCGCAGGTCGGTGCCCATCGGGTAGCCGTTCTCGATGCCGATGCAGGCGATCAGCTTGCCTTGATCGTGCAGCCACTCGACCTCGTCCGCGCTCGTCGCCAGCCCAATCGTCTCGCGGTGCATTCGGCACATGCGGTGAATGGCCTCGAACTTTTTGTTGGCCTCGGCGTAGGCGCGAGCGTAGCCCGAGTTCGTCAACTTACGCTGCGCGACGTAGACGATGTAAAAAGCGCAGTCGTAGCCGCCGGCCTTCATCTTGACGAAGTCGACCTGCTGTTTGCCGTCGAGCGTCGGGTCGTAGCGCAGCCGGAACTCTCGTGCAGTCGCGGGGTCTGCAGGCAGTTGCCGCGGCGACAGGTTGTCGGCGATGTCTTTGTGGGTGTCGAGCGTCAAGCACCGGTCGTGGATCGCGTCAGCGTCCGTCGGCATGCCGCTGCACCCTGCAGCGAGAGAGAGCGCGAGCAAAAGAGTGATCCGCATGCAGCTAACATAACGATAGGTGATGCCACTTCATCATCGCAGGATGCGTGATGGTCGGCGTGTTTGCGCTGGCGGTGGCCAGCGCCCGGGCCGCGCGGCAGCTGCTGTCGGAGCGCGACCGCGGTCTGCTCGCGCGGCGTGACAACGCGACAGAAACACCTGCCCGGACGGCGCGACTAGCGTTGGGATACTTGCGCGATCTCGTGGGTGCGGCATCATCCACTGATTCTCTCTCTCTGACTCATGAGCGAAACCGCGGACATAGTCGTCATCGGTGGCGGCGTGATCGGTAGCTCCGTCGTTTACCACCTGGCGAAGCTCCTAGACCCGTCGGCGCGCATCGTTCTCTGTGAACGGGGACCGGTCGCGGGCGCGACCTCTGGTGCCTGCATGGGACACCTGATGGTGACCCCGGACACGGCGCAGGACTATGCGCTGACCAAGACCAGCGTGGAGCTGTGGGCGCGCATGAATGAGGAGGTCGGCGGCTTTGACTACAACCCGACCGGGGCGCTGTACCTCGCCGAGACCGACGAGGATCAGGAGATGTTCGCGGTGCTGCACAAGCAGTTCGCCGACAACGGCGACCGCGCCGACGTGCTGGACAACAAACAGCTTCGCGAGATCGAGCCGGGCTTGGCCGCGGACGTGCCAGGCGCGCTCTATTACCCCGGCGATGGCGTCGTGCTTCCGATGCTTGCGTGCGGCGCGATGCTTCGCGGCGCGCGCAAACTCAACCCGAACGTCGTCGTCCGACCGCACTGCGCGGTGACCGGTTTCGAGCGCGAGGGCGATCGCGTGGTCGGCGTGGTGACAGAGCATGGCGTCATCGCCACCGACACCGTCATCAACGCTTGCGGCGTATGGGCGCCTGACTTGAGCGAGCGGCTGGGTGAGAAGCGTCTCCCGATTTATCCTCGCGCTGGCAACCTCGCGATCACCGGTCACCACGTCTCGCCCATCCGGACGCAGCTCCTGGAGATCAGCTATCTGCGCTTCGCCCACGCCGCGAGCGAGATCGACCCGACCAGCGTCGACTCTGACAAGGGCGGGCACGCGGTCAACATGCAGCCTCAGCGCAACGGCGGCTGCCTGATCGGCAGTACGCGTCAGTTCTGCGGCATGGACAAGGAGATCAACCGCGAGTTGTTGCAGCGTTCTCTGCTCCGGGCCGAGCGCTACGCGCCAGGGGTCGCCGCTGCGCCGATCGTTCGTACCTGGGTCGGGTTGCGGCCCTACTCGATCGACAACCACCCGCTGATCGGTCCCTGGGACCCTGTCGACGGCTTCTACATCGCAGCCGGCCACGAGGGCCTCGGGATCTCTATGGCGCCGATCACTGGGTTGTTGATCGCGCAGCAGATCGCGGGCGTTGAAACGGAGATCGACGTCACGCCGTATCTGCCTTCGAGGTTCGTAGCGTGAGCGGGCGGCTGACCGACGCCGACGGGCGCGAACGCGTCGAGTTCACGTTCGAAGGTGACGCAGTCTCCGCATACGCCGGGGACACGATCGCGATGGCGCTGTGGGCCGCGCAGGCTGCGGCCCTGCGTCGCAGCAGCTCGGCAGGCGAGCCGCGCGGCGTGCTGTGCAACATGGGCGTCTGCTATGAGTGCTTGGTGACGGTCGACGGGCACAACGTCCGCTCCTGCATGACCGTCGTGCGCGCCGGGATGGTGGTCGAGCGCGGGGGGCGGCAGTGAGCGACCTGGTGATCGACGCCGACGTTGGCGTGGTCGGAGCGGGGCCCGGCGGGATGGCGGCTGCCACGCGGTTGGCGGCAGCGGGCTTGTCTGTCGCGGTGCTCGACGAGGCGCCGCGAGCCGGCGGCCAGATCTACCGTCAGCCGCCCGTCGGTGCGTCCGCGTCTGTCGGGATCCCGGAGCCGCCGAGCCACGACCAGGGCCACGCGTTGATCCATGAGTTCGAGCGCGCCCGGCTCCTCTCTGTTCACGGCGCCACCGTCTGGGACGCTCGGCCAGGGAGACTGTGGTTTGAGCACGAGGGCCGGTCTCGGCTCCTGCGTTGCGAAAGGATCGTGCTGTCCCCAGGCGCCTACGACCGCTGCATCCCGTTCCCAGGCTGGACCTTGCCGGGCGTGGTGACGGCCGGTGCGCTGCAAGTCATGGTTCGCGGCTTCGGGGTCGTGCCAGGCCAGCGCGCGCTGGTCGCGGGGTCCGGACCGCTGCTTTTGCCGACGGTCACGGCGCTGCTTGGCGCTGGCGTCGAGGTGGTAGCGGCCCTGGAGGCGTCGTCGCGCTGGCGGGCGCTGCGCGCAGCGCCCGGCGTGATCGGGAACGCCGCCCGCCGACGTGAGGCCGTCTGGTATATGAAGCAGCTGTGGCGCCACGGCGCGCGGTTGCAGTGGGGGTGGACCGTGTTCGCTTGTGAGGGTGACGGCCGCGTGCAGCGCGCCATCATCGGCAAAGTCGACGCCGACGGTCGCCCGCGCCGCGGGACCGCGCGGACCATCGAGGTCGACGTCGTCGGCGCGGGCTTTGGGCTCGTCCCGTCGATCGAACTGGGCCTGCGGCTTGGGGCGCGATCCCGCTACAGGCCCGAGCGCGGCGGTTACTGCCTTGTCGTGGACGAAGAGCAGCGCACGGCCGAGCCGACCGTCTTCGCCGCGGGCGAGATCTGCGGCGTCGGCGGCGCCGAGGTCGCGGCCGCCGAGGGCGCGGTGTGCGCGTCGGCCATCCTCGGAGAGTTGGATGGTCGCGCGGCCGCGCCCGAGGTGCTGCGGGCGGCGCGCGCGGAGCGGCGCGCTGCCGACACCATGCTCCGGGCCTTCGCCCCGTTACCGGGGCTCAACGAGCTGGCCCGCCCTGACACGCTGGTCTGCCGCTGCGAAGACGTGACCCGGAAGCAGGCGCAGCAGGCCGCCGAGGTGCACGGCGACTCCATGCGCGCGATCAAGATGGGCTGTCGGGCGGGCATGGGGCCGTGCCAAGCGCGGATTTGTGGCCCCTCGTTGCAGGCCATGGCGACGGGGCAGAACGCCCGCGTCATGGACCGTCCCGTGGTCCAGGTGCCGCTCAAGGCCGTGCGCGCGGACACCATCCGAAATGCTCCGGAAGCCTGCTGAACCAGGGCCGTCCTGCGACCTAGGCCCCGGGGGAGCCGTCGGGCGAAAGAACTGCCGCCTACAAGGACTTAGTGCTGTTCTGGGCGGTTACTCGTGCACGCACCGGCGTGATTTGTGGCCGCGAGCGCTGCTGGCGACATTGACCCTCCACGCGCCGCGCCCTACTGTCCTCCGGCTCGTTTTAGCACCTTCCTCTTTTGCGCAAGACCATCTCGATCGGTTCCGACCTGCGGATCGGCGGCGGCAGCTTCGTCGTCATGGCAGGTCCGTGCGCGGTGGAATCGCGCGAACAGCTTTGCGCGACCGCGGACGCCGTCGCGGAATCCGGCGCAGGGCTGCTGCGCGGCGGGGCTTATAAGCCGCGAACGGCGCCCGGGTCCTTCCAGGGGTTGGGCGCCGAGGGTCTGGACCTGCTCACGGAAGCTTCGCGACGCACGGGGCTCGATGTGGTCACCGAGGTGCTCGACCCCCGCGACGTCGAGCGGGTCGCGCAGCACGCCGCGGTGCTGCAGGTAGGTAGCCGTAACATGCAGAACTTTCCGCTCTTGCGGGAGGTTGGGCGGCTGCGCCTGCCGGTCCTTCTAAAGCGCGGAGCGTCCGCGACGATCACCGAGTTGCTGCACGCAGCCGACTACATCCTCGCCGAGGGGAATGAGTCCATCATCCTGTGCGAGAGAGGCCTACGGAGCTTCGACTCGTCGACTCGATACCTGCTCGACCTCGCCGCGGTCCCGGTCCTTCAGCAGCGCACACCGCTTCCGGTCGTCGTGGATCCAAGCCACGGCACAGGCCACGCGGCCTTCGTGGCGCCGATGGCGCAGGCCGCCATGGCAGCGGGGGCCGACGGGGTGCTCGTCGAGGTGCACGCGAACCCGGACGAGGCGCTTTGTGACGGCCAGCAGGCCCTGACGCCGCCTCGATTCGCGAAACTGATGTCGCAACTGGAGCAAATGGCGCCACTCTTTGGACAACGGCTCTCTGCGCCGGGGCGGGCACAAGGTGCGCCTGCCCTCCCGAAAGGACCCCACGCATCGACGACGAGGTGATCGCCCCGTGACCCAACGACCACGTAAGCCGTATATCGCCGGCAACTGGAAGATGAATCTTGACCGGAGCAAGTCGCTCGACTTGATCAAGACGGTGAAGGGCCGCATCGGCGACGGCAACGACCGCGAGGTAGCGGTGTTCGTGCCGGCGATTTATCTCGCAGACGTCGGCGCGGTCGCCCAGGGCTCACCGCTGGGCGTCGGCGGCCAGAACGTTTGGTATGAAGAAAACGGCGCGTTCACCGGAGAAGCTGCGCCGCGCATGCTGCGCGAGGTCGGCGCCGATCGCGTGTTGATCGGCCACAGTGAGCGTCGCCACGTCTTCCACGAGCCGGAAGCGTGGATGGGGCGCAAGGTCCGCGCGGCGCTGGACGCGGACCTGCTGCCGATCTACTGCATCGGCGAGACCCTCGCCGACCGCAAGGCGAACCGAACAGACCGCGTCCTCAAGAAGCAGCTCGAGGCTGGCTTTGAGCTGGTCAAGGCCGAGGACGCGCACCGCATCACCATCGCTTATGAGCCTGTCTGGGCCATCGGCACAGGCGAGACGGCCAGCCTCGACCAGGTCAACGCCGCCCACGCGACGATCCGTAAGTGGCTCACTCAAAAGGTCTCCGAGGAGGCGGACGCGATCCGGATCCTCTACGGCGGCAGCGTCAAGCCGGACAACGCCGGGGAGCTTATGGCTCTCGAAGGCGTCGACGGCCTGCTCGTCGGCGGCGCGAGCCTCGCGCCGGAGACGTTCCTCCCCATTATCGAATACGACAAGTAAGCAGCGCGGCTACCGTCCCCCTGCACCTCACAAGGCCCCGCGCCGCCAACGCTCCCTCTCATGGTCATCCTCCACTACGTCAGCTGGGTCCTGTTCTTCCTCTCCGCGCTCTTGATGGTCACGGTCGTCCTGCTCCAGGAGTCCAAGGGCGGCGGCCTCGCCGAGGCTTTTGGCGGCACTGGCGCCGAGACGTTTGGCGTCAAGAGCGGAGGAATCAGCCGCTTTACGTTCTTGCTCGCCGGCATCTTCTGTGGCTCGGCGGTCTTGATCAGCGCCACCTGGAACGTCTGACCTGCCCCTGCCCGCGTGGCCGCGATCGCGAGCATGACGGGCGCCGGCTTCGCCGCCGGCGACTCGGAGATCGGACCTGTCCGGATCGAGGTCCGGTCCGTCAACGGGCGCGGTCTAAACGTGAAGCTCCGGGTCTCAGCTTCTTGCAGTAGCTATGAGGCTGCCATCGACGAGGCCGTTCGCGCGCGCGTCTCTCGCGGCTCAGCCTTGGTCGTCGTCGAGCGTACGGCGGGTGCCGCCACGTTGCCCGAGCGCGACCTGCTGCGCCGCACCGCCGGCGAGATGAGCGCGCTGGCAGACGAGCTCGG
>NYVR01000125.1 GCA_002684655.1 Planctomycetota bacterium | reverse complement strand
GGCAGCGCGCGCTGCTGCACGCGCAGTGCATCGGCGACCACCCAGAGAGCTTCCCAGACACTCATGGAAGCCCGACGATGGGGATGGCGTTCGCTGCGCTCGCTGCGAACGCCGACCCCAAGGCCTTCCGGCGCTTGATGGACGCCAATCGCTGGTGGTTCACGCTGTCGCGCTGCTCAGACGATGGGACCTTCTACTACCAGCCGAACAGGGACAACGCTGGATACGGCGATGACTCTCGGCGCAAGCCGACGGCAGTCGTTGCGTTGATCTTCTCGATCCCCGATCGCAACCTCGCGATCACCGGCAAAAAGTTCAGGTGAGCTCGCCTCGGGGCTTCAGCGCAGGCGCAGCGTCGTCAGGTTGACGGCGCGTCGGCCGTCTCCTTCCACGGTCGTTACCAGCACCGCCGCGTCTGACTCAGGCAGGATGGCGTAAGGCCCGAGCACGCCTGAGGATTCCGAATCATGCACGTAGTACGAGAGCGGCGACAAGGTCGCCGACGAGATGAAGATCACGGCGCGTGTTCCTTGGATAGCTTCGCTGCGAACTCCAGAGGTGTAGACGACGTCTTGCAGGCCGTCCCCGTCTAGGTCCGGGCAAGAGGCGATCACGCCCTGCCGTCGCCCGTCTTCTTGCTGGATCTGTTCCGGAAGTTGAATCGCTCCCTCAGCCTCCAGCGCGAACCGCCCCGCTTCAAGCGACATGCGCCGCACGGTGACGCGATTTTCGGGGGTCTCTGAGCACGAGACCACGCAGCCCTTATCCGCGTTCGCTGCGTGGCACACCGTCGCCAGCACCTTTGCGCCGCCGGCGTCTAGGACGACGCGCCGGCTGGGGTCAGCCAGGGGCAGCGCCAGCGCTTGGCCTACCAGAGACGTCGCTGTGACCGTACGCCGAGCGACAGTAGAGATCAGGACCCAGGTCTCACCAGCCGCGCTCCAGGCGCCGTGAAACGCGTCGATCGGGGCCGTTTGTTCGCCTGTGAGAGCCCACGCCTCCCGGCCGTCTCGCAGGTCCAGCAGGGTCAGTTTGCCGACGAGTCCGCCCCCTTGGTTACGGTGTCCAGGGGACAGGACCAAGGCTCCGTCGCGGGGCGCCCTGTCTGGCAGTGCAGGCGCGCGAACGTAGGCGACCTTTGCGCCGAAGGCCTCGTCTCCGAACGGCCCCGTCGGCGCCCCCTCGGGGGCGACCCACGTCGCCTCGAGAGTCTCCAAGTCAGCGCGCGCGACGACGCCAGCGTGGACCAGTCCTTCGCGTGGAAAGCTGGCCGCGGCTACTAGGAGCGACGAGGTTGCGCCATCAACCGTCGGGACAGGGCACAGACTGGTCGTGACGGTCAGCGAGAGCCCCTCGGTTCCCACGGGTGATCCGATCGATTTCGAGCACGAATCGGTGCGCAGCCTCTCTAGGCCTGGCCATGTCAACTCAGAGATGAAGCTGCTCTCGGGGTCCCCCTTGCGTGCGCTGGAGAAGATCAGCCGCGGGTCACCGCTCGGCGTGCGGATGACGACGAGGTCCCCTGGGCTGTCGCCCACGTCTTTGGGCGGCAGCTCCAAAGACGACGCGACGAGCGCCGCTATACTCGGCGGCAGCGCGTCGGCGCCCGTGTCTTCGGGCAGCGCTGCGGCCGCGCCTGGGTCGGCTACGATGGCGAGGCACGGCGGCTCGTCCTTCCAGTGCCCGCCGAACGCGACCCCGTAGAGGAAGGCGACGTCAGCGCGAGCCCTGGCGACCTCGCGACCAGAGCGCATCCGGGCGCGGATGAGGACGTGCTGCGCACCGTCCTCGCTAGCCAGTTGCATGCGCGGGGCGATGTCGCCGTTCTCTTCTACGGGCCAGGGATGCCAAACGTCTCCTCCGAGCGAACCCTCTACCACGAGGTCCGCTGCGCCTCGCACCTGCGCGCGCACGAAAATCACCGCGGATTTCACGGGGGTGGGCATGCGCGCGGTGACCTCCACCGTGGCGCGGGCGCCTACTTCGCTGACAGTGAACGCGCACGGCAGCGACATCAGCCCCGCGCCGGCGACCGTGGAGTCCGCCGCTGCGCCGAACCATCGCGCGCCGCCATTGTGAACCTCGAGCCCGCTCGGCTTCGGCGAGAGGATGGTGCTCCACGTCATTCGATATTTGCCGTCGATGTCGGACATCACGGCTGGCAGCAGCTGCACGTCGAGCGGCGTATCCCCCGACTCGATGCGCTGTGATTCGCTCCTGCCGAGGCCGTCGCGCGCGCTGATGGTGTGCTCGCCGGCCGAGAGCAAGGCGCCCTCAGGATATGGGCCATAGTCGATGACCGGATCCCCATCGATGAGGCGTCGGTCCCTGCCGGCGCCAGGCGCGACGGGCAGCAGCGAGTGGCCCGTCATGAAGTGCATTATCGCCGCGTCAATGCTGCTGAGCCGCGTCGAGCTGGTTTGATCGACGTATTGCGTCAACAAAGGCACCTGAACAACGCCAGCATCTGCTGACGCGCGGACGACGATGTCGCGTCTGCGGGAGAGGATCGTGTCCCCTTCGAGGCGCGCCGTATAGCGGCCAGGCGTCATCTGGACGAGATCGCCGAGAAAGACGGTGCCGAACCCGTCGATCTCGACTACGGCGTCTGCGTCCCGACAATTGGCGACGAAGCGCACATCGACTGCGACGGGCCAGAGCGCGACCAACATCCACGCCATCAGGCAAGCGATGGTGGCGACCCAGACAGCCCGTCGTGCGGCCGCCGCACGCCCCTGGCGGTCGGGCGACAACGGGGCGCCGGCCACGGCCGCGCGCAGGTCGGCGGCCAACAAATCGGCGTCCGCATAGCGTCGCTCTGGCGCTCTCCGGAGCGTGCGCTCCAAGATCGACCGAGCAGAGCGCGAGAGCTGCTCACGGTTGCCGTCACGAATCTTAATGTGGCGACGCGGCCCGGCGATCTGTTCTAGGTCGACGTGCGGCAGCCGGCCGAGCAGGCAGCGGTAGAGGATCAGGCCCAGCCCGTATGTGTCGGTGTAGCTACCGACCGGTGCGATCCCTTTGCTAACCTGCTCGGGCGCCATGTAGGCCAGCGTGCCGACGGCGACTCCAGACATGGTTAGGTCACTGCCGAGGGTGCCATCGCGAGCGAAACCAAAGTCGATCAAGGTCGGTGACAGGTCTTCACCGACGATGACGTTTGCGGGTTTTACGTCACGGTGAACGATGCCCGCGGCGTGGACGGCCGCGAGGCCCTCGGCGATGTTGGCGAGCAGCGCCATCATGCGCTGTCGGTAGGTCGCCGACCGCCGCACCTGCTCAGGACGTCCGTCGATGCCCTCCAAGAGCTTCACGGTCGCAGCGTGCTTCCTTGTGCCGTTGTCGACTTCCATCAAGACCTCTTCGAGGTCCACGCCAACTACCAACGCCATCACCAAGGCGCCGAGTCCAGGCTGCAGCACGCCGTGGGTTCGGTAGCCGACGATGGCGCTGTGGCTGAACCCCTCAATGATGGCGCACTCGCTCTCGAACCGGACGCTGGCAGCGCTGTTGTGCAACAGGACCAGCTTGACTGCGACGCGTTCACCAGCGGCAGACTCTGCAGCATACGTAACGCCGCTGCCGCCAGCTCCGAGTATGTAGTCCAACCGATAGCCGAGCACTTCGTCGCCGGCGCGCCCGAATAAGCTCTGTCGCCGCTTGGAGCTTCGTGACAGGACGGCTGCCAACGCCTCGATCGGCTGCTCTCCCTGCGACAGGCGCTCCTGCCAATCGTCTAGCAGCTTGTTGTCCGAGGGCTCAGAGATGTCGTTGCTCGGGTCGTCTTCGGGGTCGTCTACCATTGCCCTTGCAAGATCGCCAACGCGCGGGAGAGACGCTTTCGGACGAGGTCCTCCTTGCACCCCAGTATAGCCGCGATTTCCTGGTTGCTTTTGCCTGCCAGGCGCAACTCCAGCGGCGCGCGATACGGCTCACTGAGTTTTGCGAGCAAGCTGTGCAGGCGCTGCCTTTCTTCTGCCTGCTCTGCATCCGCGCTCGGCGTCTTCGCGTCTCTGGCGTGATCGTGGGCGTCCTCATGGCTGCGCAGCTCGGGCTTGCGGACGCGTTGCCATCTTGCTTGCGCCGCGGCTTGCTGGCTGACGATCGCGGCTGCGAAGGCGAAGAACTCGCTCCAGGTGTCACCGCGGAACCGGTCGATGTTGGTCAGCAAGTGAACGATGCCCTCTTGCGCGAGGTCCTCCGAGTCGAGCCCGATCCGGAGACTGCTCGTCCCCGGGAGATGACGCCGCGCGATCCATCGTAGCTTCAGCAGGATATTGCCGAGGCGTACATCCTTGGACGCGCCTCTGCAGGCGCGCAAATCCTTCAGAAACTCCTCTAGGCTTACGTCTGCCTCGTCCAACGTGCCGGTCTTTTGCCGCCGGTTTCCGCTCCTGTCGGTTCTTCGCCCTTTTTCCCGAAGTCCCGGACGCCCACAAGGAATGGCTACGAGTAGCGATTGTGACAGGATTTTTCGGCAAGGGGGTCGCCCGCCGCCGCTGTGACGCGGCGCGAACGCCCGGAGCCGGCGCCCGGCCGCCCCGATTAGAACTCGGCTTGCTTTCGGCAACCTTCTGGCGCGTGGGGCCTTCCGACTCCACAATTGCGCCGGGTGCGGGCCGCAGGATGCGGCTCTGTAGAGGCCCGGAGACTGACCCATGACCGACAAAGAATCTCAGACGCCGGAGCCAAGCCCGAGCGTGACGCCGGCGCAGCAGCGGCCTGCCGAGAGCGTGATCATTCGCCCCTGGCCGAAGGTGGTTTTCCTCTATCCGACCTTCGTGCTGTCGACGATCTGTTTCTTGTCCAGCTTCCTAGGGGTCGCGGCGCCTGAGACGCTCGGCAACGCATGGATGTTGGCGTTCATGCTCAACATCCTGGTCTTCTCGTTCGACTTCTCCCGAATCTGGTCCATCGTGCTGGTCTTCGCTCTCGCGCTGATCATCGTGTTGATCTTCTGGCTCGACCTGACGGGATATATGTCGAGCCTTTTGGGCAAGATCCACATCGAGAGCAACACCGCCTTCTACGGGTTCATGTGTGGCGGTCTGGGTCTGCTGCTCGTCATCGTGTTCATCAACAGCCGCTTCCACTACTACGAAGTCAACGCCCGCGAGATTCTGCACCACCACGGCTACCTCGGTGACGTCCAGCGGTGGTCGACCGAAGGCTTAGAGATGAACAAGGAGATCTACGACGTCGCCGAGTATGCGCTTCTGCGCAGCGGGCGGCTGATCTTCAGTCCTATGACCTCGAAGAAGGCCATCGTCGTCGACAATGTCGCCAACGTGAACCGCATAGAGAAGGCGATCAACGACCTCCTCAGCCACGTCGCCGTTCGTATCAACCAGCGCCCAGGCCCGGGATAGCCGCCCGCATTGGCTGACATCCTGATTGGTGTGACCTCTGAGCTGGAGGCCGTGGCTGTGGCGCCCCTGGCTCGCGTATTCGCGCGACGCGGCGTCGGCGTGCGGTTGGCGTTACGGGGAGGCGGCGCGTCGGACGAGACGCCCTCTGATGCCTGGGTCTGCGAGGGGATAGAGCGACAAATTTTTGCGGGTGACGCAGAGGCGTTGGAAGAGGTGGCGCGCTTCAGCGCCGCTGCCGTTGTCGGCGTCCAGGCTGTGCTCGTGTTCGGCTTCGGGCGATTCAGCCTGGCGATCCTCGACGCCGCGCGACGTCGAGACGCGCTCAGCGTCCGTCTCGGCGGCGGAGAGCGCGCCGGGGACGCCGCAGACCGTGACCGGCGCCTCGTGGACCACGCTGCAGACCGGGTCCTGGCGTTGACGGACGCCGAGCGAGACCAGTTGCTGATGGAAGGTCTCTGCCCCGACAGCGTCCTCGTGGTCGGTGCGCCTGAGGGTGCGGCGCTGACCGCGCGCTCCCTCAGGGACAGCGGCGCCTCCCCCGCCAGGCCTAACCAGGGTCTCCTGTCTGCGGACGAAGAGGCCGCCGCGCCGGCGGGTGAGATTTTCGGGCTTCAGCCGGCCATGTTCGACGCGGTCGTGGACGCATTGCTGGGTTGGCTTGAGCCGTCTGCATCTGCGGTCGCGCCCGCGTCACAGCTGCCGACAGAGGCCAACGCGTCCGGGCGCACATTCGACGACGCAGAGGCCCGCGCTGTGCGGGCTGTGTTGACAGCGGGCACGCTCAACTCAACCCGCGGTACTTACGTGCACCGATTCGAGCGCGAGTTCGCGGCGTGGCTCGGGGTCAAGCACGCCGTGGCCTGCGCCAACGGCTCTGCAGCGGTGCACTGCGCGTTGGCGGCGCTCAAGCTCGACGCCGGCGACGAGGTCGTGACGACGCCGATTACGGATATGGGCGCGCTGACGCCTATCTGGTACGAGGGCGCGGTGCCGGTGTTCGCCGACGTCGACCCGACGACGCTGAATGTCACCGCGGAGACGATCGCGGCCCAGCTGACCGACCGGACGCGTGCGATCATCGTGACGCACCTGTTCGGGCGCCCTTGTGAGATGGGGCCGATCATGAAGATGGCCGACGCTCGCGGTGTCCCAGTCATCGAGGACTCGGCGCAAGCGTTCGGCGCGACTTTGAGCGGGAAGATGGCGGGAACGTTCGGCGCGATCTCAGCGTTCTCGTTCCAGCAGGGCAAGCACATCACGACCGGCGAGGGCGGTGTCGTTTGCACCAACGACGACGACCTCGCCCGCCAGCTGTTCCTTTATGTCAACAAGGCGTTTGGATACGGCGACGCGCAGCCTGACCACTACTTCCCGGCCTTGAACTACCGCATGACGGAGCTGCAGGGCGCGGTCGCTTGCGCGCAGCTCCCAAAGCTTGAGGGCGTCATCGCCAAACGCCGCTTGGTCGCAGCTGAGCTGCGCGACAGGTTGAGCGACTTGCCGGGCATCACGTGCCCGCAGGATCCACCAGACGGCCGCCACGCCTACTGGAAGTGGTCGTTCCTAGTCGACGCCGACGTGGTGTGCGGCGGGGCGGTCGAGCTAGGCGCGCGCATGCGTAAGCTCGGCGTCGCGTGCGCGCCGCGGTATGTGCAGAAGCCGGCGTTCGAGTGCCAGGTCTTCAGGCAATGGCGCGCGCACCCCGTCTCGCGCCTCCCGTTGCAGAGCAACCCACGCGGCAGCGTTGACGGGCCGCTTTACGATCGCGGCGACTTCCCAGGCGCCGTTCGCGGGCTTGATCAAGTGGTCGTATTGCCGATTAACGAGCGGTATGCCAGCCAGCACGCCGCGTTCGCTGCGGACGCAATCCGCGCGGCGCACCAGGAGCTGACGCGTGGTTGATTTCAAGCTCGCCATGGTCGGGTGCGGCGGCATCGGTCGCGCCTACGCTGATGCGGTTGCGTCGATAGACGGGGCGCAGTTGGTCTCAGTCGTTGATTTGGACGCGGCGGCGAGGCGCTCGATGGCGGCGCGCACAGGCGCAGTTGAGGTGGCCGACCTAACGGGCCTCCGTGGCTGCGACGCTGCTCTAGTGCTGACTCCCCCAAACACTCACGCGCAGGTGACGGAGGCGCTGCTCGCGACGGGCGTTCACGTGCTCTGCGAGAAGCCCCTGGCGCCCGATCTTTGCGACGCTGAGCGCATGTTCGCGGCGGCGAAGGCCGCCGGTCGACACTTGATGATGGGCAGCAAGTTTCGCTACACGCCTGACGTCAGCGAGGCCCGGGGGCTGCTGGACCAGCGGGTGTGCGGCGACGTCGTCCTCTACGAAAACGTCTTCTGCTCACACGTTGACATGGCGCAGCGGTGGAATGGTCGGCGTGAGATCAGCGGCGGCGGCGTGTTGATCGACAACGGGTGTCACAGCGTGGACATCGCCCGCTACCTCTTGGGGCCCCTTGCGAAGGTCCAGGCCCAGTTCGGCCGACCAGTTCAGCCTATCGACGTGGAGGACACCGCGCGCATGCTGTTCCAGAGCCACAGCGGCGCGCTGGGATCGATTGATCTGTCATGGAGTATTCACAAGCAGACGGACGCCTATATCCGGGTGATCGGGACAGGTGGGACGCTTGAGATCGGCTGGCGTGGCTCGCGTTGGAAGGCGCGCGACGCGGAGTGGCAGTCTTTTGGGGCTGGTTACGACAAGGTCATCGCCTTTCGAAACCAGCTTCAGAACTTCATCGCAGTATGTCGAGGCGAAGCCGCTGCTGTCATCAACGAGCAAGACGCGCTCGCATCTGTCACCGTGATCGCGG
>NYVR01000124.1 GCA_002684655.1 Planctomycetota bacterium | reverse complement strand
CTGGTCTTCGGGCACATCCACCGGTATGCAGCTGGTTACTACGGCAGTGCCGAATACCACGTCTTGCCGGCGTTCGACGACCTCGCGGTCGGCCTCGAGATCGGGCCTGGTCGCTGTGCGCCCGCTTGGTTCGGCGCCGGGCCTTCGAAGATGCCGGCCGGCGCTCCCGAGCCGTGCCCGTGGTCGCCGTAACTTCTTCTCTTTGGCCCTTTGGGCGTTGCCAGCGGGTCGCGCCGATCGATACACTGCGCGGCCCATTTTTCAGCCGCTCCGCGCCCGCGGGCGGCGCCGGACTTGTGCCAGCGGCTCCTGTTCGGCCGCTCTTTCTCAACCCGGATCAACAACAACGTGAGCCGACTTTGTCGGCTCTCCACAAGCTCTCCTCAGCCTTTGGCCGCTCCCCCCGACCTTGACCAGCGAATGCCGACCGACGTGGTCGCGATCGACGGTCCTTCGGGGGCGGGCAAGAGCACCATCGCGCGTCGCCTGGCAGAGCGCCTTGGCTACAGCTTCCTCGACACGGGCGCGATGTACCGCGCCATCACCTGGCACTTCCTCAAACGCGGTGTCTCTCCGGCCTCGCGGGCCGGCGAAGATGACGCCGAGCAGATGCGTGCCGCGCTTAAGGACGCGGGGTTGCGTCTCGCCGGGGACAGGGTGCTACTCAACGGCCACGACGTCACGCAACACCTCAGGACCCGTGAGGTCGAGTCTCAGGTCTCGGCGGTCTCGGCCCTCTCCTTCGTGCGCGCGCGGATGGGGGAGCTGCAGCGAGAGGTGGCCGCGCAAGGGCCGGTCGTCGCCGAAGGGCGCGACATGGGCTCCGTGGTGTTCCCGCGCGCTCGCTGGAAGATCTTCCTCGACGCGGCGCCAACGGAGCGCGCCCGGCGCCGCTGCGCGGACTTTGCGCAGCAGGGCCGCGACGTCGCTGAGCAGGACGTGCTGCAGGAGATCCTCGTGCGCGATCGGCTCGACTCCACGCGCGCGGACGCGCCCCTGAAGCAAGCCTCAGACGCGCTGTATGTAGACACGACGGACATGTCGGCAGACGCCGTCATCGAGCTGCTGCTGTCTCATGTGCGCGCGGCTCAAGGAGAGCTGCTGTGACTGCGCTTCAGCCTGCGCCGCGAAATCGCGTGGTTTACGCTGTCTCCAGGGCAGCGATGCTGCTGTTCGCCAAGCTCTGGTTCCGACTTCGCACCGAGGGTTCGGAGCAGGTGCCTGAGTCGGGCCCGGTGCTCCTCGTCGGCAACCACGCGAGCTACCTCGACCCGCCTCTGATGGGGATGGGTGTTGGTCGACAGGTCAACTTCCTTGCGCAGGCCGGGCTGGCGGCCTTCGCGCCGCTGCGCTGGTGGCTACGCCAGGTTGGCGTCACGTTGATCGACCGCAACGCGCCTTCTAAGGACGCAATGCGCTGGGTCGGCGCGCGGCTCAAGGCCGGCGAGGTCGTCGGGATGTTCCCTGAGGGTACTCGCAGCCGCGACGGTCAGGTGCAGTCGTTCAAGAGCGGCGTCGCGTTCTTGGTGCGACGCTCCAAGGCGACGGTCGTGCCGGTCGGCATCGACGGCGCGTACCGCGCCTTCCCGCGCAAGGCGTGGTTTCCTTGGCCGAAGAAGGTCGTCGTGCGCGTCGGCGAGCCGTGGAGCTGGGAGCAAGTGCTCGCAGACGGCGGCGTCGAGGCGCTGCGACGTCGGGTGGCCGAGCTGGCGGGCGCGCACCTCACAGGCGACGCCGAACTCGGCGCTGATCCGAACTCATCGATGCGGCCTGCAGCGCAGCGACCTGCCGGCCAAAGCGCTGCAGGCGTACCTGCAGGCAAACATTCTGCTGATGCGCCGGCGCCGCTGTCGCGTCAGCACAACCCAATCGTTGACGAGGGAGCTTGAGTCTCTCTCCGAAACAATCGGCGTCCGGATGGTCCGGCCGCCGAATTATGACAGCTTCGCGGCACTTCGTCGCGCGGCACCTCCTTTCCTATTGATTCGTTTCCCCGTCTCAATCTCACTCCAACCCCACATTCTTTGATGACTGGCAAAAGCCTGATCAAGAAGTTCGCCCTGCCCGACGACGAGTTGTCGCGGCTGACCACAGAGGCCCTTGGCTCCACGACCCTGGACGACCTCGACAACGCCATCGGTAAGACCGTCGCCGAGCTTGCCCCGCACAAGATCGTGAGCGGCAAGGTGATCAAGGTGCAAGAAGACGGCACCGTGATCGTCGACGTCAGCTACAAGGCCGAAGGCCAAATCTCGATCGACGAGTTCCCTGACCCGCTGGAGGTCCAGCCGGGCGCCGAGGTCGAGTGCCTCGTCGAAGCGATCAACGACGCCGAAGGCTACATCCTGCTCAGCAAGCGGAAGGCCGACCGGATCCGTGGTTGGGAGAACATCATCCAGACCCACAAGGAAGGCGACACGGTCAAGGGCATGGCCCTGCGCAAGATCAAGGGTGGCTTGCTGGTCGACATCGGCGTCCCGGTCTTCCTGCCGGCGTCTCAGGTCAACATCCGCCGCGCCGGCGACATCGGCGACTGGATCGGCAAGGACATCGAGGCGCGGATCATCAAGATCGACGAGGAGCGGATGAACATCGTCATCTCGCGCCGGAAGCTGATCGAAGAAGAGCGCGAGGCCAAGAAGGAGGCGCTGCTCAAGGACCTCGAGGAAGGCCAAATCCGCATGGGCGTGGTCAAGAACATCGCCGACTTCGGCGTGTTCGTGGACCTCGGCGGCATCGACGGCCTCCTGCACATCACCGACATGTCCTGGGGTCGCGTCAATCACCCCTCCGAGATGGTCAAGCTCGACGATGAGGTCGAGGTCAAGGTCCTTAAGATCGACCACGAACGTGAGCGCATCGCGCTCGGCATGAAGCAGAAGACCGCTTCGCCGTGGGACAACATCGCGGACAAGTACCCGATCGGGCAGCGCATCAACGGCGAGGTCGTGAACCTCATGAGCTACGGTGCGTTCGTCAAGCTCGAGGACGGCGTCGAAGGCTTGGTGCACATCTCCGAGATGTCTTGGACCAAGCGCGTCAACCACCCGAACGAGGTCGTCAAGCAGGGCGATCAAGTGGAGGTTGTGGTGCTCGAAATCGACACCGAGAAGCAGACCATCTCGCTCGGCATGAAGCAGACCGAGGTCAACCCGTGGGACATGGTGGCGGAGAACTACCCGCCGGGCACGGTCATCCGCGGCAAGGTGCGAAACCTCACGAACTACGGGGCGTTCATCGAGCTGCAGGAGGGCATCGACGGCCTGCTGCACATCACGGACATGTCGTGGACCCGCAAGATCACCAACCCGAACGAGGTGGTGAAGAAGGGCGACGAGATCGAGTGCGTGGTGCTCTCGGTCGACCAGGAGAAGAAGCGCATCGCGCTCGGCCTGAAGCAACTCCAGGCCGACCCGTGGAGCGGCGACATCCCGGCGCGCTACCACATCGGCGATTCGGTGCCTGGCACGGTCACCAAGATCACCAACTTCGGCGTCTTCGTCGAGTTGGAGCAGGGGCTCGAGGGCTTGCTGCACATCTCGGAGCTGGCGGACCACAAGGTCGAGAACCCGGAGGACGTGGTCAAGGTCGGCCAGCGCGTTGAGGTCCGCATCATCAAGATCGACACCGACGAGCGGAAGATCGGCCTCACGCTGATTCAGGCGCACTTCGAGGAAGGCGAAGAGGGCGCCGAGGCTGCCCCGACGCCGGAGCCGACGCCGGAGCCCGCGCACCCCGCGCTGGGATCGCTCGCCGATCAGCTCAAGGGCATCGGCCAGCGCGTCAGCGAGCGCGAAGCGGCAGACGAGCCCGAAGAGGACAAGGGCGAAGAGTAGTGCCCGGCGCGTCGGCGACGTTCCGGCCGACGCCGAGGCCGACGCGGCCGCGAGTCTTCCTCGCGGCCGCTTCGGCGGCGTGGTTCGCTGCCGCCTGCGTCACGACCTACGAGCAGGTCGAGCCAGCCGCGGGTGGCGCGGAGGTGCCGTTGACGGCCCCCGTGTCGATCCCGCTAACGGATCTCGCTCGATCCGGCAGCAGCCGCGTCGAGGTCGAGTTTTTCAGCGGCATCTTGCGCCGCCTGCAGGACGCCGCTGAAGAAGCAAGGCGCAGCCCCGAATCGGCGCTGCCGGCCGCCGCGTTGATCGAGAGTCTCGTTGAAAGCTACGACAAGCCCAACGTGCCGCCGGCGTTTCAGCGTCACCTCAACGGCTACCGGGCGATCGCGCGCGGTATCCGCTTCCGGGAACACGTGCGGGCCCGCAGCCTGCTGCGCCTCGTGGAAGGGGGGCTGTCCGAGCCTGCTTCGGACGCCGCGGAGCGCGCCACGCCGCCGCTGGGTTCCTTGCTCGCTTTCGAGTTGGATCTGCCGGCGATGACCGAGCCGGTGTTGCTCGGCGCTGAGACCGATCAGGACCCCGCGGGTTTCTCCGTGGCGGTCACCATCACGGACGAATACGTCGACGGGAGCACGCGCGAGTCTCAGACTAAGGACTTTCTGCGGCTGGGGGCGGCTTGCGAGCTGGCCGGTGCAGACAGTCTGCGGTTGCCCATCCGCGTGGACGCGGCCGTCGGCGACGCGGTGCGGCGCTCGGTGCTCGTGCGCGTGGAGTGGATGCCCGGCTATGTCACGATCGACGGATTCCGGGCCCCGGTGCAGCGGGTCACGGCTGGCGCGATCACCTGCACGCAGTGGCCTGAGGGCTACGAGATTTTGGCCGAGCAGCCGCTAGCGGGGCTGACGGCTGCCCTGCGAGACTTCAACCCGAAGAACTTCGCCAGCGCTTATCTGAGCGCCTTGCTGGTCCCCCCTGGCCAGCGCCGACAGGCGACGGAGATGCTCATCGACCAGGTGCGCTTCGGTCGCGCGGATCAGGCGCAGGTCGCGATGGCCGCGCTGCGCAAGGTCGCGGGCGTCCAGATCGCGATCGGAGACCGCGACGGCTGGCTGGAGTGGTGGCAGAGCCGCCAGTAGGGCGGCCTTCGCTTGCGTGTCTGCCGCTGCACGAGTAACACCTCTTGCGTGCAGTTCCCTCCCGTAGACGAGCAGTTGGCCGTCATCCGTCGTGGCGTCGTGGACCTCGTCGACGAGCAAGACCTCAAGACCAGGCTGGAGAAGAGCCGCGCGTCCGGCACGCCGCTGCGCGTGAAGTTCGGGATCGACCCGAGCTCTCCAGATATCCACCTCGGCCACACGGTGCCGCTGCGGAAGCTGCGCGACTTCCAGCGGCTCGGCCACACGGTGATCGTACTGTGGGGTACTGCCACGGCGATGGTTGGGGACCCCACGGGGCGCAACAAGACGCGGCCAGCGCTCACGCGCGAGCAGGTCGAGGCGAATAAACAGACCTACCGCGCCCAAATCGGCGCGGTGCTGGACGTCGACCAGCTCGAGGAGCGCGAGAACGGCGAGTGGTTCCTCGGGCAGAGCTTCATGGACTGCGTCGGCCTCGCGAGTCGTTACACCGTCGCCCGCATGCTCGAGCGCGACGACTTCACCAAGCGCTACAAGGGTGGCTTGCCGATTAGCGTGCACGAGTTTCTCTACCCGCTGCTGCAGGGCTGGGACTCGGTTGAGTTGAAGGCCGACGTCGAAATCGGCGGGACCGATCAACTGTTCAACTTGCTGGTAGGCCGCGACCTCCAAGGCCAAGAGGACCAGGCCGCGCAGGTGTGCTTAACCATGCCGTTGCTCGAGGGGCTCGACGGGAGCCAGAAGATGTCGAAGTCG
>NYVR01000123.1 GCA_002684655.1 Planctomycetota bacterium | reverse complement strand
GGGATACGGCGACCTCAAGGGCAAGGCCTTCCGGATCGGCCACATGGGCGACCACGACCTCGAGCGGCTCGAGTCGTTTCTGGCGGCGCTGTGACGGCCATGGGCGCATGACGCCCAGCGGCGCGAGCGAGGCCGCGGCCAGCCTCAACCGCCGAGAATAAAGCAGACGGCCACGCCGGCGACGGTCAGGAACGTGCCGAAGACTGCGACGGCGCTGACGCGGGTCCCGTAGAGCCAGACCGCTACGGGCAGCATGAACACCGGCGTCGTGCTCATCAGGGCAGCGGCGACGCCGGCGTCCCGCGCGTGCGCGCCGGCGACCATCGACATCCAGACGCCCAGCACGGGACCGAACAAGGCGCCGACCCACGCGGTCCCCGCAGAGCGACGCGTGCTCCAGACCTGACGCATCGCAAAGGGGCGCCCTTGCGCGCTCACCACGACCTGCATCCCGGCCGTCGCCGCCGCCATCCGCACGATGGTCGCCAGGAGCGGGTCAAGGCCTGCGGGCGCGTCAGCCGCCGGCAGCATCGCGCTGCGCGCCATCACGAAGCCAGCCGCTTGACCAGCGGCGCCAAGCAGACCGCCGGCGACGCCGAGGGCCCACTGACGACGCGTGAGCTCGGGCCGCCACGCGCCTCCGCGGCTGCGAGCTAGCACCAAGGTCACCCCGGCGATCGTCAGCGCCACGCCCGCCGCTTGACCGCGCGTCGGCGCATCGCCGCAGATCGCGTCCAGTCCGACGGTGCACACAGGCCAAAGCGCCATGATGACCGAGGCCAACCTAGGCCCGACGGTCGCCAGCGCGTGGAAATAGCCAAAGTCACCCAAGACGAGACCGACGAGGCCAGACGCAGCGAGCATGGACAGACGCTGCCAACCAGCCTCGACCGGCCAAGCGGCCCCTGTGGCGAACAGACTGAGCGACGCCAACATCGGCAGGGCCGCGTAAAGCCGGAACTGATTCAACGACTGCGCGCCGGCTTGCCGACTCGCGACGGCGAACGCGAGGCTGCTGCCGAGCCAGCAGAGCGCCGTCGCCAGCGCCGCGATCTCACCGAGGTAGGGCATGCAAAGGGCGCGGGAGTGTGCCAGTCTGTAGCCGACGAGACAACGTGCAACTGCTCGACGAATACCTCTCGTTCCTTACCAGGGAACGCAAGAAGAGCCAGGCCACGCGGCGCGCCTACGCCGCCGACCTGCGCGACTTCGGGCTGTGGCTTGCGGCCGAGGGCGCGACGCTGACCTCGGTGCGACGCACGCAGCTGCGACGCTACCTGGTCGAGCTCGAGGAGCGAGGGCTCGCGCCGACCAGCGTTCAACGCAAGTTGGCCAGCGTGCGCGGCCTCTTCAGTTGGCTCCAGCGCGAAGGTCGCATCACCCAGGATCCGGCCAAGTTGATCAAAGGCCCCAAGGCGCCCAAGCGCGTCCCGAAGTTCTTGACGACATCAGAGGTCGACCAGCTGCTGGCGCAGCCGTTCGAGGACACGCCGACCGGCAGTCGCGACCGCGCGATCCTCGAGACCCTCTACTCAACCGGGTGCCGAGTCGGCGAGTGCGCGGGCATGACGCTCGACGCAGTCGACCTGCACGAGGGCACAGCGCGCGTCATCGGAAAAGGCAGCAAAGAGCGCATCGCCATGCTAGGCGGACCAGCCATCGACGCGGTCCGTCGCTGGCTGCCGCTGCGCGCTCAAGTGTTGCGTGAGCGCGCTTGCGCGAGCACGACCGCGCTCTGGCTCAACCGACTCGGGCGGCCGCTCAGCGCGCGCTGGATCTTCCAGACGGTCGTCGCACGCGCGCAGCGGGCAGAGCTCCAGAACCGGCTGACCCCGCACGGCCTCCGGCACTCGTTCGCGACGCACTTGTTGGACCGCGGCGCAGACCTGCGCACGGTCCAAGAGCTTTTGGGCCACGCAAAGCTCGTCACGACAGAGATCTACACCCACGTCTCCATCGGCCGTCTGCGCAGCGTCTACGACGAAGCGCACCCACACGGCCGGGCTATGAACCCGCCCGGCGCCGCCAACGGCTGACGTGAGCCGGCCGACCGCCGCCCGAAACAATGCGACCGGGCCGCGGACGGCTCCCGCGATATTGATTGAAGGACCCTCTAGTCAGCTTGGTCATGAGGCTCTACTTTGCTGGGCCGCCCCGAGAAGCGGCGCGCGCCGCGACCTTTATGCCCACCGAAACATCGACCTTGCTGCTGTGCCAAAAGTCCGGGCTGCTACCGCACCCGGAGGCCGACCTACAGGCCGTGCGGAGGGTCGCCCGACGGTTGATGTGTTGTGATCACCTCGCCGAGGACGCCGTCCAAGAGGCCCTCTTGGCGCTCTGGAAAGAGACCCCTCAACCGACGAACCCTCGCGCGTGGCTGATTCGCGCGGTCATGTTCCGCTGTCAGCACCTACGTCGTTCGCTGCATCGCCGGCGACACCATGAGCACGTCGCGTCGCAAGACTGCGAGTTGCACAGCGGCTGCGACAACCCCCTCCACGTCGCGATGGCACACGAAATCGGCGAGCGGCTACGTCAGGTGCTCGACACGCTGCCGAGCCCCCAACGAGAAGCGTTCGAACTCTACGAAAGAACAGGGCTCGACTACGCCGGCGTCGCACAGAAGCTCGGGTTGCCGATTGGCACCATCCGATCTCGGCTATCGCGCGCGCGCGCGGCGATCGCAGCCGCGCTGCGCTAGGAACGCTTGCGCACGACGGCGGGACGCCCCGCCGGCCGCGAGAGACAGAATCAATGCGACGCCTCGGCGAGCGGCTGTGGCGACTACCGGGAGGTCGGACGCGTCCTCGGCGCCCGCTGCACACGCAGCCGTGAATCCCCCTTCGCTGCCTGCTAGCCTCACGGCGTGGGAGTTAAGGTCGTCACAGGACACCGGCTCGAGGGGCTGTTCGACAAGCTCTACGAGCACCTGAGCCATCGTGCCGCGTCACCGATGGAACATGAGACGATCTTGGTCCCTGCGCAAGGCGTCGCGCAGTGGCTAGAGCTGCAGCTGGCGAGACGTGCAGGCATCGCCGCTGGCGTCAAGACACCGTTCCTGGGCGCGTGGCTCCACCAGCTGCTCGACGCCCAAGAACTCGAGCGAGATCCGTTCCAGCGCGAGGTGTTGACCTGGCGGCTGTGGCGCTTGCTGGACCCTCGCGACGCGGCCGCAGCGCCCTTCGGCGCCGCGTCAGAATACGTCGAAGACGACGATGACGGCCGCAAGCGGCTGCAGCTCTGCCGGCGCTTGAGCGCGTGCTTCGACGATTACCAGCTATATCGAGACGACCTCCTCAGGGACTTCGCCGAAGGCGTCGAGCACGCAGCGCTCTCCGATCACGCGCCTTGGCAAAGCGCGCTGTGGCGCGCGCTGTTGGCCGACGCCCGAGCGCACGCCGCGGATGACGACCCGCGCGGCTGCGCCGAGACCTCGCACCGCGTCGCCGCGCTGCGGTCGCGCCTCGACGACGTAGCTTGGTGCCGCGAACGCCTGCCCCAGCGCCTTCAGGTCTTCGGCACCACCACGATCCCGCCGGCGTTCCTCGACCTCCTGCGTCGCATGGGACGCACGATCGACGTCACGCTCTTCGTCCCGCAGCCCACAGCGCACTACGTCGGCGATCTGCGCGAGCGCGGTAAGCGGGCCGGCGATCACGGGCTGCTCGCGCGCTTTGGCGCACAAAGCCGCGAGTTTCAGCAGATGCTGCTCGACCTTGAGGAACCGGACGCGAGCGAGGTCCACGTTCAGCTGGAGCCGCTCGACGCGTTCGCGAACGACACGGAGCCTGCCGCAAACCTGCTGGAGTGCATCCAGCGCGACATGGTGGCAGCAGAAGACCGCGGCGCGCCCGGCGCGACCAAGTTTCGGCTGAGATCGTCTGACCAAAGCCTGCAAGTTCACGACTGCCACAGCGAACAGCGCGAAATGGAGGTTGTCCGCGACCAAGTGTGCGCAGCGCTCGACGGCGACCCGTCGCTCACACCGAGCGACGTGATGATCCTCGTCCCAGACATCGAGCGCTACGCGCCGCACGCCAGCGCGGTGTTCGAAGCGCTCGAGGGCAAACTCCCCGTAGAGATCGCGGACCGCGGCCCCGCAATCGAGTTGCCGCTCTGCCGCGCGGTTATGCACGTGCTCGGGCTGCCGAGGACGCGGCTCACGGTTTCCGAGGTCCTCCAGCTCCTCGAGCTGCCGGCCGTGCAGCGGAAGTTTCGCCTGTATCCAGGCGACATGGCGTCGGTGCGACATCTCCTCGACGCAGCGGGCGTCCGCTGGGGCGCCGACGGAGCCCAGCGGACGACCTTCGGGATCCCTGCGTTCGACGCGAACTCCTGGCGACAGGGCCTCGACCGCCTGCTGCTCGGCACGCTCACCGGCCCCGTCGACGACCTCGTCGCCGGCTACGCGCCGATCGGCGACACCACCGAGAATCGCAGCGAAGTCCTCGCTCGCTTGACGAAGTTCGTGGAAACGCTGTTCGAACAGCTGAGCCGGCTACGTGACGAACACAGGCTCAGCGGCTGGGCGGCACAACTGGACCACCTGCTCGAGGCGCTCTTCTCGCCGTCTGAAAACGCCGAAGAAGAAGCCGTCCAGCACCTGCGTCGGGCCGCTCGCCTCCTGCGTAAGCAGGCGCACGCTGCCCGCCATGAAGAGCCGGTGCGGTTGCAGGTGTTCCGGTCATGGCTCGACGAAGCATTATCGCGCAGCGCCAGCGCAGACCGGCGCGGCGGCCGCGGGTTCCTCACCGGCGCCATCACCGTAGCCGCGATGTTGCCGATGCGCGCCGTCCCCGTGCGCGCGCTGTTCGTCTGCGGCCTCGATGACGACTCGTTCCCGCGACGTGACGGCGCCACGCCGTTCAACCTAATGTCGGCGCGGCCGAAGACAGGCGATCGCAGCCGACGAGCAGACGACCGCCAGCTTTTCCTCGACCTGCTGCTCGCTGCTCGTGACCGCCTGCACTTCACCTTCGTTGGCCACTCAGCCAAGGACAACTCCGAGCGCGCCGCCTCCGTGGTCATCTCGGAGCTGCTCGAACACGTCGACCGGACCTGCGAGTTGGCAGGCGGAGAACCGTCGCAGCACGTCCTCGTCCAGCACCCGCTGCAGCCCTGGAGCCCGCGATATCGCGCAGACGATCCGCGCCTGTTCACCTATGCCGAGAAGCCAGCGATCGGCGGAGGCGCGGGCGCGCCCGCGCCGTGGTGCCCCGCGGACACCGAGATCCTCACGCCGCCGCAAGAATCAGAGCACACGCTCCCGCTCGCGGACCTCGTGGACTTCTGGCAGAACCCGAGCAGGGCGTTCTTGAAGCGGGCGATGCGCATACGACTACGAAGCGAAGACGACGCCGAAGCCGCCTGCGAGCCGTTCGAGCTCGACGGGCTGAGCCAGTTTCAACTCCAGGACGACGCGATCAAGCGCGCGCAACGCGGCGACGCGCCGCGCAACGAGGCGCTCTCTTGGACACGCGCCCGCGGGGTACTGCCTGTCGGCGCGCTCGGGGACCTCTCGTTCCATGCCGCGCACGAGCTCGCAGCCACGCTCTTGGAGGAGGCGCGCCGGTTATCGACCAGCGAGGTCCGACGGATCGACGTGAAAGCGGGATCGTCGCGCATCATCGGCAGCCTAGACGGGCTACATGAAGACGCGCGCACCCGCCTGCGAGCCAGCAAGCTCAAGCCCAAGGACCAGATCGCAGCGTGGATCGAGCACCTCGTCCTGACGCTCCAAGCCGACGAAGCGCCAACAGACGAGCTGGCTTGGCCGACGCGCACCCGCCTGCTGTCAACGGACGCAGCCCACGTCTTCCGACGGTTGGACGCAGCCGAGGCCCGGGAGCACCTGGCTTTCCTGGTGACGAGCTGCCGCGAAGGGATGACGCGCCCGCTCGCGTTCTTCGAAAAGAGCTCGTTCGCAGCGGGGAAGGCGGCCTCCAAGAACAAAGACCCCGCTGAGGCGATCACTAGCGCCCGCAAGTCCTTCGAGATCCAACAAGCGGGGCGCAGCTACGATGCGGATCTAGGCGACCCGAACATCGCGCTCTGCATGCGCGACAGAGATCCGTTTGCGAGTGGGCCAGACGGGGAATTCTATCGGCTCGCGTCTCGCATTTGGCCGCCGCTGCTGCAGCACCTTGAGGAGGCGGCCAAATGACTGCGCCTGCCCCGTTCGCGCTGGCGGACGCGCCCCTAAATAGAGGCACGGTCTTGCTCGAAGCTAGCGCCGGAACCGGCAAGACCTTCACCATCACGGGCGTCCTCGTACGCATGCTGCTCGAGGACGTCATCGAGCACGTCGAACAGGCGCTGGTGGTGACCTTCACCGTGGCCGCGGCTGAGGAGTTAAAAAACCGACTCAGAGAAGGCTTGCGCACAGCGTTGAGCGCGTGTCGAGGCGAACCTGTCAAAAACGATTTCTTCGCGAGCTTGGCGAAACACGGCGACGATGGCGTCGCTAAGCTGCGCCGCGCCCTCGACGAGTTCGACCGAGCGTCGGTCATGACCATCCACGGCTTCTGCAAGCGCCTCCTTGAGGAGTCCGCGTTCGAGAGCGACCAACCGTTCGAGCTTGAGTTCACCGCAGACGACAGCGAACTCCAGCGCACCGCGGCCGAAGACGCGCTGCGCACGCTGCGGGAACACGACGGGCCGATGCTGGCAGCCGTGCTGCGCGAGACCAAGATGGCGCCCGCGCGGCTATTGGGGCTGTTCCGAGCCTTCAAGCTCTATCCTGGCGCGACCGTGGAGCCGCGCGAGCCGCAGGTCGCCGACAACGTGGCCGAGCTGAACCGAGTCGCCCTCAACGCGGCGGCGAGCTGTGACGACCAAGTGATCGAGCTGCTCGCCAGCCTGGACTGGCTCAAAAATAAGGAGCCCAAGCCCGACGCCTGCACCTTTTTGCGGGAGCATCTAGACGACGTCGCAAGCCGCCCCGAACGAGCGCTGACCTGCTTCAAAACTTTCGCTGCGAGCCCGCTCCGAAAACTCGTCAAGAAAGATCAGCGGAGCCGCCTCGACCACGTCTTCTTCACTCGCTGCGACGACGTCCGGCTGCAGCTTGAGACGACGATGGACCACCTCCGCGTCGACCTGCTGACGCGTATGGATCGGCGACTGTCGGAGATGAAGCGCGAGGGCGCCGTGCTGACCTTTGACGACATGTTGCAGACAGCGCACGAGGCGACGACCTCGGGCCCGAGCCGCGATCGGCTCCTGCAAGCGCTTCGATCCCGCTACACGGTCGCCCTCATCGACGAATTCCAAGACACCGACCGGAGGCAATATGAGCTCCTCGCGGCGGCTTTCGAAGACCGTCCGCTGTTCCTCGTCGGCGACCCCAAGCAATCGATCTACGGCTTCCGCGGCGCGGACCTGCGCACCTACCTCGCCGCTGCGGCGGACGCTGTGGACCGGTGCACGCTCGGGACCAACTACCGCAGCTCGCGACAAGTAGTCGCCGGCGTCAACGAACTGTTTGCTCGCCCAGACGCGTTCGTCGCGCGCGGCGTGACCATGCACGCCGTCGACGCAGCAGCAAAACCGGGCGAAAACCAGCTGTCTGATGATTGCAGCGGACCCGCCATGCGCTTCCGTACGCCGCCGCTCGAGCTGGATGACAAAGGTCTGCCAGCGCAGCGCCCAATCGGCGAGCAACGCGCGCACATCGCCGCAGACGTGGCTGCAGAGATCGCCCGCCTGGTCGATGGCAGCGTCGAAATCGACGACAAGCGGCTGCAACCACGTCACATCGCCGTCCTCACGCGCACCAACAAAGAGGCGACGCTGATCCAATCTTCCTTACGTGACGTCGGCGTCGTCGCGGTCATCGGTAAGTCTGGAGACGTCTTCAAGACCGCCGAAATCCATGAGCTCGACTGCATCCTACAAGCGGTGCTGAGGCCAACGGACCCACTCGGTGCACGCGCAGCGATGGCCACGAAGATCTGGGGCCTTGACGCGCTTGCGCTCGCGGCGCTGGATCGAGACGACCCCGCTGCCGAGCAGCACCTCGCGAAGCTAGAAAACTGGCGGAGGACGTGGGGCCATCGCGGCTTCGGATCCATGCGCGAGCAGATGCTGCGCGATCTCGACGCCTACGCGCGGCTGCTCGATCAACCGGGCGGCGAGCGCAGCCTGACGAACTTGCTGCAGGTCTGCGAGATGCTGCAAGACGCGGAGCAAGAGCAGCAGCTTTCACCTGAGAGCCTGCTCGACTGGCTCCGTCGTGAACGCGCCAATCCGGACCCCGCGAAAGCTGAGCGGCGCGAACTCCGCCTAGAGTCTGACGAAGACGCGGTGCAAGTGCAGACCATGCACGGCAGCAAAGGGCTCGAATACGAGGTCGTATTCTGTCCGTTCTTGTGGTCAGGCGCACAAGCCAGCACGAGCAACGTCGCGCTGCCAGCCGCGCACGCGGACGCGTCAGCGCCCCGACACTTCCGCTTCGCCTGCTCAAAGTCTGACGCGGGCTGGCTGCAGTATGAGGCTGACCGCCTCGCCGAAGACGTGCGGCTGACCTACGTCGCCCTGACTCGCGCCAAGCGAAGATGCTACGTGCACTGGGGGCCGATGAAGGGCTACCAAAACAGCGCGCTCGCGTGGCTGCTCGATCCGGACGTGACAGAGAGACAGCCTGGCTGGCAAACAAGCTGGAGCGACGCGTACAAGGCCAACTCTGCGTCGATGTATCTCCAGCTCGATCGCCGCGCATCGATAAAGGTCGAGCCTATGAACGACCGCGATCCCTGCTCGGACAGCGGGGCTGCCGCTGCGACGCGCCCCCCCGTCCCAGCAGAGCGCCGCCGCGCGATCCCATGGAGAGAGCCCAAGACAATCCACAGTTTCACGTCGCTCGTCGCGCAGCGCGAGCCCGACGAGACGACGTACGCGGGGCGTGACGCGACCGCCGCACCTGGCAGCGGGATCTTCGGCTTCGCCCGCGGGGCGAACGCAGGCACCTGCCTCCACGACATCCTCGAACACGTCGACTTCACTCGCTTGGACAGCGACGAGACAGAACGCCTGATCCGAAAGACACTCGCAGAGCACCACCTCGACGATCCCGGGGTTCACCCTGGCGCGATCCACCCCTTCGACGCCGTGCAGAGAAACCTGCATGACCTCGCGCTGGCGCGCACGAACGAGCACGGTCCGACGATCGGCCAACTCTGCACGGGCCACCGGCTAGCCGAGTGGAAGTTCCTGCTTCCGATGAGCAAGCCGCAGACGAGAGAGCTCGCCGCGTTATTCGCAGCGCACGGCGACGACGTCGCGCGCCAGTATGCGCCGCACATCGAGAAGCTCCGCCCCCTCAATCTCAGCGGCTTCCTGACCGGGTTCGCAGACATGGTCAGCGAACACGAGGGTCGCTACTGGCTGCTCGACTGGAAATCAAACCACCTCGGCGAAGGGCTTGATGCTTACGACGCAGACGCTCTGTCGGAGTCGATGCAAGCGCACCACTACATCCTGCAGTATCACCTGTATGTGGTCGCCTGGCATCGGCACCTCACGGCGCGACTCGCCGACTACGACTACGACCGACACTTCGGCGGGATCTGCTACGCGTTCCTTCGCGGCGCCAGCCCGAACAGCGACAACGGCATGTTCTACGATCGGCCGCCGCGCGCGCTCGTCGAAGCGATGGACAACTGGATACGAGGTGAAGCGTGAGCACCGCGGCCGACAGCAACGTGATCGCAGAGCTGCACGCCGACCTGCTCGCGCGCCTCGCGACGGGTGGCGACCTGGACCTGCTGCGCAGGCTCTGCCATGCGCTCGGAGACGCGAGGGTCGCGGGCGACGTCTGCGTCGACCTCGCGCTCTGGTGCTCCACGGCGCCAAGCGGCGGCGAGCCCCCCAGGCCTACGCTTGAAGCGGCGCGCGCGGCGCTGCTCGCGACCGGCGTTGTCGCGACCGACGACGCCGACGCGGCGTCAACGCCGCTCGTCATAGACAGCTGGCACAGGCTCTACACGCTTCGGCACTACCGCGCCGAGAGCCGGATCGCCCAATTCATCCAGGAACGCTTGGAGCGCCCACCGCTTCGTACGGGCGCGGAGCTCCGCGCCACCTTGGAGGCGCTCACGCTGACACCTGACCCTGCGACGACAGACCCCGACATGCAGCTGGCCGCTGTCATCGCAGGCGCGAGCAGAGCGTTGACGGTGCTCTGCGGCGGGCCGGGCACAGGCAAGACAACGACCGTAGCCAAGCTGATGTCGGCGCTGCTCCACGAGCAGCCCGACTTGCGCATAGCGATCGCCGCGCCGACAGGGAAGGCGGCAGCGCGGCTCGGAGAAGCCCTGTCTGCGGCCGCGGCCGAGCGCCCAGAGCTGGCGGGACGCCTCGACGACCTAGAGCCACAGACCCTGCACCGCCTGCTCGGATACCTACCGCTCGACGACACCTTCCGCCGCGGCCGCGAATACCCGCTCGATTACGACCTTGTCGTCGTAGACGAGGTCTCCATGGCCGACCCAGCTATTTTCGCGACGCTGTGCGACGCCGTCTCATCCGCGACCCGGCTCGTCCTCGTCGGAGACAAGGATCAGCTCGCGGCTGTAGCTGCTGGGCGGGTGCTAAGCGATCTGACGCACGCCGCCCGCCCACACCTCGGGATGGGACCAGCGTTGGCCAGCACCGTCCGCGAGGCGAGCGGGATGACCGTGCCTGTGCAGCCTGACGCCGCCCCGATTGCAGACGCGACCGTATCCTTGACCAAGAACCACCGCTTCGGACAACAGCCTGGCATCGGCGCCTTCGCGCTGGCGCTTGTGGAACGAGATCACAACCGCGCCGCCGCGGCGCTCCGGCACGGCCACGACGACCTGCGGCTAACGTGCGACGGCGAAGCGGCGCTCGACGATTTTCTGCCGCACTGCGAGCGGTTGCTGCGCGCAGCTAGCGAGGGCGATGCCGCGAGCGCGCTGGCGCAGATCCAACACGCGCGCATATTGACCGCGCAGCGTTTCGGCCCCACCGGCGTCTCACAGTGGAACCGGCGCGTCGAAGCCGCGCTGGCGGCACGCGGCCACCGCATGGACGACCCCTACTACGTCGGCCGCCCGGTCCTGGTCACCGCAAACGATCAAGATAACAGCATCTGGAACGGCGACCTCGGCGTCTGCGGACGCCAGGGAGAAGACCCGGTCATATGGATCCGCGACCAGCAGGGGCTCACCCGCGAGATCAACCCGCGCCGACTCCCCGCTCACGAGACGGCTTGGGCCATGACCGTCCACAAGGCTCAGGGGAGCGAGTTCGACCACGTGTTGCTCGCCCTGCCCGAACAAGACGGCCCGCTCAACAACGCCTCCCTGATCTACACCGGCGTGACGCGCGCTCGTCAACGCGCGACCATCTGCGCCGAGCAGGGCGTGGTCGATGCCGGCTTACAGTCTTGGCCCGAACGACGGTCTGGTCTCGCCAGGCGGCTCAGCCCCAGAGACGGCTGACGGCCTGCTGCTAACGCTGCGCGAACCAGATCGTGTCTTCTAAGAGTTCGCGCAGCACAGAGGTCGCGTAGCAACCCTTCGGGAGCGTGAAGCCGACGTGAACGCCGTCTGGGTGAGCGCGCGCAGCGACGCTGCGAATCGGGCACCGCAGCGGCCGCCGCTCGCCGCGACCAAGACCGAACGGGAGATCGTTGAACTCCTCGCCGCTGAGT
Source organism: Planctomycetota bacterium (assembly GCA_002684655.1). GTDB lineage: Bacteria > Planctomycetota > UBA1135 > UBA1135 > UBA2386. The sequence goes on along the minus strand of NYVR01000123.1, from coordinate 3,859 downwards.
CCGAGCTCCTCGAGCGCCGCCAGTTCAATCGCGAGCGGCTCGCCCGTGGGAACCAGCATATCCGGTCCCGGCATGGGGCCAGAGGCAGACAGCTCTAAGCTGTCCGCACGCGGCTGTTCGCGCGCCGGGTCTTCGACGGTGAAGACCGCGCCGTTCTTGTGCAACTGCGCGAGATCCCCGGGCAGTATCTCGCCGAGGCGATCGAGTCGCCTGATCACGACGCGATTAAAGAGTTCGCTCTGAACAGCGGAGAGGACCAAACCGAAGACCCGCCTAGGCATCCGCCGGCTCATCGCCTTCGCGCCGCCGCGCAGCGCCTCAAGGCCCTTGGCGAGGTTCGCGCCGCGCTTGCCAAAGCGCTGCTCACCGAAGTAGTTGGGCACGCCGCGCCGCTCCAACTCTGCGAGGTTGGCGCGCGCGACCTCGAGCGCACCGTCGCTGCAGCCGCGCAACACGATCTCGAAGCGATTACCGCGCGCGTGGCCGAGCCGGAGCTTGTTCCCGTGACGAGTCACCTTGAGCACCCGGACGCCCGCGACATCGAGTTCCTTGCATGCCCGCTCGTCGCCCAGCTCGACGCTGACCCACTGCCGACTGACGGCCCGCGCGTCCTTCAATCCCGCGATCCCAAATGACTTCTCGTGACGCCCTAAAGCAGCGCCAAAGGCCCTCAGCATCTCCAGGGTCGCGACGCCGCGCTTTTCGATCCACAGCCAGACGTGGTCGCCCTCGCCTGAGGGCTCGTAGGCCGGAACCTCTTCGACGACGAAGTCTTGCGGCTCGACTTTGTAGCGGCCCCGGAACCGGCCAGCTTCGCAGCCACGCGGCGCAGGGCGCGTCGGCTTCATCGCGTCAGCCCTTCTTGGGCTTGGCCTTCGCCTTGACCTTCGTCTTGGCCTTCGACTTGGTCTTCGACTTGCCTTTGACAGCCTTCTTGCCGTCCTTGCTGTCGGCGGCAGGCCCCACGTCGGCGACGGCGTGATCTTCAGATTTGTAGGCGGCCACAGCGTCGCGCCCGGTCGCGTATGCCAGCAACCTCGCCAGCTCGTCGCGCATGCGCGAACGTTCCACGATGCAATCGATCTGCCCCTTCTCGAGCAAGAACTCCGACCGCTGGAAGCCCTTGGGCAGCTCTTTCTTAATGGTCGTCGCGATCACACGCGGACCAGCAAAGCCGATCAGCGCGCCAGGCTCAGCGATCAGGAAGTCACAAACAGACGCGAACGATGCCGTCACGCCGCCCGTCGTTGGGTGCGTCATGACGGAGATGGAGACGCCGCCGGCCGCGTGCAGCTTTTGCAGCGCCCCACAGGTCTTGGCCATCTGCATCAGCGAGACCGCGCCCTCGTGCATACGGGCGCCCCCGGAGCAGGCAAACAAGATGACGGGCAAACCGTCAGCCAGCGCGCGCTCGCACAGCCGCGCGATCTTCTCGCCGACGACCATGCCCATCGACCCCCCAAGGAATCGGAAGTTCATCACCCCTAACGCGCACGGGATCCCTTTGACGGTGGCGAGACCCGTGACCATGGCGTCGGACTCCCCCGTCTTCGCTCGCGTCGCCTTCAGCTTTTCGCCGTATGGCATGCGGTCGTTAAACTCGAGTACGTCCTCGGCGCCCAACCGCTCCCAGATCTCTTCAAAGGAGCCCTCATCTGCGGTCAGCGCGATGCGGTCCCGCGCCGGCAGCGTAAAGTGATAGTCGCAGGTCTGACAGACGCGGTGGCGCTGCTCGAAGTCCTTGCGGAACAGCATGGTCCCGCAGGACTCACACTTGATCCAGAGCCCGCCGGGCATGTCCTTCTTCTTGCCGAAGCGGGTCCAAGCCATTTCGTTTGCTGCCATTCAGGGGTGGTAAGGGGCGCTCAACGATAGCGGCCTAACGGCCGCTGGACCAGCATTCAGCGGCCGCCGCCTTTGCCGCCGCGATCGCGTGCAAGGCTTGCCTTTTCAGCTACTTGCCGCAAATGATCAATCCGCGCTGCGCGATCTTCCGCGCCGAACACCGCCGTCCCGGCGACGAACACGTTCGTTCCAGCGGCCGCGCTCTCGGCGATCGTCTCGGGCCCGATGCCGCCGTCCATCGAGATCTCGCCCGCGAAGCCCATGTCGCGCAGCGCCTGCACTTTGGGCAAGACGCCTGCGCGGAACTTCTGCCCGCCGAAGCCTGCGACGACCGACATCACTAGCACCAGGTCGACCTCAGCGAGGAACGGCTGCAAGCGCTCGACGGGAGTGTCGGGCTGCAGCGAGAGCCCCGCCTTGCAGCCGCGCGCGCGGATGTGCCGGAGCAGTTCGAGCGCGTCCCCGCGCCCAGCGACCTCAACGTGAAACGTCAGCCAGTCTGAGCCAGCGTCGAGGAACGCGTCCGCATACTTCCAGGGATCGGCGATCATCAAGTGCGTGTCCAGCGGCTTGCTGGCGCATCGCTTGATCGCCTCAACGACCAACGGGCCAAAAGTCAGGTTCGGGACGAAATGCCCGTCCATGACGTCGAGATGCAGCAGGTCACAACCGGCGCGCTCAATCGATTCAATCTCAGCACGCAGGTTGCTGAAGTCCGACGCCAACAGCGAAGGAGCGATTCGGACCGGATGCATAGCGCTTAATATGCCGCCGCAGCCCCGCCGCTGCGACCGTCTGCCACTCCTACGCGCGTACCGTCCGGCTGCAGCTCGGCCGCGAACACCAACGCGATGCCCCGAGGCTGAGCCCGGAATCGGTGTCCCTTTGCCGCCAGCGCCCTGCGCACGTCGGCAGGCAACGCCAACGCCTCCCACTGGATGTGATCGGGCAGCCACTGGTGATGCACGCGCGGCGCCTCGACCGCCCGTTTGAGCGACATCTCGTGATCGACCAAGTTCAACAGCACTTGCATCACCGCCGTGATGATGCGACCGCCGCCCGGCGCACCGATGACATAACGAAGCTCGCCATCTTTGCAGACGATCGTCGGCGTCATCGAAGACAACATCCGCTTACCCGGCGCGATGGCGTTGGCCTTGCCGCCGATCAGACCGAACTGGTTCGGGACGCCCGGCTTCGCCGAGAAGTCGTCCATCTCGTTGTTGAGGAAGAATCCGCACCCGTCCGCGACGCAGCAAGAGCCGAACGTCGAGTTGATCGTAGTCGTGCAGGACACCGCGTTCCCGTCGCGGTCGATGATCGAAAAGTGGGTGGTATCGTCGCTCTCTGGCGCGCCGGGCGGGACGCCCGGACCGAGCTCGCTCACCCGCTCCAGGTCGACCGTTCGGCCACGCTCGCGCGCATACGCCTCGCTGATCAAACCCTCGACTGGCACTCCATAGAAATCTGGATCACCGAGCCAGCGACCGCGGTCGGCGTATGCCCGGCGCATCACTTCCGTCAGCAGGTGGATGTAGTCGCTGCTGCCAAACCCGAACTCGGCGACGTCGTAAGCCGACAACATGTTCAGCATCTGGATCATCGCGACGCCGCCCGAACTCGGCGGTCCCATGCTGATGACCTCATGGCCGCGGTAGACCGTTCGAACCGGCGCACGCTCGACGGGCGCATAGGCTTTGAGGTCATCCTCGACGATGAAGCCGCCATCCCGCTGCATGTGCGCTGCGATGCGCGCTGCGGTCTCACCTTGGTAGAAGCCAGCAGCGCCACGCTCGGCGAAGCGCGTCAACGTCGCCGCGAGATCCGACTGCACCAGTACGTCGCCCTGCTTCAACGGCGCGCCGTCCTTGAAGAAGATGGCGCGGGTCGAAGGAAACTTGCCGAGCTTCTGTCGCTTTGCGTTGAGGGACGATGCGAGGTGTCGGTCGACCGCGAAACCCTCGCGCGCGAAACGGATCGCAGGCGCCGCCACCTCAGCGAGGTTCTTGGTGCC
>NYVR01000122.1 GCA_002684655.1 Planctomycetota bacterium | reverse complement strand
GTCATCCTCTGCGGGCTCCATCAACGCCTTGCGGCTGAGCTTGACCTTGCCGAAGTCATCAATCGCGATGACCTTGACCTCGACCTCGTCACCGATCCGCACGACGTCGGTGACGGCCCGGATGAACTCGTTCGAGAGCTCGCTGACGTGCACCAAGCCTTCTTGACCCGGGAGGATCTCGACGAACGCGCCGAACTCCTTGATCGCGGTGACGCGTCCAGTGTAGACGGTGCCCAACTCGACCTCGGCGGTCATCGCCTTGACGTGCTCGAGGCACTTGTCGACCTTCTCGCCGTTGACGCCGGTGATGGTGCACATCCCGCTGTCTTCGATCGAGATCTTGACCTCGTACTCCTCCTGCATCGAACGGATGTTCTTGCCGCCGGGGCCGATGATCAGGCCGATCTTCTCGCTCGGGACCTGCACCGACTCCAGCCGCGGCGCGTTCGGGCTGAGCTGCTTGCGCGGGGAGCGCAGCGCCTTGAGCATCTCTCGCAAGATGTGCAGGCGGCCTTCCTTGGCCTGCTCGAGCGCCTCAGCGAGGATCTCACGGGTGAGCCCTTCACACTTGATGTCCATCTGCAGCGCGGTGATCCCGCGGCCGGTGCCGACGACCTTAAAGTCCATGTCGCCGCAGCCGTCTTCGCTGCCGAGGATGTCGGACAGGACCGCGTAGTCCTTGCCCTCCATGACGAGGCCCATCGCGATGCCCGCGACCGGCTGCTGGATCGGGACGCCAGCGTCCATCATCGAGAGGGTGCCGGCGCACGCCGTCGCCATCGACGAGGAGCCGTTCGACTCGAGGATCTCGCTGGTGACGCGGATCGTGTAGGGGAAGTCCTCGACGGTCGGCAGCAGCGGCTCGAGCCCGCGCTCGGCGAGCGCGCCGTGACCGATCTCGCGACGGCCAGGAGCCAGCATGCGCTTGGTCTCGCCGACCGAGAACGGCGGGAAGGCGTAGTGCAGCAGGAAGCGCTTGCGCGGCTCCGGCATCAGCCCGTCGATGATCTGCTGGGCGTCCGTCCCCGCGAGGGTGACGACGCCGAGCGCCTGCGTCTCGCCGCGGGTGAAGAGCACCGAGCCGTGCACGCGCGGCAGCACGCCCACCTCGATGGTGATCGGCCGGATGTCTTCCGGGTCGCGGCCGTCAGCGCGGACGCCCTTGAGGATCGACTCGCGCTCGCCCTTCTTGACGAGGCCACCGATGATCTCGCCGACCTTCTTGTTGTGCGCCTTCGCGTCAGCCTCGTCCATCGACGCCGGCGCTGTGAAGTCCGCCTCGGCCGCCGTCTTAGCGGCCTTAATGGCAGCTTGGCGGACTTGCTTCGGCCCCAGCGTCAGCGGCGCCGCGCGCAGCGCCTTGCCGTGCGCCTTTTCGATCTTGGCCTCGAGCTTGGTGTCGGCCACGGGAGCGTCGAACTCCATCTTCGGCTTGCCGGCCTTGTCAGCCAGCTCTTCGACCATCTCGACGATCTCCTTGATCACGTCGTGAGCTTGCGCGAGGGCCTCGAGGACGACGTCCTCCTTCACCTCCTTAGCGCCAGCTTCGACCATCACAACCGCGTCCGAATGGCCCGCGACCGTCAGGTTGAGCTTGTTCTCCTCGCTCTGGAGCTGGGTCCAGGTCGGGTTGACGACCAGCTCACCGTCGACGTGGCCCATGCGGACCATGCCCAGCGAGCGGCCGTGCGGCAGCGAGCTGACCGCCAGCGCGGCGAAGCTCGCGATCGCGGCGAGCACGTCGCCGTCGTTCTCGCGGTCGCTGGCGATGCACTGCGATAGCACCTGCACGTCCCGACGGAAGCCATCCGGGAACATCGGCCGGATCGACCGGTCGATGATGCGGCAGGTGAGGATCTCCTTGGTGCTCGGCCGACCTTCGCGCTTGAAGAAGCCGCCCGGGATCACGCCGGCCGCCGACATCTTCTCGCGGTAGTCGACGGTCAGCGGGAAGAAGTCCATGTGGTCCGGAGCCTTGCTGCTGTTGGCAGCGGCGAAGACGACCGTGTCCCCGTAGCGGGCGAGCACCGCGCCGTCTGAGAGCTTGGCCATCCGGCCTGTCTCAAGCGTGAGGGTGCGCCCCCCGATCTCGCGCTCGACGACCACGTGACCGCCTAGCGCGACCGCGGCCGAGCTGGCTTTCTTTGCCGACGTCTTCTTTGCGGCCTTCTTGGTGGCCTTCTTCGCGGCCTTCTTGGCCGTTTTCTTGGTAGTGGAACTGCGCGTCTTCTTGGCCGCGCTCGCGCCCTCGGCGCTCTTCTTGGTTGCCATTAGCTTTCTAGTTTCTTTCTCGTGGAAATCAGCGGGTCGCTGACGAGCTCTGACCAGCCCCTACTTGGGGCTCACGGCCAGACCGCGGACCTCCTGTCCGCACTGCCAGCAGGTAGACTCGACGTTTGGATCTGCCGAGCATGTTGGCGCAGCGGCGGTTCTTCCGCTCGCAGGCGCCGGTTGGCCGCGCGCGTCAGCGCCGGCCAGGTGATGTGAGGGGCTCCCCGGCCAGGTGCCGGCTGGAACGCCTCGGAGTATTGGGGAAGGTGTTCTCCTGGTTGGACAGCGAGCTGCTCAGCAGGTCGCGCCGGAGCCTTGAAGCTCAGCCGCGGAGGCCGAGCTTGGCGGCCAGCTCCGCGTGCTTCTGCGGATCCTTACGGCGCAAGTAGTTGCGCAGCTTGTTGCGCCGGTTGACCTTGGCCAGCAAACCGTGACGGCTGTGGTGGTCCTTGGGGTGGCGCTGCATGTGCGACGTCAGCTCCTTGATCTGCGCCGTTAGCACGGCGATCTGAACCTCCGGCGACCCACTGTCGGTGTCGTGGCGGCGGTTCTCGGAGATGATCTGCTTCTTGTTCTCGCTTTCGATAGTCATCCCTGCGTCCTCGTTGGGTGGTTTCAGAACCAGCGCTCCAGAACAGGGCTTCCAGCTGCGCGGTCGGCCCACCCAGCGGATCCGGGTGAGCAAAGTTCAGGCCTCGTAGGCCTGAAACTGCGGCAGCACGATAGCGATGTGCCTACCCGCGCCGCAAGCCGCCCGCGTTTTTCCACAAGAATTGTGGATCGAAGCAGGGGACGGTCTCGCCGGATTCGCTCGCGAACGCCCGGACAGACTCCGCTGCCCAGCGCCTCCGCGAGATATCCGGTTTCAGCGGATATTACGGTCCGGGAGCTGCAGCAGCAGCTCGTAGACCGCGAGCTCGATGCAGCTCCGGGCCATGGCGTCTCTGCCGAGCGGGGCGGCGCCGGCGCCACCTGCCTTAACCTTGCCCTGGATGGTGCCGCTCCAAAGCGTCGTTGCGTCGCTGGCGACCATCGCCGCCTCGAACTGGAACGACACCTTCCGGGTGGTCATCAGCATGGACTCGTCCCACTTCGCCACCCGCACGGCCAGGATGGCGTCGTCCTTGCCCGCCCGGGCGAAGTTCGCCAGCGCGTCGGGGGTGACGATCGATTCTCCTGCAGGAGCGGCGCCGCGGACCGAGCTGTCCACCCAGGTTTGGCGCGTCGGCGAGTAGAGCCGCTCCGGCAGCATCCGGTTGATCTCCTGACGGATATACGTCAGGTGCCGGCCTGCGCTGCCATCGACCGTGCCGTCCTCGATCGGAAGCAGCGAGACGATCGACGGACTGCGCGTACCGAAGTCCGTTGCTGTCATAAACGTAGCGTCGACATCGACAGGGTTGGGCGTCTTGCATCCCGCAAACAGCAAGAGACCACACGCCGCGGCGCAGCTGACGAGACCGCGCGTGGACGAAACAAGCTTGTTGACCATGATTGACCGCTCCTCAGCAGAGGTTCGACCCGACCATAGCAACCCTGGGCAGCAGGTTGAAGCGTCAGCTTGCGCAACCCGCGTCTTGCATGCCCTCGCGGCTGCTGACACCCGCCGCGACTGAGGCTCACCTAGACAGCCCGGACCGAACAGGTCACGGCGACGCCGTCGCTGCCAACCTTGCCAGAGGCCTGGAACGCGCCTTCGGCCGCTGGGCCCAGATCCAGCCGCTCGGCCAGCACCTGCTCCCGGACGTAGTCAGCGTGCTGATCGAGCGCGGCCTGAATATCGGCGCCGACCTCGGCGGTCAGGTGGATGCGGTCGCTTACGTGCAAGCCCGCGTCCTTGCGCGCCTGCTGCACCAGCCGCACGAAATCGCGCGCGATACCCTCAGCCTCAAGCGCGGGCGTCACCCGCGTGTCGAGCACCAACACGACGTCGTTGCTCGACAAGGCCGCCGCGGTGATGCCGTCCTTGGGCTGCAGCTGCAGCACGAACTCGCCGGGTTCGAGCGTCACGCCGCCGGCCACGGCGCGCTCCCCGTCGAGCTGCCAGTCGCCCGAGCGGGTCGCCGCGAGCACCGACTTCATCTGCTTGCCGAGCTTGGGACCGAGCGCCTTGGCGTCAACCTGCAGGCGGAACGTGCCGTATTGCTCGAGGTCATCGGCGAAGTCGACGGACTTGATGTTGAGCTCGTCCTGCAAAAGGTGCACGAACGGCTCCATCTGCCGCGCGTCGGCGCCGGCGAGCGTGACCTTAGGCAGCGGCAAGCGCGTGCGCAGTTTTTGCTGCTCGCGCAAGGACAGCCCGACAGAGCATCCATCGCGGACCCGGTCCATCTCACGCGTCAACGCAGCGTCCTGCGGGAACGCAGCGGCGTCGGGCCAGCTCGCGAGGTGCACAGACGGTTCGCCCGTCAGGCCGGTGTAGACCTGCTCGGCGAGCATCGGCAGCAGCGGCGCAGCCGCTTGGCACAGCGTCACCAAGCAGGTGTAGAGCGTGTCATAAGCGCTCTGGCGGTCCTCCTCGCCCGTCTCGCCCCAGAAGCGTGGCCGGCTGCGACGGATATACCAGTTGTTTAGCGCGTCGAGGTATTCGCGCACGACCTCGCAGCTGCCGGCGAGGTCGTAGTCGTCCATACGTCGCTGCACGCCCGCCACCATCGCGCGCGTCTTGCCGAGCGCGTAGCGGTCAAGCACCGCCTCCTGGTCGTAGCGCAGCCGCGCAGTGACGCCGTCGGTGTTGGCGTAGAGCGTGAAGAAGTAATAGGCGTTCCAGATCGGGTTGAGCACCAGGCGCACGACCTCGTGCATCTGCTTGCCGTCTTTGCTGATCGCGAGGTCGCCGCCGCGCAAGATCGGCGAGCTCATCAGGAACCAGCGCAGCGCGTCGGCCCCCACCGTCTCGAACATCTCTTCAGGGTCGGGGTAGTTGCGCAGCGACTTGCTGAGCTTCTGGCCCTCGGTGTCGAGCACCACGCCGTGGCAGATGACGTTCTTAAACGGCGGCTTGTCGAACAGCGCCGTCGCCAGCACGACCAACGTGTAGAACCAGCCGCGCGTCTGCGCGACATACTCCACGATGAAGTCCGCGGGGAAGTGGGCCTCGAACCACTCCTTGTTCTCGAACGGGTAGTGAACCTGCGCAAAGGGCATCGAACCGGACTCAAACCAGCAGTCCAGCACCTCGGGCACGCGGCGCATCGTCGACTTCCCGGTCGGGTCGTCGGGGTTCGGCCGCGTCAGCTCGTCGACGAACGGGCGGTGCAGGTCCGTCACCTCGACGCCGAAGTCGCGCTCCAGCTCCGCGATCGAGCCGTAGACGTCGGTGCGCGGGTAGTTTGGATCGTCGCTCTTCCAGACAGGGATCGGCGCGCCCCAGTAGCGGTTGCGGCTGATCGACCAGTCGCGGGCGTTCTCGAGCCACTTGCCGAACTGGCCGTCCCGGATGTGCTCAGGGATCCAGCGGATCGCGCGGTTATGCGCCTGCATCCGCTCTTTGATCTCGGTGACCTTGACGAACCAAGCCCCCGGTAACGCCTTGTAGATCAGCGGCTCGCGGGTGCGCCAACAGTGCGGGTAGTTGTGCTCATAGGTGACGTGGCGGACCAACACGCCGCGGTCCTTAAGGGCTTTGATGATCTCCTTGTTGGCGTCAAAGACGAGCGTTCCCGCCCAGTCCCGCACCGCCTCGGTGTAGCGGCCGCGCTCGTCGACCGGGCAGACCAACTCGATGCCGTGCGCCTCGCAGACCTTTTGGTCGTCTTCACCGAAGCCAGGCGCCATGTGCACGACGCCGGTGCCCTCGGACGTGTCGACGAACTCACCCGGCAGCACGCGGAAGCTGTTCGCGTTGTCGGCGAAGTAGTCGAACATCGGCGCGTACGTGCGCTCAACTAAGTCGCGACCCTTGAGCTTGCCCACCTCTTCGTAACCCGCGAGCTCTTTCTTGTAAGCAGCGCGCGCGGCGTCGCCGATCACGAGGTGATCGCCGTCCTTGCGTAAGATCGCGTAGTCGATCTCCAGACCGACCGCGAGCGCGAGGTTAGAAGGCAGCGTCCAGGGCGTCGTCGTCCACGCCAGGATGTGCAGGTCGCCCGGATCACCGTCGCGTCGCTCCAGGCGGAAGCGCACCGTAACCGCGGGGTCCTGACGCGAACGAGTCGCGTCGTCGATGCGCGTCTCGAAGTTGCTGACTGGCGTCTGCATCGACCACGAGTACGGCATGACCCGCTGGCCTTCGTAAGCGAGACCCTTTTGGTGGAGCGTCTTGAACGCCCACATGACGCTCTCCATGTAGGAGAGGTCCATGGTCTTATAGTCGTTGTCGAAGTCGACCCAGCGCGCCTGGCGCGTCACGTAGCTGCGCCACTCGCCGGCGTATTTCTGGACGCTCTCGCGGCAGACGGCGTTGTATTTGTCGATGCCGAGCTCGAGGACCTGCTCGCGGCCCGAGATCTTCAGCTGCTTCTCAGCCTCCATCTCGGCCGGCAGGCCGTGGCAGTCCCAGCCGAAGCGCCGCTCGACGCGACGCCCCCGCATGGTCTGGTAGCGCGGCACGACGTCCTTCACGTAGCCCGTCAGCAGGTGCCCGTAGTGCGGCAGCCCGTTGGCGAACGGCGGCCCGTCATAGAAGACGAACTCGTTGTCGCCAGCGGCGCGCTCCTCGACCGACCGCCGAAACGTGCCTTGTTCTTGCCACCGGGCCAGGACCTCGCGCTCAAGGTCCGGGAAGCTGGCCTGGGCGCGGACTTCGGGGTAGGGCTTGCGGTCGTTCAACTCGGTCATCGGGACGAGCAGTGTGGCGAGCGCGCCCCGAGGACGCAAATATCGGGGCGAGTTCGGCCGGCTCAACCCTCGTCGGCGTCGAGGATCTCGCGGTCCTCACAGCGCCCGACGTGACTTTTTGGAAACGGTCTGCGCGCGGAGCCTACCCGACCTACCGTAAGCGACTCCCCTCACCACCCTGTCATGATGAAGCTCACCCTCGCAGCGTCGCTCGCCATCGCTTCCTTGAGCGCCGGCGCGCACGCGCAACAGCTCCCCGACCTGTCCGACCTGACCTTCCGCAACGTCGGGCCGTCGCGCGGCGGCCGCGTCACCGCCGTATGCGGCGACGCGACGAAGAGGGGCACGTTCTTCATGGGCGCGACCGGCGGCGGCGTCTGGAAAACGACCGACTTCGGCAACAGCTGGAACAACGTCTCCGACGGCTTCTTTAAGACGCCCTCGATCGGCGCCATCGCCGTCGCCCACGACGACGGCGACCTCGTCTGGGTAGGCACCGGCTCCGACGGCCTCCGCAGCAACGTGATCCCGGGCCGCGGCGTCTACAAGTCGACCGACGGCGGCGCGACCTGGGCATGCGCTGGGCTCGAAGACACCGGACAAATCGGCGCGGTGCTGATCCACCCCACGAACCGCGACGTGGTGTTCGTCGCGGCGATCGGCGACGCGTTCGCGCCGAGCGAAGCGCGCGGCGTCTACCGCACCCAAAACGGCGGCGAGACCTGGGAGCGCATCTTCCGAGTGTCGACGACCTGCGGCGCCGTCGATCTAGAGTTCCACCCGGCCAACCCCGACGTCGTCTACGCGTCGATGTGGGAGGCAGAGCGCAAACCGTGGACGATCAAGTCCGGCGGCGCCCAAGGCGGCGTGTGGCGGACGACCGACGGCGGCAAGAATTGGGCGCAGCTCGGCGGCGGCCTGCCGGCCGGCGTCGTCGGCAAGAGCGACCTCGCGGTCTCCCCAGCTGAGCCGGATCGGCTTTGGGTCCTGATGGAGGCGCTGGAAGACCCTGGCCTGTACCGCAGCGACGACGCCGGCGAGAGCTTCGCGTTCGTCTCCAATCAGCGCGGCATCCTCGACCGGCCGTTCTACTACTGCAACATCGACTGCGACCCGACCGACGCCGACCACCTATTCGCCAGCGCGACCGGCTACCAGGAGTCGACCGACGGCGGCAAGCGCTGGCGGAGACGCTTCACGCCCCACGGCGACAACCACGAGGTCTGGATCCACCCCGCTGACCCCAAGCTCATGGTCCAGTGCAACGACGGCGGCGCCAACGTGACCATCGACGGCGGCGAGACGTGGTCGCGGCAGAACAACCAGCCCACCGCAGAGCTCTACCAGGTCGCCGTCGACGACCGCTTCCCCTACTGGCTCTACGCCGGACAACAGGACAACAGCACGATCCGCGTGCCGAGCCGGCCGCCGCACTCGGCGACCGGCGGCGTCGGCTCGTTCTGGGAGAGCGTCGGCGGCTGCGAGACAGGCCCGGCGATGCCGAAGCCCGGCGACGCCGACATCGTCTACGCCAACTGCAAGGGGCGGTTCGGCGTCTACAACCACCGCACCGGCCAGGAGCGGCACCACTACGTCGGCGCCCAGAGCCTCTACGGTCACAACCCCAAGGACCTGCTATACCGGTTCCAACGAGTGGCGCCGATCTCGATCTCGCCGCACGACCCCGACGTCGTCTACCACGGCTCGCAGTTCCTGCACCGCACGCGCGACGACGGGCAGACCTGGGAGACCATGTCTCCGGACCTCACTGCGTTCGAGCCGGACAGGCAGGTCGTCAGCGGGTATCCGATCACGCGCGACATCACCGGCGAGGAGTACTACTCGACGCTTTACGAAATCGCCGAGTCACCCGTGCAGCAGGGGCTGATCTGGACCGGCGCCAACGACGGCCCGATCTATCTCACCCGCGACGACGGCGAGAGCTGGACGAACGTGACGCCCAAGATGCCTCGCGGCGGACGGGTGCAGACGATCGAGCCCTCGTGGGCCGACGCCGGCACGGCCTACGCATGCGTGCTGCGCTACCAGCTCGGCGATCCGTCGCCGCACGTCTACAAGACGGTCGACTTCGGCCAGAGCTGGACGCGCCTCCGCAACGGACTGCCGGACAACTGCCCGACGCGCGTCGTGCGCGAGGACCCGCAGGACCCCAGCGTCGTCTACCTCGGCACCGAATGGGGGCTGTTTGTCTCCCTCGACGCCGGCGAGTCGTGGCGCCCGTTCCAGCAGAACCTGCCGGTGACGCCGATCACCGACATGCTGGTTCACCACGATGACCTAGTGCTGTCGACGATGGGGCGGTCTTTCTGGATCCTTGACGACGTCTCTGCGATGCGCGGCCTCAAGGACTACGACGGCGCGGCGGCGGCGCTGTTCGCGCCGCGGCCGACGTGGCGGACGCGCCTGCCCGGCGCGGGCTGCCACGTTCACTACGCGCTGTCCGCAGACGACGACGACCTGCGGCTAGAGATCCGCGCGCTCGACCCGCAGCGCAAGCTCGTGCGCACGGTCCGCGCCAGCGGCGGTCGCCCCGCGCGCGGGCGCCGCGACCAAGGCATGCGGGCGCCGTTCAGGCGCGGCCGAAGCGGCCAGGGGCTCTCCAACAAGCAGGGCTTCCACCGCTATACCTGGAACCTGCGCGGCGACGACAAGTCCATGGTGCTGCCAGGGACCTATGAGTTGCGCCTCGTGCACGCCGGCGGTTCGGCCACCCAGCAGGTCGAGGTCGCGCTGGACCCGCGCGTCGCGGCCGAGGGCGTCACCCGCGAAGACCTCGCCGCGCAGGCCGAGCTGGTGCAGAAGGTCGCGGCGCTCGGCGACCGCGCGACCTCGTTGGCCGCCGAGGTCCGCGAGCGCTTGCGCGCGCCGCGCGACGACGACGCTAGCGCGGCGCTCCAGCGGATCGGCAGGCGGCTGAACAACGCTCGCCAGACCTACCCACAGCAGATGCTGCTGTCACAGATCCGCTACCTCTCGTCGATGATCGGCCGCGCCGACGGCCGGCCGGGTAACCACGCCTACCAGCGATACGCGCAGCTGGTTGAAGAGGTCGACGAGCTCGAGCGGTCGCTCGCCGCAGCCGGCGGCGAGTGACCGGGCGCGGCGCTCAGCGGAACAGGACCGCCGCGCCGTTGTCGAAGTCGCCGACGAGCAACGCTCGGCCGGTAGTCGGCAGCAGGACCGCCTTGGCGTCCTCGCACGCTGCGTCCAGGTCGTCAGCCGGCGAGAAGGTGCCGGTCTCTAGGTCAAACACCTCCGCCGACGTCACCGGCACGAAGCTGCTGCCGTATCCAGAGGCGATCAACACGTCGCCGTCGGGCATGGTCACCACCGCAGCGCCGCGACGCGGCGTGGTCATCGACCCGACCGGCGTCCAAGTCTCGGTGATCGGGCTGTAGACCTCCGCGGTCGCGTGGACCGTGAACAGCGAGCCGCCGCCGCACGCGAGCACACGGCCGTCAGGCAGCAGGCTGACCATGGCGTCCGCGCGCCCTGCCGACATCGAGCCCGTCGGCGTGAAGACGCCGGTGATCGGGTCGTAGAGTTCGCAGGACGTGAGCAGCTCAGAGCTCGGGCCCAAGCCGCCGACGACGAGCACCTTGCCGTTGTTCAACGCAACGGTGTCGTGCGAGCGACGCGGGGTCGACATGGCGCCCGTCGAAGACCAAGTCTCGGAGGCCGGGTCGAAGACCTCGGCGGTGTCCATGACGGAGGAGATTTGCATCCCGCCGGTCACCAAGACCTTGCCGTCGCTCATCAGCGAGCCCGCCATCGAGGAGCGCGCCGCGACCATCGACGCCGTCACCGACCAGGTGCCGCTGACAGCGTCGAAGAGCTCGGCGGTCGCGGTCTGGCCGAACAGGATCTCCTGTCCGCCGACGGCCAATACTTTGCCGTTGGGCAGCAACAGCTGCAGCGCGCCCATGCGGACGTTGTTTAGATCACCCGTGGGCGACCAAGCGCCGCTCGCCGGGTCGTAGATCTCGCTGAGCGTCATGCCCAGGGAGCCGGTGACGCTGCCGCCGGCGACCAGCGCCCGGCCGTCAGGCAGCAGGCTCAGGCCGAACTGCGACCGCCCGGTCATGTTCCCCGTCTTGCGGAACGCGGCAGGCGACGGGATCTCCGGGACATAGACCTCGCTCGACGCGATCATGCCCGCCGCTCCCTCGCCGCCCGGCACCAGCCACGTGCCGTCGCAGAGCAGCGTCGGCGAGAGACCCGCGCGCGGCGTGGCCAGCGGACCCGACACCAACCACTTGTTGACGACAGGGTCGTAGACCTCGGTCATCGAGTTCGGGTTGTTGCCTGCGCCGAGGCCACCGGCGACGACGACGCGGCCGTTGCCGAGGAGCTGCGCAGCGGCGCTTTCACGGGCCTTGTTCAAGTTATCCTTAGGCAGGAACACGCCCAGCGAGGGGTCGAACCCCTCGGTCGTAGACACGATGTCGACGCCGTCATGGCCGCCGCCCACAAGCACCTTGCCGTCACCCATACGCACCGCGAAGTGACGCTGACGAGCAGAGATCATGTCGCCGACAGCCGTGAAGGCACCGGTCGAAGGGTCGAAGAGCTCAGCCGAGGCGGTCGCCGCAGCGCCACCACCGGCGATCAGGACGAGGCCGTTGCTGAGCAGGGTCGCCGTATGCGAACGCCGAGCGGTCGTCATCGAGCCCGCTGCCGCGAACGTCTCGGTAACCGGGTCGAACAGCTCAGCGGAGTCCGACGTTACGCCGCCGGAGACGCCGCCGGTGATCAGGACGCGGCCGTCAGCGAGCAGGGTCGCCGTGTGCAGACAACGCCCCAAGAGCTGAGCGCCTGTGGTCGACTCGAACGTCCCGGTGTCTGGGACGTAGATCGCAGCGGCGGACGGCGCCCCTTCACGGTTGCCGCTCATCAGCACGCGACCGTCGGCGAGCCGCACGGCGACGTGCTCGGTGCGCTC
>NYVR01000121.1 GCA_002684655.1 Planctomycetota bacterium | reverse complement strand
GTTATTTTCGTGAAGGAGAAATGTAAAGATATAAAAAGATGGTGAAATTGAGATGAGTGTGGAAAAAATGTTTAGAGGTTGTGACCTACAATGAATTACAAAAAATGAAATTGGGTCAACTTTTTCAATGATATTGAGCATTATGCATGTTTGAATAGCATTTGACAGAAATGATGTGGACTCTGATGCAAGTAATGGTGGTTAGTGTTATTTTCGTGAAGGAGAAATGTAAAGATATAAAAAGATGGTGAAATTGAGATGAGTGTGGATGCTGAAGCAAATCATTCTTCTTGAATATTATCTCTTTAAAAATGGTTATTAAGTACGACTAGTTGAGTAAATACTTTTCAAGTGTCTTTGGGCTAAAGTGGCAGTGTGCAATATCAACATCATATAAATATTCTCGAGTAAGTTTCATCCACAGTAGGTGCAATATGTTTCATTTCAAAATTATCATCCATTTGAGTACCGTTGCTATAAGTTGGGTCAAAATATGTTTTCGTGCTTTCATTTGTACATTTTGTTGGGTATGGAGCCTTACAAACTAAATTGTGACACTGTTTCTGTGTGAGTTTATTTGATCAACGTGCTATATGTGGGGTGTGTGCGTGCTTTTATTGATGATGGATGTATGTGTGGGTTTGTGTGCTTTCGTGATGATGCTACCGGTAGCATACGGGTCCGACTTCGAACCCAAATGCCTGGTGTGGAAGACCGTAGTCGACCGGAAAAAAGTCTACGATCGGTAGCTGATCGCGCTTATTCGTCACAATGTTGAAGACCGTCTTGGACTCTGATCTTCGACGCTTGCAACCGTCAATGTCAACGTTGGGTTTGTTGTTGACAGCAGAAAACTCGTCGTCATTGGCTCCCATCAGCTTGATGGAATTGTCGTAGTTCCTGGCTTCGTTGTCATACCAGGCCACGCTGTTGATGCAGGTGTAGGTCATGTTCTGGTGAGCCTCTTTGCTCAGCAGGCGCAAAAAGGTCATTTGCACGATGCCCACCGAGTCGTAAGAGATCCGGAACCCGCCTCTGAGGTTCGAGTACCATCCGTCACCACTTTTGCGCCACGGTATGTTGGGCATTTTGCTGGCATGAACATCGGGAAACACGCATGTTTTGCCTCCGTCCGTCATGTCGCAAAACACTTTGACCGCGTCGTCCGACATCCCCAAGTTGGGATCAATCCAGTAAAATCCGTCTTTCAGCTGTGGGTGTCCGTGGTGTAGGTCCTTGCATGACCTTGCGGGGCTGTCTCGTGTTCCAATGGGTTTCTTCATCCTCTCCAGCTTGATCCTCATGTTGTAAACGTCAGTGTACACAGTCACCAAGTCGACGTCATCAAGCTCATCTTTCATTTGACTGCCTAGGTCTCCGCGTATCTCTCTTTTGAATCTAGATGTTTCAGCCGCAGGGGCATCTTTCTGGAAGAGTATGTCCGGCGGAAGTAATGGCAGGTCGCCAGGAGGCCCGGGTGGCCCTGCAACGCCTATGGGTCCCGTTTCTCCCTTAGGACCTGTAGCACCTGGTGTCCCCTTGGGTCCTGGTGGCCCCTCCAAGCCTGGTAAACCGGGGGGTCCTTCAGAACCTTTCAACCCTGGTGGTCCGTTGGCTCCAAGATCTCCTTTGATGCCCTGCGGCCCAATGGGTCCCTTTGGTCCAGGCTCACCCTTCTCCCCAATATCACCTTTGGCCCCTGACCGACCCATCTCCCCACGGTGACCTTTGACCCCTCTGCGTCCGCGTTTGCCTTTTAGTCCAGGTGGGCCGATGAACCCAGGCTTTCCAGGGGCACCAGGCTTGCCTGGAATTCCTGGTGGACCAGAATCTCCAGCTGGACCTGGTGAGCCTCTAGGCCCAATGCCACCTTCAACCCCTGGTATCCCTTGGTCTCCGGGAGGTCCCACGGGACCTTTGGGACCACTAGGACCCCTGACACCTTTTTCTCCTGGAGGCCCAGAATTTCCTTGTCTTCCAGGAGGGCCAGGTAATCCAGGTTTCCCAGATTCTCCTTGTTCTCCAATATTTCCCCTCTGTCCTGGGTCACCTGGGGGACCAGGGTCTCCATCTTTGCCATCTTCGCCAGGCTTTCCTGGCTCCCCCTTGATACCTCCAGGACCCTGTTCTCCTGGGTTTCCTGGGAAACCTGGTGCTCCAGCATTGCCTTTAGGTCCTTCAGGGCCAATAACACCCCTAGGTCCAGGTGATCCCTGCGATCCAGGCTTTCCATCTTCACCTTTAGGCCCAGGTGCACCTCTAGCTCCATGGACACCATCTGTTCCTGGTGGCCCCTGCGAGCCTTGCAAGCCCTGCTGTCCTTTCTGCCCTTGCTTGCCCTCTGGGCCAGGGGCCCCAGGTATTCCGTCTCCTCCCTTGGCTCCCGTTGGACCCGCTTCTCCTGGCTGACCAGCAGGTCCAGGTGGACCCTTAAGTCCACCATCCCCCATTTCTCCTTTCAAGCCCTGGGGTCCAGGAATGCCCTGTGAGCCAGGAGCTCCTGGTGGACCCTGAGGCCCTCTTGGGCCCTCTTCGCCCTTTGGCCCAGAATGACCAATGACCCCAGGAATTCCTCTATCTCCTGGTAATCCAACAGTTCCTTTTTGACCATCTGGTCCTCGTGGTCCTGGGGCTCCTGGAGGTCCGTAAGATCCCTTATCTCCTTTAAATCCTTTTTCGCCTGGTCTTCCTCTAAAGCCTTTCGCTCCATCTTCACCTGGTTCTCCCACAGGCCCCGCTGGCCCAGGTAAACCAGGTCTTCCAGGTAAGCCATCGCTACCAGTTGGTCCAGGAAATCCAGCAAGACCCATTTCTCCCTTGGCTCCCGGTTTTCCCTCTCCTCCTGGGGGCCCATGCCTTCCTTCAGGTCCCGGAGGACCCTCAGCGCCAGACTCACCCTGCTGACCCTTGTCTCCTTGAGGTCCGAAGGGACCTTTGGGACCATTTTCTCCCTTCAATCCCGGCATGCCTGGCAATCCTGGTAGACCTCGCTCTCCAGGGAACCCTGGCAAACCGGGTGTGCCTGGAATGCCAGTTCTCCCTTGAGGACCTGGAGGGCCTGGTGGACCCTCTTTTCCTGCCTCTCCGGGCCTGCCCCCCTCTCCAGGAACACCTGGAGAGCCAGGGGGACCGCTCTCACCAACAGCTCCAACTTCCCCTGTCAGCCCAGGTGGGCCAACAATTCCTGGCAGTCCTGGAGGTCCCTGAGGTCCACTTTCTCCAGGGGCACCCCTTTCACCAGGAGGTCCTGTGATGCCATCTTTTCCTGGTATGCCTGGCTGCCCTCCCTCTCCTGTCATTCCTCGCAGTCCTTCCGGCCCATCTTCACCTGTTAGTCCGATGGGTCCCGGAGGGCCAGGCTGTCCTGTGTCTCCCTTGGGCCCTGCAAATCCCTGGCTCCCTGTACGGCCTCTTCTACCCCTGACTCCTCTGGGACCAGTTGGTCCCATTGTCCCTTGCATCCCATCACGTCCTCTCTCTCCTTTTGGTCCAGTTGCTCCATTTGTGCCTTGCGATCCCTTCTCTCCTTTTTCACCTGGTCCACCTGGGTAACCAGCAAATCCAGGGGCGCCAATTTTTCCTTTATCTCCGAGTGGTCCTGGAGGTCCAGCTTCGCCTCTTGGGCCCTCACTTCCCTTTGGGCCTTGAGGTCCTTCAGCTCCAGCTTGACCGTTGGGTCCTGGATTTCCTCTCTCTCCCTTTTCACCAAGGTCGCCCTTGACTCCCTCATGCCCTTGTTCTCCTTTCTGACCAGCTTCTCCAGGTGTTCCCCTCTCGCCTTGATCTCCTTTCACACCCCGAGGTCCTGGGAAACCCACGGGTCCCGTATGTCCTGTCGGCCCTTTGGCACCTTTGCCTCCAGGTTTGCCAGGGTTTCCTGGATTACCAGCAGCACCATCAGAACCAGGAAGTCCTGGGAGACCAGGCTTACCACGGGGACCAGCCTGACCAGGTGGTCCAAGGGGCCCTACTGGACCCGGAGGTCCAATTGGCCCTTTGTTGCCAGGCATTCCGGTTGATCCAGGTGAACCCATGGGCCCCTCGTTTCCCTTGGGCCCGCTTTTGCCTTCAGAGCCAGGTATTCCAGGAGGGCCAGGCAACCCTGGAAACCCTCTTGGTCCTGGAAACCCACGTGCGCCCATCTCTCCTGGCACGCCTGGTAGACCTTGTGGGCCGTCGTCTCCCATCATTCCATTCTTTCCTGGGGTGCCTTTGGGTCCATGAGACCCCTTGTAGCCTCTCTCTCCCTTGTCTCCCGGAAGGCCAGGCAGGCCCTGGGTACCAGGTTCACCCTTGGGACCCGAGGGCCCAGACAGGCCTCTTTCCCCGTCCCTGCCGTGTCGTCCCGTCTTGCCGTCCGGACCAGGCGGCCCCATTTGTCCCCTAAGCCCTCTTGGTCCAGCCTCTCCCCGCTCTCCCTCCTCACCCTTGATGCCCATCATACCAGGCGGGCCGGCGGGCCCAGGCAAACCTGTCAACCCCATGGGTCCCCTGGGACCTATGAGGTTGGACATGGCTTGCCCTATCATGTCCTGAAGGCTGTTGTCAGGTCCTTTGCTGCCAGTGTTGGTAGGGATGATGAGAACGTTGCCTGGAGGTCCTTGAACACCATCAGTGCCGTCAAGACCGTCTCTTCCAGACTCTCCCTTCATTCCGTTCATTCCAGGCGGCCCAGGCTCCCCAGGCGGACCCCTAGGTCCCGGCTCCCCAGGTTCCGACACATAGGTGATGTTGGTGGGTGTTGCTTCGACGGGATAGTCTTCGTCAACAGTTTCCGGCGGCGGCGGCGGTGGCTGCACCACTCTTTCCCTCTCGGTGAACTCCAGGTACTCCCTAGGGGACAGGCCTTCCCGGTTGAGCAGCTCATCTTCGTCGATCCCCCGGTAGCTGGCTCGGCTGTCGTCGTTGATGGCAGCTGAGGGCAGCGGCTCGTTGCAGTCGGTGATGTAGGCCGTGCACTGCTCGTAAGCGGCCTCAGGATTGGCCACTATTGTCAATTGTTGCAAGTCGCCGTCGAAGAACGTGTTGTCATCGATCTCCTGAGCCAAAAGGACAATGCCTGTGTTGCTGAGTGCATCGTCCTTTCCTCCTCCTCTGTCAATGGCACGGGTCTGCTGCTTTTTGCAGTCCGCGATGGCCGTGATGGAGTTGCCTTTGACACTGATGCCCAGCCGGTGCCACTTGCCGTCGGCCAATTTAGAGCCGAACTTGACTCGGTGTTTTTTGGCCGACGACTTTCCCTGGTACGTCAACCTCAGTCTCCTTGCAATCTTTAGTGTGAATACTTCGTCCCCCTCCGCGCTGTAAATGGAGAAAATGGTTGACTTGGCCCTCCGTTTGTTGGCGTCAGCGGTTCTGAAGGTTGTCAGGATGGAAAAGTCTGCTGGAAACCCGTCCGGAAAGATGTTGGCGGTGGGGATGCTGGCGACGGCCCTTTGTGTTATCTTGAATGCGACGTCACTTGCGGACGACCCCTCCCTCTTGGGACACATGCCCACCGTCCGCTCGATGCCCACAGGGGTGTTGCCGTGTCGGTACAGGTCCAGCATCGCCACCAGATCACGCACCGACCTTCCATCCTCTTGGTCTTGCTGGACGTCTTGAGGACTGTCATCACCGATGGCTTGGGTGATGAAGACGGTGTGGACGAAAAGGAGCGAGGCCGTAACTGCAAGCTTGGTGATCTTATGGTAACATTTTCGGTGAGTTGTTTTGGATCTTTGCATTGTTGTGTTGTTGTTGCGGTAATTGCATTGGTGGTGTCGTTATTCTGGTGGTTCTTATCTCCTTGTGTCGTTTTGGAAGTTGCTCTTCAGTAATTTGATATCAGTCGTTGCTGCTAAAATGCTTTGCCGTCTTGTAAGACAGGCGTGTTTTTTCGAATACTCCACTCTTTTCAGGGTCCGGCATTGTTCGCGGCGGCACAGTCCCTGCCCGGAGAGAAGTGGTTTTATTCGCAATGAGTTGGATGGATGATTTTATTTTTTGGGCCCACTTTGGATTGCCGCGGGTGGCGGGGATTTCGCGTCCGCTCCGCAGGCTAACATGGG
>NYVR01000120.1 GCA_002684655.1 Planctomycetota bacterium | reverse complement strand
CGGGCGAGGGGGGCGCGAGCGCTCCGCTGCCGGTCCCGTGGTTTGCGTTTGGGTTCATCGCGGTGGTCGCGTTGAACTCCACGGGCATCGTGCCGGCGTCCGCCGTCGAGGCTCTGAAAACGGTCGACAACTTCATGTTGACGATGGCGATGACCGCGCTCGGGATGAACACGGTGTTCAACAAGTTCCGCGGGATGGGCCTCGGGCCTATGTATCTCGCGGTCGTGTTGTTCGTCTGGTTGGTCGGCGGCGGCTACCTGCTGACCAAGCTGTTGATCACGTAGCGACCGCGCCGCGCGACGTTACCAGTAGGTGCGATAGGCGACGAACGCCATCCAGCCGCGATAGATCTCGTCGCCCTCGCTGCTGAGGGTGTCGTATTCGACGCCGATCATGACCTTATGTTGGTGGCCACACAGCAGCTTGTTGAGGCCTGCATAGAAGGTCAACTGCTCGTCGCCGCGACCGTTTTCGACCGAGGGGATGCCGTCACGGACGCCCGCGCGTCGGGCGTAGCGCGAGTTGAGGCGGATCCCTTCGGATTCGGACGCGCCCTGGTATTGGATCTGGAAGGCCGCCTCGAGGCTGTCTTCGAGGATCCAGTAGGACGGCATGAACACGAGGCCCCAGAAGTCGCCCTCGCGGGCGGCGTTGGACTGGTCGCCGTTGTCGCCGACGACCCCCTCTACGTGGAACTCCCAGGGGCCGGTCTTGTGCTGCAGGGACAGCGCTGTGGTCCACTCGACGCCTGCAGCTAGCACCTCTTCGTCGACGCTGACGTCCTGGTAGAACGCAGCGAGGCGCAGGTCCGTGTCGGAGCCTTCGCCTTCGCGAAGGTCCCACTTCATCTTGGTGTAGTAGAGCTCGCCGTCGTCGAACGGGGCGATCCAATCGTCCTGGGTCGTGCTGAACACGCCGAGAGTCCACTCGACCGGGTCAAGCCCGAGCTCCGTCCACACGCCGGTCGGGTTGGCGAACTCGGAGTTGTACGCCCAGATTTTGTTCGCGATGGCCGATCGCTCGACCGTCTTGATCCGCTTTGAGGAGGTCACCCACTCGTACGACATGTTGATCTCCCTGGATCCCACGCCGATCTTGAACATGTCCAGGCCGTCGAGGTCGAACGCCTTCTTGGCGTCGAAGTGGACCTTGAACTGCCACATGTGCTGGAAGCGGATGTTGAAGTCTCCGCCGCGGGGGCGACGGTCATTGCCGATCTCGGCCTCCGCGTAGAGGTCTAGGTGGTCGAGGAAGTTGCCGCCGATGCCGGTCCGGAATCGACGGATCTGGTCGGCGTCGTAGGTGAAGTCTTGCCCTGCTGTCGTGCCGTCCAGCGTGCCATACTGGTAGTGAAGGCGGCCGAAGACCTTGAACTTCTGGACCAGCGGGTTGTCGGCGTCCTCGTAGAGGGTGCCCATCTTCTTCCACCGCTCACAGAAAGACGGTGGGAAGGACGCCGCGGGACCTTGGGTCGTCGATGCGTCCTGCGCGACGGCGACTGGTGAGAGCGTCAGGGCTGGCGCGAGGGTCGCCGCGCCGAGGAGAGAGGTGAATGCGCGGATGCGCAGGGTGGTCGCGTTCTGCATGTCAGGCTGGTCGGCGGGCGCCTGCCTGACGAGAGCGTCAAGACGAGCGGTCGCCGTATCTCGGTGACAGGCGTCCGGCCACGCCGGACATGAAAAGGACTCAGAGGATGTGCTGCATCTTGTTCAAGATGTGCTGCTTGGACTTAGTTCTGTAGCGTGGATACCCCGTCGAATGCAAGCCGGATCACGGACCTACCTCTTGATCTGGCTGATGCATGAGGCGCAGGGCAATCGGCGCGCGCCGAGCGCTCGCGGCCACTCAGTATGCGTAGGGGTCGTCTGCGGGCATCGCGAGCCAGAGCGCCACAGCCATCAGCGCGAACGGCGCCGGCGCGGTCCGCAGCGTCCACCAGACAGAGCGGCCGGCTTCGGCAGGCTGGAGCAGCCACCACGTGAACGGCGCCGCGAGCGCGCAGCACGCCGGCGCCCAGGCTAAATAGCCTAGGTGCACGCCCGCGAGGAGAAAGAGCGCGTGGGTGCCGCCGATCCATGCGCCGTCTGCGGCCGCTAGCGTGAAGCCGCGCCGCCATATCGTTGTTCCAACAGCGGCGCCGATCGCAGCAGCCACTGCGCCGCACAATTGTCCCAACAGCGCGCTCTTGCCCAGCGTGACGAGGCCGGCGTCCAAGGACAGCAAGAGTGTCGTCATGACAGCAGGGATCGTCGATCTGGGGGACCGCGCGAGCGCGCCGCGCATCGCCAGCGCCGTGAGCGCCACGCTCACGCCTCCGACGCCGATGTGCAGCGCCGCTTCACTGCCCGACCATCGCTGTGCCATCTTCGTCAGCATCAACCAGAGCGCTCCCGCGCCTGCCGCAGCCGTCGTCATCGGAGCCAAGCGGCCTGGGAAGAGGCCGAGGTGATCGGCGGTGCTAACGGCCGCAAGCCCGACGGTGCCCCAAACGAGCCACGCTGTGCCGTTTGGCTGGTGCCAGAGGCTCCACGGCGCAGCTGGCCAGTCTTTGAGCAGTCCGTAGGCGAGGTAGAGGCCGATGCCTGCCGCGAGCGGTAGGCCGCGCCGGCCACAAATCGAGACCAGCAGCAGCGCCGCGGCGATCGGCGGCAGCGCGCCCTTCAGCAGGACGGTCGGGTCCAACCTACTTCGCCTGAATCAGCTCAAGGCTGATGGTCAGCCGGACCTCGTCGCCCAGCGTCTTCTTCGCGACACCGTAGTTCATGTCGAAATCGGACCGATTGACCGAGAACTGCGCGAGGTAGCCGCGGCGCCTTCCGCGGAACTCGCCGTCACCGGTCCACTCGACGGGGATCGTCATCGAGCGCGTTACGCCGGCCATCGAGAGATCCCCGGTCACGGTCAGGTTGTTCCCGTCAGCCACGATCTTCGTGCTGTTGAAGGTCATCTCCGGGTTCTCCTTTGCGTTGAAGAAGTCCGGCGACATCAGGTGACCGTCGCGGTCCTTGTTGTTGCTGTCGAGGCTGTCGATAGGGATCGTCAACGAGACGCTGCTGCTCGCGAGGTCAGCGGGGTCCAGCTTCAAGGCGCCTTCGACGCGATCAAACGTGCCGTAGAACCACGCCGCGTCGGCGTGCTTGCAGGCGAAGACGCAGATGCTGTGGCCCGTGTCGACAAACCAAGGCTTGGTGTCGACGGCGTCGTTGGTCGCTAGTTTGGCGGCGTCAGCTGCGAAATGTTCTCCGGAGAGGGTCATCGGCACCAGGGCCGCGACGAGGACTGTGGGGAGGAGGATCAGCGTCTTCATAGCGGAGCCTTCGCGCCCGCTGCCGGTTTGGATGCTGTCGCCTGTCTCGTCGGGCGGTCGAGACGTCCCGGCGATGCAAAAAGGCGGCGCGCGTGGGCCGTAATGCGGGGGCTGTAGGGGGGCGACCCTCGCCGGCCGCTGCGCGCCGGGCGCGGCGCCTCAGCGGCGCGAGGCGGCCGCGAACTTCGTATCCGGCCGAATCGAATCACCGTATTTCGGCGAACTCCTGATCGGAGCTGGGCCGCGGCGAACGCGCGGCTCCGGCGCCGCCTTCGACTGTCCTCTTGCGCGTATGCCCACGTCCCAGACCCTCCTCGTCTTTCCTCACCAATTGTTCGAGCGGCACCCCGGGCTCGCGGACGCTTCCCGGCCCGTCGCGCTGGTCGAAGACGCATTGTTCTTTGGTGACGAACGCCACCCGGCGCGTTTTCACAAGCAGAAGCTGCGCCTGCACCGCAGCACCATGAAGTGTTTCGAGGAGCACCTCATCGAGTTGGGGCGCGAGGTCGATTACTGGGAGCATGCGCCGGGCGGTGATCCGCTCCTGGACTTCTTCAGCGCCGCGCGCGAGCGAGGCGTCTCCCACGCCTGTTGTGCTGAGGTCCACGACCACCTCTTGGAGCGCCGGTTGCGGCGCCACGCCGAAGCGGCGGGGGTCGATCTTGAGTTCCTCAACACGCCGATGTTCCTCAACACCGACGAGGAGAACCAGGCGTGGCGCGCGGGCAGGAAGCGCTGGTTCATGGCCGACTTCTACAAGCATCAGCGTCGTCAATTCGACATCTTAATGGACGGTGACGAGCCGGAGGGGGGACGTTGGAGCTTTGATGAGGACAACCGGAAGAAGGTGCCGAAGTCGATGCTGCAGCAGCTCCCGACCATCCCGACCTTCGCCGCGGACGCGGTCGACCGCGAGGCGGTCGAGCGAGTGGAGCGGGTCTATGGCGATCACCCGGGCAGCCTCGCTGCTCGGATCTACCCCACGACGCACAAGGAAGCCGCCAAGTGGCTACGGACGTTCCTCACGCAGCGGCTACAGCGGTTCGGCGATTACGAGGACGCGATCGTCGCTGGGGAAGGCTGGCTGTGGCACGGCGTGTTGACCCCGATGATGAACATCGGCCTGTTGACGCCTCATCAGGTCATCACAGCGACCCTCAAGCACGCGGCCAAAAACGACGTCCCGCTGAACTCGCTCGAAGGGTTCATCCGCCAAGTCGTGGGTTGGCGTGAGTTCATGCGGGCGACCTACGTCGACCTGGGCGTCAAGATGCGGACGACAAACCACTGGGGTCATCGCCGGCCTATGCCCGCAGCTTTCTACGACGGCACGACGGGGGTCGAACCCGTCGACGACGTGATCAGGCGCGTCTTAGACACGGGCTACTGTCACCACATCGAGCGTTTGATGGTGCTCGGCGGCTTTATGTTCTTGTGCGAGATCGACCCCGACGACATCTACCGGTGGTTCATGGAGATGTTCGTCGACAGCTACGACTGGGTCATGGTGCCGAACGTCTACGCCATGAGCCAAAACGCCGACGGCGGTTTGATCACGACCAAGCCTTACTTCTCCGGCTCGGCATACGTCAAGAAGATGAGCAACCACCGTGCAGGCGCGTGGACCGCGGTCTGGGACGGCCTCTATTGGCGGTGGATCCTCGATCACGCCGACGAGCTCGCCAAGAACCCGCGCTGGGCGATGATGTGCGCGACCGCGCGGCGGATGGCGCCCGAGAAGCAGGCCGCGCACCGTCAGGCGGCTGAAGCGTTCTTGTCTCAGCTCTGATCATCGACGCGGTCACGTCAGCGGCTGCACGCGCGTAGCTGCGAGGCGCCGCCAGGGTGTGGAGGAGCCTCTGAGGCCCTCTGGGTATACCCCGCCAGCGGGCGGAGGCGCCTCGTGCGGGGCGCGTTCGCGGGTCCGTTCGCGATGAGCTTGACGGCGCCGTCCAGCGCGGGGAACGTCGTGGTCGTTGGGCTCGAATGTTCCGTGCCACAACCATGGGCTCCGAGGCGGAGCCGTCGACAGGCCACACCACGTGACATCTCCTCTACATTCGGGACGGTTGGCGGTTCGTTTGCCCAACTGGCTCGGCGATACGCTGATGGCGTTCCCGTTGCTCCGGGAGCTGTCGAACGCCGGCGTCGACTTTACTTGTTTCGGGCACCCTTGGGTCGCCGACATCTTTGCGGCGACTGGCTTCGATGTGGTCGCAGACGCGCGCGTCCGAAAAAAGCTCTGGATGGCGCGCCGTTATCGGCAAGGCCAATTCTCGGACGTGTTGCTCTGCCCGCTCTCATGGTCTGCGGTTCTGCCAGCTTTGCTGGCCGGCGTCGCTTCAACGGGCTACCACCCGCTGTGCAAGACGCGCGTCGCGAAGCGCGGGACCGGTCACCGCGTCCAGCAATACTTCGAACTCGGTCGCGCGGTGTTCGGCGAGGGCAAGCAGCCCGACCGCAGCGGGGATTTTATACCGCTGAGCGCGGAGACCCATCGCGAGGCCGACCGCATGTTGGCCGACGTGGTGTCGGGCCCGTTCGTCGTCGTCTGCCCATACGCCGCGAACCTCCACAAGGGCATGGACAAGGAGTGGCCGCACTGGCGCCCGTTCATAAAAGGTTCCGACAACACCACGCTGCTAGGTCTGGTCGCGCCGGAGGACAGGCCGCGCTTCGAGCGAGAGTATCCAGACACGGCGGTGCTGACCGCGAGGTTGTCTGTGACCGCCGCGATCATGCGCCGCGCCGATCACGTCATTACCAACGACAGCGGCGCGATGCACCTCGCGTCTTTCTTTGGCGCCAACGTGTTGGGGCTCTTGGGCATCACAGACCACAGCTTGACGCACCCGTGGTTCGGCGCCTCGCTGAGCGGCGAGGACGGGCCGTGGGCGAGTCTGGGGGCCCTACGCGATCGCTTGCAGGACTTGTCGAAAGGCAAAGGCGAGGCACGGTGAGGCCGGGTCGCCTTTGACGGGTTTGCGCGTGGCTCGGTCGCCGTGACGTGGCGGCATCGTCCGCCAGAGGCTGCGCGTGCTGTGGCCGTGCGCGTCCGAGCGTGCGGGCTTGTATCCATATTTCCTGGACGCGCCGCTGGGCGTTTTGCTCCTATCTGAGCGGGGCGGGGGATGTGCGTCGCCCGCTCTTACGCCGATGACGTCTCACCATTCCAACCGTCGCACGCGCGCTCGAGTCCTCAGCCTCGTTTGCGGGGCGTTGGCGGCGGCGCTCGCCGGTTCCTGGGGCGCTGGCGCTGCGATGTGGGTGGTGGGGCCGCACGCGTTGTCGGCGTCGCTCGACGAGGTGCGGATCGACGCGGACCCGCTGCGCGTGGCCGTGATCGGGGATATCCAGAACGGCTTCTCCGAGTTTGCAGACCTGCAAACCAAGATCGCAGAGCTGACTCCCGACCTCGTCGTCCAACTGGGCGACACCGTGAACAACGCGACGGAGGGTCGATATGCGGCGCTGCACAGTTCGATCCGCGCCCACGGCGCTGGCGTGCCGATGCTCGTGGTTCCTGGGAACCATGACATCGCGCGGTCGGGTGACGGGCTCAGCCTGTTCAAAGCGTGGGTGGGGCCAACAGAGTGGCGGTTCGACCACGGCGGCTGGTGTCTCCTAGGTCTCAACAACGCGGCCGGTGAGTTGAGCGCGAAGTCGCGTGATTTGCTGGCCAAGGCCGACGCCGACGGGCCTGCCCACGGCGTCGTCGTGTTCGCGCACCGCCCGGAGACGGCGCCGGTCACGCCAGCGCCGCTGGTGCAGTTCGCTGGGCACATCCACAGCAGCAGCGAGTTCGTCGACGCAGCGGGCACACGGCACGTCTATCACGGCAACAACTGCGACCGCAGTCACGACGCCGACCCTGGAGACCTGCCGACGGTCGGGATCTTGACGCTCGGCAGCGACGGCGACTGCTCTTGGGAAGACGGGTGGACGGTGCCGCGTCGTCTGTTGGTCACCGAAGAGCTGCGTCGCTTGGTCGTCGGTTCGCTCTATCCGCTCATGAGCGCGTGGCCTGTCGCGGCGTCCGCGTTGATCGCGCTGCTCGTCGCCGCCGCCGCGGCGGCGTGGCGCTGGCCAGCGCACGCAGCAGGCGGAGTCCGCTCGGCGCGGGGCTGAGGCGCATCGCGTCGCTCATCGCGACCGCGGAGTCGTCGCCGCGGTCGCGCGGACGTCGCTCACTCGCGCTCGTCGCGCCGTGGGCGGTTGAGCTCAAAGGCGGCGGCCGCCGCCAGCGCGAACAGCGCCGCGGAGCTCCCTAAAATAGCCTTGGGATAGGGCGGCGCGACCAGCGCAATCCGCAGAAATACGGTCACGACGGTGAACGCGAAGTTGCGGAAGACGAACGAGTATTCGCGCGTTACGTGGAATGAGGCCAACACGAGCAGCACGTCCGAGAAGACCAGCGCCGTGAAGAAGACGACGAAGAAGTCCATCGACAGCGGGGCGCCGGGGTGCTCCACGGTCAGCGACCGGAATCCCGACATGCCGCCGGTGATCAGGAAGGCGATCAGGAGGAGCAGGCAGATCGCCTTCTTGAAGGACACGAACTGCGCGACCTCGACGGCGTCCTCGGAGATCGGGCTATGCCGTTGGAGTCGGTAGTAGAAGATGATCGCGACGAACACCAGCAGCGCGCCACCGGCGAGCGCCCCCATCTCCAGGAGCACCGAGGTCGAGCCCTCGATGCCGATCGGCTCCGGTAGCCTCGCTAGCTCGTCAAATGTCTTTCGAATCAGGATCAGCGAGAAGATCTCAAGCTGCTTCCCGAGGGCGTTCGCGACCGACTGTGCCAGGGCGAAGATCAGATCGAGGATTTCGACGATCAGCAGCAGCGTGAATACCCACGCGATCGCGGCGAGGTGGTTGGTTGGCAGGGGCCTGCCGAACACCTCCGTAACCAACCCTTGACGCGCGAGCTCGATGCAGCCGATCGAGAAGAAGAAGGCGGCGATTAGAAATCGCCCGATCCCGCGCCGCGTCGATGGCCGGTGCCAACGCGCCTGGAGGCCCTCAAAGATCCGCTCGTGGAATGGCATTCGGTCCATGACGTCGCCCATGGGGCTTTCGCCGCACGCTGGATATAGATTCGCCCAAGTGGCGGGATGCGCGCTGGCGGCGCCGGCCGTCTCGGGTCGAGACGCCGGCGCGGGCCGCAGACTAGGGATGAAGGGCGTGACACTCTCGTGTCGTTGCGTCTTGAGCGCAGCGGCGGGGTGTTCCGTTCGCCGGGGCGGTCAGGCTGACTCGCTAGCGGCGTCGTCGGCGCTGGCTCGTTGTTCTAGTTGGGCTTGATGTAGCTGGTGTCTTACGCTGCGTGCTGGTCGCCGGGGAGGCCATGTCGACGACGCGCTCGGCGAGGGCTGCGCGCGGCTGGTTCTCCGCCGCGGAGGCCGCCCGCTGACCCGCTGCCGACGCAGCACACAGAGCAGATGACGATGAAGATGAAGTTGGCCTTAGAGTGGTTCCTGAACCCCGATCACACTCCGTTCGCGATTGGTTTGGAGAAGGGCTGGTTCCAGGACGCGGGGATAGATCTGGAGCTGCTGCAGCCTGAGGAGCACCTCGACGCGCCCGCGCAGATCGCGGACGGTGAGATCGACCTCGCGATCACCGAGCCGATCCATTTGGTCGCCGATCGCG
>NYVR01000119.1 GCA_002684655.1 Planctomycetota bacterium | reverse complement strand
GCCCGAAGACCAGCCGCTGCGCCCCGCACGCAAGAGCTCTGTCGACCGCACGTTCCGACGGCAGGAACCGGTCCTGGTCGCCGCGGGTGACGACGCGCTGGCTCTTCTGCCTGGCGCGCTCCGCGGCTCGGCGCGCGAGCCCCAGCGGCAACATCCGCGCGATCCCCCGCGTGATCGGATGCCGCAACCAACGCTTCGCTCGTTGATAGGGCAGGTCGTTTTGGCAGAGCTCATCGCCGTGCAGCAGCAGCGTGTCGACGCCGCCGACGGATGCCCGGTATCCGCCTGGCACGAGCTCCGCGCGGCTGGCCGCCTCGAACTCGCTGCCCAGCAGGAAGTCGCGGTTTCCGACCATCACCACGACGCGCAGGCCGCGCTCAGCCGCGGCGGCGAAGCGCGCGGCGACGTCGCGCCAGACGCCGACGCGGATCTGCGCGCGGCTGACGTAGCTGTCGAAGAGGTCCCCGAGCACAAACAGCGCGTCGGCGTTGTCACAGGCGTAATCCACAGCCGACGCCAGCGACGCGAAGACGTCGTCGCCGACGTCGCCGACGTGTAGGTCGGAGACCAGCACCGCGCGCTCCGCTGGCGCGCCTACGCGGACCGTGGTCCCGAGCGCGTTCACGGCCCGACCTCCACGAAGGCCGCGCCGAACGCATCCAAGGTGACCGTGCAGCGATCGACGCGCCCCAGCTCCGCGCCGCCCAACAGCCGCAAAGCGCGCGCCGCTGGGAAGATCAGCTCAAGCCCCAGCGGTCCGCGCTGCGCGAGCTGCTGCAGCAGCTGGGGGCGCTCCAGCGCGTTCAGCCTGACCGCCAGCACCCGGCGACCGTCGCGCAGACGCAGCGGCGAACGATCGACGATCGTCGGCAGCCCCTCTCCGCGCACCTCGCACGGGGGCATCACCCCCGCGCGCTGGAGCGCGGCTCGAACGCGGCGCCGCAGCTGCTTCGCGACCTCGACGTTCCGCGGCTGCAGACGCCACTCAGGATACGCACACACGGGCACGTTCAAGTAGTGAGCGCGCCCCCGTCGGACGACGTTTTCAAGAGAGGCGTCGTCGTCCTCGCCGCGCACCCCGATACTGCCGCGCAGGCCGCGCTCGGCGCGCGGCAGCCCGCGACCGGGCGACGTCGCTCGCCCCTCGCGGACCAACAGGTCCTGCCACGCGAGCGAGCGCTGCCGCACACCGAACAGCTCATCGAGAGCTCCGCGTGCACGGCGCAAAAGGCGCTCGTTGTAAAGGCCGGCGGAGTGATCCGCGATCACCGCGCCGCCACCCTCGACATAGATCGTCAAGGCGCGCGCGAATCGATCCGAGATGGACAGCATCGCCGGCAAGATCACGCAACGCGGCTTCTCGATCAGCAGCCGCTCGGGCAGCGCTGCAGCGGCGACGAACTCTGGCTGATGGCCGAGGTCCTGCAGCAAACGAATCCAACCGCGGCGGCTGGCCTGGCTGGTGCTGTGCGTGGCCTCATAGGATTCCAAACGCCGCACCCATGTCATGCCGTCCTTGGCCGAGTCGATCATCCACCACGCGCGGACCGACGCGTGCGACTCGACCAGCCAGACGCCCGAAGGTTCGAGGGCTGCCCCAGCCAAGGCGTCGAGCTGCGCTCCTACGCCGCGCAACCCCGCCTGCACTGCGCGCCCAAAAGGCGAGAGCTCACCCGCTTCGTTCGCGACCGTACGGTCGTTCCAAACGACGACGCCTGCGGTGCCGCGGCAGGCCATCGCGGCCAGCCGCGCGCGGACATAAGGAGCCAGCGCCAGCTTCTGGGTCGCTGAGCCAGCGGCAGGCGGCGCCAGCGTCTCGTAGCGGTGCACAACGCTCGGCATCAAGCCGCGCGCCAGCTCGATCGAGCCGCCGATGTCGTAGGGCTCTGCCAGCGTGTGCCCAGCGAGCAGCCGGGCGTAGTCATGGCCACCATAGGCGCCGGGCACTGCCAGACCGGTCAAACCGACAGGGACGCGCGGGACCGCGCGCGCGACGCTTCGCTGGATCTCCCCGACCGCGGCCGCGAACTGCGCGTCGACAAAGTCCAGCCACAGCGACCACGCGCGCAGATCTGCAGGCAGGCGGCGACCGCTGAGCTCGCGGGTGCGGACCTGATCCGTGCTCAGCGGCGCGACGTCCTCGAAGCGCGCGTAGCTGGTCCCGAGCGCGCGGTTGAGGCTCTCGACGTCGGCGAATCGCGCGCGGCAAGAGGCTCGGAAGCTCGCGAGACAGCGGGCGCAGCGACAGGTGTCCAGCGGCGCGTTATGGCGGGTCGAAGACGCCTCGTCGGCCAGGGCTACAAACAACAGGCCGTCAGCGCCAACCCGCAGGACCTCCCGCTTCGCCGCCGCAGCAGCAGCCGCTACGCAGTTGGGCGCCGCGAAGCAGCCCGGACGCGTCAAGCGCGATGGATCCCTGG
This sequence comes from Planctomycetota bacterium, assembly GCA_002684655.1. Lineage (GTDB taxonomy): Bacteria > Planctomycetota > UBA1135 > UBA1135 > UBA2386. Next base: position 13,073 of record NYVR01000119.1, on the reverse strand, counting down.
TGCGCTCGAACTCCTGGACAACAGGACGCCACTGTTCGTCGCGAAGCTCCAGCACTCCCTTGCCGACGGGCTGATCGAGGTAAAACGACAACCCGGCCGCGCGGATCGGCGCCGGATCACCGCCGCGGGGCAGCTGCACGGCGGTGAAGCCCGATCGCTGCGCGAGCGGCACACCCACCGCCGCGTCGCTGCACCACAGGACGCGCTCGAACCGCTGCGGCGGCGCGACCTGCTGCTGCCCGCACAGCGCCGCGAGCGGCAGCAGCCACGACAACGCCGCGCGCTTAGCTGATCCCATAGTCCTTCAGCTTCTCCCAGAGCACCTTGCGGGAGATGCCGAGCACCGAAGCAGCCTTGGTGCGGTGCCCGCCGACGCCGCGCAGCACGTGTTCAATGTGTGCTCGCTCGGCCTCCACCATGATCTCGCGGAGCGTCTCTAGCTTCTGCGGCGGCTCCAACGCTGCCCGCCGCGACTTGTCGACCGGGAGCAAGTGTTCTTTCTTGAGGATCTTCGCGCCGCCGGACAGCGCGATCGCCTGCGCGCAGCGGTTCTCAAGCTCTCGCACGTTGCCTGGCCAGGGATACGCGCTCATCGCCTCAAGGACGTCGGTCTTGACCGTGAACGCCCTCCCGCCGCCGAGCTTGTCGATGAAATGGCGCACAAGCAGCGGGACGTCGCCCTCGCGATCGCGCAGCCCGGGCAGCTGTACGGGGACCACGTTCAAGCGATAGAACAAGTCCTCACGGAAACGGCCCTCCCGCACGTGGTCGAGCAGCGGCACCTTGGTCGCCGCGACGACACGAATGTCGACTTGGACGAGGTCCTCGCCGCCGACTCGCTCGAACTCGCGCTCCTGGAGCACGCGCAGCAGCTTCACCTGAACCGACAGCGGCATGTCGTCGATGTCGTCCAAGAAGATCGTTCCGCCGTCGGCCACCTCGAAGCGGCCGCGACGCTGGCGGCCGGCGTCGGTGAAGGCGCCCTTCTCATGACCGAAGAGCTCGGTCTCCAACAAGGTGTCGGGGAGCGCGCCGCAGGAGAGCGCGACGAAGGCGCGTTCCCGCCGGTTGCTCAGCATGTGCAGCGCGCGGGCGACCCGCTCCTTGCCGGTGCCGCTCTCGCCCTCAATGAGGACCGAGGCGTCCGTAACCGCGACGGTCCGAATGGTCTTGAAGATCGACTGCATCGCGAGGCTCTGCCCGATTACGCCGGGGAGCCCCCCCTCCTTTGTCTGCAGCTGCTCCTTAAGGCGCTGATTCTCGTTGAGCAGCGCGCGGACCTTGCCGATGCGGTTGAGTCGATCGAGGACGTGCGTGTTGAGGAACGGCTTCTGGATGTAATCGTCCGCGCCAAGCCGCATCGCCTCGACGGCGTGCTCCACGGTGGCGTATGCCGTCATCATCACGACCTCGGTGTCGGGCCGCGCCTGCTTCGCTGCGCGGAGCACCTCGAGCCCGTCTGCGCCTGGGAGCCGGACGTCGGAGATCACGACATCGAAGCTCTTCCGCTGCAGCTCACGGATCGCCTGCTTGCCGTCGGGAACATGCAGGACCTCGTGCCCTGCGGCCTCGAGGTCGTCGGAGAGGGTCACCGCGATCGTCTGCTCGTCTTCGACCAACAGGATACGCATGGCACCCTCAACCATCCCGCCGCTCCTCTGACGCCGGCGGATCGAGCTCGTCTTCGGGCAAAGCGAAGTCGTCTTCGCTCAACGGCAACTCGCCGTCTGCGCCCGCCAGCAGGGTCGTCTCAGCAAACGACACGACCTGGTCCCCGCCCGCGTCCATCGCGTAACGCAGCGCCGACTCCGCCTGGGAAAGCAGCGAGTCAAAAAAGAGGGTCGAGCGATCATCACACGCGGTGATGCCGACGCTGACCGAAAGCGCGAGCGCGCGCTCCTCGACGCGGACCTCCAGGCTGGAGAAGACCTGGTAGATACGCTCCGCGACGAGGCGGGTCTGCTGCGCGTCCGTGTGCGGGAGCACGAGCAAGTAGCGGTCGTCGTTGGTCGTCCCGAGCAAGTCCGAGCCTCGCGTCTTGTCGCGGACCACGCCAGCGACGGCCTGCTTCACGGTCGACCGAAGACCGGCGCCGTGCAGGTCTACTAGCTGCGGCAGGCGGTCGACCTGCAAGAGCACGACCCCGAGCGGGATGCCGTGACGGCGCGCCCGGGCGAACTCGTTTTTCATCAGGTGCAGGATCTGCGCCTGTGAGAACAAGGAGCTGCTCAAGAAGCCGTCGGTCTCGGCTGCTTGTGCTCGGCCCCCTCCTGAGCGGCCCTTCCGAAAGCCTGGTCTGGTCATCGTCTATCGTCGAGGCCCGCGGCGACTGCGAGGCCCAGCGAAAGCTAGTGTCGCTCGCCCCCCGAGGCTACGAAGCCTCGCTCAGGGCAAAAAAATACGGGCCTCAGCCGGTCAGAACTGAGGCCCGTGGATGCGGGTCAGGCTACGCAATGGAGAGGGCGGTTAGGGAGGGGGATACTGGTCTCCACCACACAGCCACGACCCGACGTTGTCTGCTGGATCGAGATCGGGTCAGGATCTCGAAGCGCTCCCGATGGTCAATCAGGAGCATCCGAACCAAAACAGTCAGAGAGCATTTCGCTACGGAGGCGTCCGAGGACTTCTCCGTCCGGTCCTCCCTTCAGACAACTAGGCAAGCTGTCTGGAGATCGGCCCGAGCCCGAATCATGCCACTCGTCCACCGGATTTCAACAGCCAGTTCACGCAATTTTCGACAGATCGACGCCTCTCAAAAGCTCGGATTGGCGCCCCGAAAGAGTCACAAGTTGTTTCTTCAATGTGTTTTACCGATATCATCGCCATTTCGGCTGTGAGCCTGGCCTCAGGAGCCGTGGAGCACTTTGACGAGTTCCGGTCGTTTCTCAACAAGATTCCAAGGCCCAAATCGGGACTTTCGCTGCCCCGACAACCCTAGCTGGCATCCGGCCCACGGCAACCGACTGCGGACCGAATCAGCGCGGCGGCGCGCCGATGAGCTCGAGCGTCGTGTCGAGCAGCCAGTAGATGTTCCAGCCGAACCGGTATTTGAGCAGCAGCAACAGCAGCACGACGACGACCGTAAAGATCACGCCGAAGATCAGCTGCGCCGTAAGGCGGGCGAAGAAGCCCTTAGCGCGGCTGGCGACAGAAGGCCCCTTGGCGACGCGTCCACCTCGCAAGATCCAGTCACGTTGCGCGACCAGCCCCTGCTTGACGAGCCCCTGACCTTCTACGGGTTCGGAAACGATCGCCTGGGTGATGCGCTGCCAGGGATACTCAGCCTCTTCTTGCTGGGCCGCGATCTTCAGCTGGGCCAAGCGCGGCTTGCTGACGGCTCCGGCCATCAAACGCAGGCTCGCCTCGCTGACGGCTTGGAAAGCCTGGTCTGGGTCGCTCAGATCGCGCTGCGGATCGGCGTCGGAGGAAGCGTCGGAGGAAGCGTCGGACATGGCGACCTCAGGCTGGCGGACCGAGCCCGCGCTACGGCTTTTGGTTCTTCGTGAATGCGCGGTTTCGGCCACGAATCGCCTTCACCAGCGGGAAGGAGACCGTCTTGTCGCCCTTCTGCAGCGTGATGACCCCACGCTTGATGACCTTCGTCGACAGCTTGAGCGTCATCACCGTGCCGTCGGGCGTCAGGATACGCACTGGCTGCAAGTTCGGCTTGAACTTGCGCTTACTGCGACCCGTCACGCGGCGTCCGACGCCGCCGTCCTTTTTGGCTAGACCGCGGCGCTTAACCTTGTTTCCGACTCGGGTGCGACGACCGGTGACTGCGCAGACTCTGGACATAGCTGGGTGTGGGTTTCGGAGGGCGGAACAAGATAGCCAGCGCGCCTCTCGGCGCAACCCCAAACACCTGTTCTTGCGCCTAGCGGCCAGCGGCAGGCTGAGAATACGACAGGTAGCGAGCCATCCGGGCGCGGTAGGCGACCTCTTGCCTCCCCCCCTGCTGCAGCGCGCTGCCTTGGAGCTCGATGGCCTCCGCCAGCCGCCCGGCCCGAAACATCGCCAGCGCCGCGGTGTCGAGTTCGAAGTAATCCATCGCCGGGCGGTCTGCCAGCAGCGGCGAGACGAGCCCCAAGGCGAACAGATCAAAGCGGCCGAGGGTCTGCAGGTCGGTCAGCAGGCCCCAGGCGTCGTTGTTGCTGCTGTAGATGTCGTCTTGCTCCCGAAGATACGCGTCGAGCAGCGCCGCCGCGCCCCGTGCATCGGCGGCGCACCGCAGGGCGACGACGTAGCGAGCAGCCGCCAGCGACCTGGCGTCCGCGCCCAACTGGTCGGCCTGCTGGATGGCGCTCTCGGCCAGGTAGCGATGCACCTCTGGCGTCTGTGCGCTGGCCAAGGTCATCGCATAATCCAAACAACCCGCGAACGTCCGGGACACCGCGGTGCGGCTGACCATCGCGAGGCGCCCGACGGCGCGAGCGTCGCGCTCGACGACCAGCGCGCGCAGCAGCGCCAGCAGCAAGCGCGGATCCTCGGGCGCCTGCGTCGCCGCGGTTTCGAGCACGGGACGGAGGTCGCGCGCCACCTCTCGACGGAACGGATCACCGCGAAGCGCGAGGTCCGCGAACACGGCCAACGCCCGTGGCGAATCCGACATCGCTTCAACGGCGCGGACCCGCGAGGCACGCGCAGCCTCCACGTCGTTGGCCTTGGTGGCCAAGGTCAGGTAGAGCAACCCTTGGAGCAGCCCGTCCCGCGGATACTGCTCCACCATCGGGACCAGCAACCGGACCGTCGCGCTGCTTTCGAGGTCGTCGTAGTTCGTAGATAGCCTCGCGCGCCACGTGCGGGCGCGACGCTGATCTTCGGCGTCGTCCGTGTTGCTCAGGGCGCGGTCCAGCGCGTCCACAAGCCCGCAGCCGGGAGACCCCGAGAAAGCCACCGGCCCTGCGTCTACCGACAGCGTGATCCTTCCGCCGTCCGCCAAGAGCTCCTGGCGCCACGCCGCCTCCGCGCCGAACACATCGGCGAAGACGACGTCGCAGGACCGCAAGCGCTCGACGCCCGGTGCAGCGGGGCTGCACGCGACGACGACGACGCGCACGCCGCGCGATGCGTAGCGCGCCGCGAGAGACTCTAAATACGAGACGTCTCCAGGCAGCGCCTCAGGACGCGACAGGTAACGGCCCACGACCTCAAACCGGGAGCGCCGAGCGGTCTCCGTGGCTACGAGCCGGTCAGATGAGGTTCGCGCCGAAGCCTCCTGGAGCGGCGCGGCCGCCGAGTCCTGACCAACGGGCTCGCCGCAGCTGAACAGGGCCGCCAGCGCAACCAAACCAGCACCAGGCAACGGACTCTTGGGGCTCATCGCTGCGGATCTCCTGCCCTTGAGATCGACCCGCCGAGCGGCGCGGCTGTAGCGGCGAAACCCGGCGCCGATACCAACAGCTCTTCCGCTCCGCCCTGGAACCCGCAACAATGCGGTGGCAGCGACCTCTCGATCGCACGCTCCCAAACGAGCCTCGCCCGGCACACCGCCGGGCCACGACACATGAACCCAATGACCCCTCTGTGGTGCGCCGCCGTCATGGCTGCCGCCTGTGCCAGCATCAACGCACCGACCGGCGCGGAGCGCGAACGCCTCGACGCCGCCAGGGCGCTGATGACGACGGACATCGACGCCGCCGCCAACGCCGCCGAGCAGTTGCTGAAGGAGAACAACAAGCTGCAAGAAGCGCGGCTGCTGCTCGCTGAGTGCTCGCTGCAGATGGCGCGCGAGCCGAACCGATCGGGCAAGCGATTCTTGTTGCTCGACGCCACGCGCGACTTCGAAGCCGCGCTCGACCGAGGCGACACCGAGTCTTGGGCGAAGGAGTGGCGCCTGTTCGCAGAGGCGCACTTTGCGTTGGGCAACTACGAAGCCGGCAGCGCCGCAGCGGCGCACTCTGCTCGCGCCTTTGACAAGATCCAGGGCCTACGGAACCGCAGCGAGTATTCCACCTCCCGACTCGTGAAGGCCCGGTGCGACTACCGCATGTTGGTCGCCGCGCGCCAGTCGGAGCTCGCGTCTGGCGAGGCGGACGCGCGCGGGGTGATCCCCCCCAGCGAGAGCGTCACGACGCTCGCGCAGCAAACGTTGGCAGGGTTCGCGGAGGCCAGGACAGATCACCCGGCCGAGGCCGCGCGCACAACGGCTGACGTCTACAAGTGGCTCGGCCAGAGCAGCGAAGTCGTCCGAACCTACGAAGCGGCGCTCACCAACTGGCCGGCAGAGACCGCCATCCATGACGCGTACATCGACTGGATGACGCAGAACGGCCAGCATGACGCGCTCGTCGGCGGTTACAGGCGCTTCGTCCGCGAGAAGCCGGAGGCGCCCGCCCTGCGCTGGTATGAAGGCCGCGCGATCTACGTCCGCGCCGACCGCCTCCGCAGCGAAGGCAACTTCCAGGGGGCAATGAGCATCTATCGCCGGTCCCGCGAAGTATTCGCAGAGTATCTAGCGCTGATGCCGCAGCACCGTGAGGCGACCGGCCAATGGCAAGCGCTGTGCGACCTCGCGATGGCGCGCTGCGCCGCCGACACCGGCGACCTCGACGGCGCTGCGAGACACATGTTCCGCGCAGCGGAGACGTCTCCTGCCGCGACGTCTTACACCGACAGCGTCCCGCAACTGACCGACTCGTTCGGCAACCACTACACCGGCGCAGCCTTCGCCATCCACGTCGCGCTGACACAGGCGCCCGAGCGAGCGCTGCAGCGCACCCTGGCGTTCAACGAACAGGTGATTCAAAAGCACCCTGACCGCTGGGGCTTCGTCTACAACAACGCGGCGCTTGCCGCTCGCGACCTCGGCGTCCAAGTCGCCAAGGACGGCGACGCCGACGCGGCCATGGACCTCTGGGAGCGCAGCTACCGCTACTACGAGAAGGCGGTCGCGTTGTCTCCCACGGACGCGCGCATCGTCAACGACTGCGGGCTGATGCTCATCTACCACCTGGACCGCGACTTCGACAGGGCGCGCGAGTGCTTCGACAGCGCCATCGAAATCGGCACAACGCAGCTGGCGGAGCAGAGCCTCCCCGCGCGCGAGCGCGAGCTGCTCGAAGAAGCCGTCGGTGACGCGTGGCAAAACATCGCGGTCCTGATGCGCGAACACCTGCGCGCGCCTTTTGAGGACTACCGGCCCTACTGCGAAAAGGCCGTGAAGTATTTCCCGTATCAGCGACGCGAAGCGGCGGCGCTGCTGCGCAACAAAGGCGAGGCCGACCTCGGTTCGACCGCGCGCGCGCAGCTACAAAACCGCCTCGCGGGGTCGTCGCGCGGTCAGGGCGGCGCCGCCGAGGCCCTAAAGAGAGCGAAGCCGAGCATCGACGAAGCGATCAGCAACGAGGACTTCGACAGCGCGCTCAACGTGCTCGACAAGCTCGCCAAGGATTGCCGGCAATACGCCCCCTACCACTTCCTTAAAGGCAAGGTCACCTGGATGCTCGCCAACCAAGCGCGGGACAACAACCGCAAGGGCACAGCGTTCTTCTATCAGGACGCAGTCACCGCGCTCAGCCGCGCCGTCGAACTCGACGCGGAGCCCAACGAGCCGCGCCAGTTCCTCGCGCAGGCGCAGTATGACGCTGGCGAGTTGGCGAAGGCCAGCCAGACCGCCTCAAGCTTGCTCCTGCACATGCAGTCACAAGGCGGCGGCAGCGAAGATGAGAACCGCGCCGCGCACGCGCTGCGCGCAAACGCCGCGGGCCGCGCCTACGCCCAGAAAAAGAGCGGCGGCGGCGACGACGGCGAGCTGCTGAGCGCTGCTCGCACCTCGCTGCGCTGGCTCGAACAAAAGGGCGCCCTGGACGCGGGACTGCTGTCTCTGTGGTCGGCGACCGAAGCCTGGGCGGGCGCGCCAGCCGAAGCGGTCAACGTCTACGTGCGCGCCGCCGATCGAGCGCCGACGGAGTTTCCGCTGTTGGACCAGGTCATCAACACCGCCTACGCGCAGAAGCAGCTGCCGCTCGCGGTCGAGGCGCTGACCAAGCGCGACGACGCCGGAACGGTCTGGTATCGCGGCAAAGCGCAGTTCTACCTCGCGCAATCTGAGCGGCAGTCAGGCAAGGCCGACGACGCGATAAAGACGCTCGCGGCTTCGATGGCCAGCTTTGAGTCGTCGATGCAGAAGAACGCGGGCTACACCGACACCTGCAACCAGTGGATCGCGATGGTCGTCGGCAAGCAGGGCTGCATCGCGCTCAACGTCAAAGACGACCGCGACGGCGCAGAGGAGCTGCTGCTCCGAGCTGCGTCGATGCGCCCCGACATGATCAACCAGGACCTCGGACTGACCGAGACCATCAAGCGGGGCATCCTCGGCTTGGTCGACTACTACTACCGAAAGAACAACCTACGCAAGCTGGAACAGATCAGCCGTCAGGCAGCGACCGCTGCGAACAGCGACGTCGACCTCCTCAACAATTCGGGGCTGTTCGCGCGCGACTACGGCAACGTGCTCGAACGCCGAGGCGAAGGGGACGCCGCGGAAGAGATGTACGAGCAGAGCTACAAGGCCTACACGCGGGCGCAGCAGCTCGACCCTAAGAACGTCCGGCTCCGCAACGACTGCGCGCTGATCGCGATCTACCACCTGGAGCGCGATTGGGACCTCGTCAAGCAGCTGCTGGACAGCGCCATCGCCGACGGTGACGACACGCTGGCCAACGACGCCCCCGAAAACGAGGACCAGATACAGCAGCTCCAAGAGGCCGTCGGTGACTGCTACGAGAACCTCGCGCTGTGGCACCTCAAGCACAGCAAGGACTACGCCGCAGCGAAGGCCGCGGCGAAGAAGAGCATGGACTACTACCCTGGCGCCGCCCGACCAGGCGCGCGTATCCACCTGCGAAACGCGGAACAGCGTTTGCAGGGCAAGTAGGCATGATCCCCCCGATGACCTCGCGATCTCGCGCTCTCGCGGCGCTGCTGCTGGCCACTACCTTGGCGGCGCAAAGCGGGCAGCCAGACGCGAAGCCGGCGGCGCCCGTTGTCGTTACGAAACAGGAACAAAACCAGCTGCGGGCGACCGCCTTCGCGGCGAAGAACGACGGGCGCTTTAGTGCCGCCGCGGACGCCTTCCTGCAGCTCGCCGCCGCCGCTCCTGAGCGGATCGACTGGGTGGTCGCCGCGGGCGAATGCTTGGGGAGCAGCGGCCGCTTTCGAGAGGCCGTCGGGTTCCTCGACGCGGCGCGGGCGCGCTTTCAAGGCGCCGTCGAGGTCAACGCGCTCCTCGCTCGCACCCTGCTGCTGCAGACCGAACGCGACGCCGGCGTTGTGCAACCAGAGGTCAACTGGGCTGAGGCCGCGGCGATCGCCGACGACGTGCTCCGGAGAGACCCGCGACACGCCGACTGTCGTCTCCTGCTAGCGCAGGCCCGCTACCTCCTCGGCGAGTGGGACGAGGCTTCACGACAGGCAGACGAAGCCGCGCGGCTTCACCCAAACCGGCCCGGCGCTCACGTGCTCGTCGGACGCATCGCCGCGGACCGTGTCCGCTTGCACCTCCAGGAGCTGGACGCCGTCGAGGAAGACGAGGCCGCGCGCGCGCAGGTCGTAAAGCGGCTCCACCAGCAGCGACTCATCGCCCGGAACGCGTTCGGAGAGGCGCTGCGGCTCGACCCCTCGCGCGCCTACCCACACGTAGCGCTAAGCAAACTGGCGACCCTCGACGGCGAGCCCGATCAGGCACGCCGCCACCTCCACGACGCCCTGGCCATTGATCCGGAGCTCGCGGTCGACCACGCCCTGCTCACCCGCGGGATGACGTGGCAGGCGCGCCGCGACCTATATCGAGGCCTGCGTGAACGCTTCGAGGCCGCCGCCAACCATCCAGCCGTCGTGCGACGCCGAAAGAACTCCGCGCTGCGGTTCTATGAGGCGAAGGCGCTGTTAGAAGGTCTACAGTTCGAGGCGGCGCTCGCTGGGTTCGCAGCGGTCCGAGACGAGGACCCAGGCGCACACAACGTCGCCTACTACAGCTTCCTTTGCTCCTACCACCTGGGGGACTACGACGCGGCCGAGCGCTTCGCCGCCGAATACGCGCAACGCAGCGCGCCCGGTTTCGCCGACGTTCTCCGCGAGCTCGCGACGCCGCAGCGGGTTCAGGTCGCCGCGATGGTCCAGTTCCTCGGCGACAGAGCCTGGCACCAGAAGCGCATCGAGAACAGCAGGGACCTGAACCACGTCACCGCCTGCCTCAAAGACTCGGCAGACGCCTGGAACAACCACGCGTTCCTGTGCCGCGAGACTGGCGCATACGAGCGCGCCCTGACCTCTTACCAATACGCGCTCCAGCGAGAGCCCGACTCGCCACAGCTTTGGAACGACTGCGGCGTCGTGCTGCACTACCACCTCGCCACGCCAAAGGACCTCCAGAAGGCCCGCCGCAACTACGACCGGGCGCTCGCGCTGGCGGCGAAGATCATCCGAGACGCGGACGCGTCGACCGCCCAACGTCAGGCGGCGGAAGAAGCCGCCGCGAACGCCCGCCTCAACCTAGCAGACCTCGACAAGCGACGCTGAAAGCGGGTGCCTACTTCACAGCTGCGCAGAGAGGTCGCCGTAGTCTCGAAAAGCGGTGACGTCTGGAGGGCCCTCGGCGTAGCGCCACGTCGCGGCCACCGCCCGGTCCCACGGCAGCACCAGCAATGAGCTAGAAACCGTGCGGTAAGCGTCGCCGTGCTTGCAGACAGCGTGCAGCCCGTCGCCGCCGCGGTCTCGTAGACACGTCGCGAGCGCGTCGAGGCGCTGCGCGACGTCGAGGTCCGCCCGGACCGCGCGTGAGAGTCCGCGCGGCGTCCACGCGCCGGCCGCGTGCTGATTCGTGAGCGCGAGCACGGGCTGGCGCCACTCCTCGCAGCTGACGACGCCTTCGACGTGACGGATCACGAAGGTCTGCGACTTGTCGGCAACGACCAGCTGAAACCCGGCGTGTTCGACCTCGTCGACCCTTCGCAGCACCGCGTCGACGCCTCGCCGCGTGTCGTCGTGGTCCAACGCGAGGTGCGGGAGATGGCCCCGCGACGGCGCGTCAGCGACCGCCGTCGCCCCGTGGATGTTGGTCAACCCAGCGACGCGGCCGGCTCCGTCGACCGCCAACCACGTGCCGCCTGCGACGCGGTCGATCGGCGAGAGGAGACGCCGCCAACGCCCCTGCCAAACCTCGGGTGGAGAAGACGCGCGGTCTACGCGCTCGTCTCGATTCGCCGCGACGAACAGCGCGCCGTCGACGCGCACGAAGATCAACGAGCACATCCGCCAGCTCCCGACGCGCGGCGCTCCGAGCGCCGCAAGCAGAACATGCCGACGCACGCGACGAGGCACAACGCCGCCGCCGCGCCAAAGGCGCGGCGGAAGTCTGTCCCTTGCTCCGTCCTGGCGACCGTCGTTCCGACCAGCGGCCCAAAAGCGAGGCCGAGTTGGATACAGCTCTGCACAAGCGAGAAGGAGAGCGTGCGGTGCTCGTCGGGGACGCGCTTGCTCACCGACGAAAACGCCAGCGTCAAGGACCCGGCCATCAAGCACGCGGTCGCGACGCGCAACAAGAGGAACTGATTGGTCGAGGTCACGAACACCATCGCCCCCTGCACGAAGAAGAGACCTAGGCTCAGCACGATCAAGCTTCGCAAGGGGCCGCGTCGGTCCGCCAGCCGCCCCCACATCGGCGTGAACACCCACTGCCCGACGGCGAGGACCCCGAACGCCACAGCGATCGTGCGGTCGATCGCCAACGTCTCCGAGCTACTCCACGCTGCGATCCACTCCTGCGGCCCCAACTCTCGCAGAAACAGCGACAGCATCGGCTCGAGCATGTTCTGACCCAACCGCAAGACCAACAGCAGCGCCAACAAGAGCGCGAAGGCCCGATTCCCCAACAGCTCAACGACGCCGCGACGGAAGCCGGTCAAGAACGTCACCGATCGCGTCGCGCGGCTGGGCGGTGAATCGACCGCGCAGATGTAGACGCGGAGCCCGCCCAGGATCGACATCGTGGATGCCACCCAGAACAACGCCTTGCGCCCGAACAGGCTGGTGACCTCAGCGCCTAGGTAGGGCCCTACGAAGGAACCAAGCGCCATCGCCACCTGCAGCCGCGCGATCACCCTGCCGTGCACGCGCTTGGGGAGATGCCCCGAAACCAACGCCATCGCCGGAGCGACATAGCCTGCGAACATTCCCTGCAAGGCGCGCAGCGCCGCTAGCCACAGCGGCGTCGCAGCCAGGGGCATCAACGCCGTGGTGATCGCGATCGCGACGTTGGCGCGCACCGCCATGCGCTTCTTGCCGTAGCGATCCCCCATCGCGCCCCAGATGGGCCCCATGCACGCAGCGGAGAACGGTCCCAGCCCGTAAATCACGCTGGCCCAGAAGGCCACCTCGGTCGGGTCTGTGATCCCGAACTCTTCCTCGATGTAGAGGGCCAACACGGGCAGCATGGCCATCAAACCCATCGAGGTCGTGAACAGCGCGAGCCACACCGCGCGGAAGTTTCGACGCCCTGGACGCAAGGGGACGTTCTAGACCGTCCTCGGCGGTCGCGACAGAGGAGATTCCTAAGGACGCCTGAACGCTTGGCGTCGAACGGCAGCACGAACGTCGCTCGCCCCGGACCGCCTGCGCCAGCGACGACCGACGGGGGCGCGCGCTCGACCAGGTGGCACAGAAATCCCGGCTAGACGGCGCCAGCGTTGCGGCGGGGCCGCCCCAGACCCACAATCCGCGCAGCGCGAACCCCACGCAGCCGCCCCACCATGGCAAAACACCTGTTCACGTTCCCCTGCCCCTGCTGCGACAAGATGGTCGAGGTGGACACCCGCACGGGCAAAGCCCGCGCCGTGCGCGCCGATGAGCGCAGCGGCGGCAACGACCTCGACAACCTCTTCGCCGCCCAAAAGAACGAGTCGCAGCGCCTCGACGACCTGTTCTCGTCGGCCAAGGACACAGAGGCGAACCAGCCAGGCGAACGCGAACGGAAGTTGCGGCGCGCCAAAGATGAGGCCAAGAAGACGCCGGACGAGCAGCAGATCTGTGAGTTGCAGGACCGATTTCCCGCCAACGACAATGCCTTCAGCAAG